>VGOD01000214.1 GCA_016876015.1 Chloroflexota bacterium
CTATGTCACGGGGGGACCGGCTCCGCCGACTTTCCTACCACCCCCGGCGCGTTGGACCGGAGTTGGGGTGGGTACTGGGACGCCTTCGTGGCCAAACTGAACAGCACGGGGGCGAGTCTGGCCTACGTCACCTTCCTGGGCGGGAGCAGTGATGACCATGGCAACGGCATCGCCGTGGACGGCAGCGGGGCGACCTACGTCACGGGACGGACGATCTCCGCCGACTTTCCCACCACGCCGGGCGCCTTCGACACCAACTCCAATGGCGGCAACGTCGACGCCTTCGTGGTTAAGTTGGCACTGGGGGGCGGGGCGCTGACCGGTCCGCTGACCCTGACGCCCCTCTACCCACCCGTAGATCAATCGTCTCAGATCATGCGTGGTGGCATCGCCCACCGTTACTTCGAGGTGCGTGATGCGATCGGCCAGCGTGCGCCATCTGTAACTGTGACCTTCAGCCCGTCGGGCAGTGGCAGCAGCGACGCGAGCGGATTGCTGGATGTGTCGGTCACCGCCGACAGCCTGGGCGGGCCTGGGAGTTACACCCTGGCGGCGACCGGCGCCAGCCGGTGGGGCCAGAGCTTCGCTTGGGCAAGCCCGGTGAGCTTTGCCTTGGAAGTCCAGGAACGCTCCTTCCAACACCATTGGTACGGTGGCACGGTCTACAAAGCCAAAGGCGGGATCAGCGCCGGCCTGGTCGCCTTCCTGGAGGGCGAGCTCAAGGGCGGCCTGGGCTGGAATCTCACAGAGACCGATGCCAAAAGCGACAACGACGACATCTTGCGGCTGGCTGAACAGTTCCAGGGGGAGGTGGGCGGCGGGGCGGGATTGGGCGCGAAGCTCAGCATGAAAGGCCTTATCTCGAGCGCTGAGGCCGGCGCCGAAGCGACGAGTGAGATGAAAGGGCTGGCGCTGGGTGAGTGGCAATCCCGCTTTGACGCGCCATACACTCCTCCAGACCAGAAAGCCCAGGCAGTCTTCGTGCTGTCGGGTCTGGCGGACATCGTCCCAGTAGCGCCGGGAGCTCCGGCGCTGGCGGCCGTCCTGCGGGCACTGACGCCAGGCGTCGCTTACGAGAGCTATCGGGAAAAGACGACCGCGGGCATTGGCGCCGAATGGACGCCTGACCATCTGCATGCCGGCGCCGAGATCAAGTTCCTGGGCATCGGCGGTGACGGTAAACTGATGGCCCAAGAGGTGGGGATGGTGGCCCTGGCCCCAAACGCCGACATCAGCAGCCCGCTCCTGAAGCTGGACGCGCTCGATACTGAGACAACCCTCCGCCTGTTTGGCACGTTGACCACAGACGACGTCGCTCACGAATGGAGCCTGGCGCTCGAACAAGAAGTCGGCTTTGATCTTGACTTGCTGACCGTACAGACGCCAGTAACGCAGAAGATCGGCGTTTACGTGGGCGACCACAGCACCAAACTCAAAGAGGAGTTGTTTTTCAGCCAATCTACCGGCGACCCAGTGCGTTTCGAGCTTTCGCTGACCGGTGAAGGCAACGCGACGACCTTCAGCGACATCGTGCTGCGCGACGTAACGTATAAGTTCATCGTCGAGGGCGCTGACCTGGAGCTCGCGCTCCAGCGCGTGCGCAACCTGACGGCGCTGTTGGCCGCTTGGGACGCCCTCCAGTCACAAGGCTTGATCGCTGGCAGCAGCGCAGCGCTGCAAGAGGTCAACGCCTACCTCACCAGCGTGCCCCTCTCGCGCTACGAGGTGATCGCGGCGACGGATGGAACGTTGGAGGTCGTGCCGGAGGTCGGCTGGAGTGGTATCCTGGATATCGAGCTGGGCGCGGGGGTGGAGTTCAAGCAGGGGCGCGAGATCGTGATCGAGCGCGGCTACGCCACGACGGGCGGCCTGCTCGCGACAGAAGTCTACCCCGATCGCCAATACGGCAGTCAGGCGGGCAAAAGCTTTTGGGATCTGTTGGGCAATGCCCTGACCGGCGCGCGCCTGATCGTCGAAAGCCTTTTCCAGCAGGTTGCACAGACGGTGCAGCAGGGGATCGAGTGGACGGTGGACATCGCCGGCCGCACCGTTGACGGGATCGTACGTGGCGGCGCACAATTGTTCGGCAGCGAGGGCATGACCTATCGCGCAGCGATGCTCGACGGCGCCCTTCTGGCTCCAACGGAGGCATTTACGCTGACGGCTGCTGCCTGGGCGCCGACGACCGGCAACCCTACCCGCAGCCGCCTGCTCTCGGCCTCGGGCGAGGGCTTCGCGGTGGGCGGGGTCTATCAATTCTCACCTTACACCATGACTCTGACCCCGCCGGCAACGTTGGTCATCACTTACACGGCCGAGGCGGCCGGCGCGGTCGACCCCAACTTGTTCCGCCTCTATCGCTGGCGGCCGGAGGAAGCCAATTGGCAGCCGTTCAGCGCGACTCATGATCTTCCTGCCCGCGCCATGACGACGACTATCGGCCAACTGGGCACCTACGTCATCGGTTACGACGTCACGCCCCCGACCATCACCATGTTGCAACCTACCGCAGTGGTTAACCAGACGCACTTGCCCCAGTTCACAGCGCTAATCACTGACACGGGCAGCGGCGTCGCACCCGCATCGGTCACCATGCTTTTGGTTGACCAGCCGGTATCCACCACCTATGCCCCGCTGAGCGGCTACCTGTGGTACACTGCCACCGCTTTCCTGTCCAACGGCGCCTATACGTATACTGTCACCGCGGCCGACACGGCCGGCAACCTGGCGATTTACAGCGGTGCGTTTACGGTAAGCGTTCCTGCGCCGGCCGTGCTCGGCGTGGATCCGTGGGCCGTGCCACACGGTATCACGGCCACGGTGACGATCACCGGCCAGAACTTCGCCTATCCGTCCGTCGTGCAAGTGAATGACGCAGTCATGGCAGATGTCGGCTATCTGGGTTTGACCGCTGTCAGTGTCACCCTACCCATCACCCTGGCCGAAGGCCCCCATGACATCGCCGTTGCTGCCCCCGACGGGCAAAGCGGCACCCAAGTTGCTGCCTTCACAGTCGTAGAGCCGGCCGCGCTGACGCCCCTGACCCCTACTGTCTCCATCAGCCGCACTGTCGAGAGCATCCGCCTCACCTGGCCCCACCGTACACAGAGCGTTTCCGGCTACCCGGCTGTCGTTGCGCGCTACGAAATCTGGCGCAGTGCAGCCCCCTACTTCAGTCCGGGTGATGCCAGCGCCAGCCTGATCGCTGAAGTCACGCCGCCTCCGTGGATCGGCGACAGCCAACTACTGACTTATGACGACACCATACCGGTCGACGCGGGTGAGCAGCGCTTCTACCGGGTCAGGGCGGTGAGTGTCTATGGTCTGACCTCAAGTGCCTCCAATGGTATAGGGCTGTTCAGCTTCGCGCTGACCCCAGGCGGCGACTGAGCCTCTGTGCCGAGTCGAGCCATATTCGGGCGTTGCGGCGGTTGGGAGTTGAGATCGGGTAAGACGCAGGGCATTGCCGAGCACAAAGACACCAGGCGACAAACTGAAGAGCCTGGTGTCTTTGTATTTTCGCGGTTCGGAGTCTGCTTCGTTCCGGCTTGTCCGGGCTAGAATTGCACCAGCGGCAGATACCGCTTGAATGATGGCGGCGTCGGCGAAGGGGTCGGCGTGGCGACCGGCCGGTGCCCCAGGTCGAATGTACACCAGCCGCATCTGCCCGCAAACTACTGGATCACGCAGCAGGGCAGCCAGGATCGGTAGATTGTCGCCGTAGTATAGACGGTTCAGGTTTTGGGTTGCTGCTTCACCCTGCCAAAGCCGCGTTATCTCAGCGGGCGGAGTCGCCAGGATTTCCTGCTCGCTGCGCTTGCCCTCGTAGCACAGGCGCACCTCCGAATCAGTCTGCACCGACTGAACGGTTGAATGGCCCATGCCCTTGAGTTTCGAGGCAGGAATACCGGTAGCCAACGCGCTCTCTCCGACCGTCAGGCTTGCAGCCAGTCAAGGCTGATCCGTTCTGGGATCATCCGCAGCGTAACGACCATAGTCCTGCCGGGCCAACTGGCTTCCAGATAGGCATCTACAGCTCTCCACGGATAAACAGTGGCGTCAGACGTGTCTTTCCGATGTCCGGCTTGTCCAAGTGAATCGCCCCGAACTCACCAGATATTGCCGCCCATTGATTTCCCGAGCCTTGTTGCAAGCTCCCAGATCTTGTCCATCAATCTCCCAGGAAAGGGAAACCACCATTCGGCTATCTGTTCGGCTTGTTCCCAAAACCGCGTCCAAGTATCATCGACAACTCCCTTGGTAATCTCGTAAGCTCTTCTGCCCGTGAGCAGGAGCAGCGCAATCAGAAGGATAACGCCGACTGATGCCCCCAGAACACCTGCAATACGGTAGCCGCCACCGACAAGCAAAAGGCCGACAATGGCAAGAATGGCCAGTGTCAACGCGATCTCCAACAGACAGACGACGATGCGGGGAAAAACACGTAGGCAATCGCCACAGCCACGGCAGCAACAAGCTCATGGTACCATTCGGCATAAATACCAAACGCACGGAAGGTGATCTTGACAATAGCCAGCAATATAACCGCAAACAAGAAACGCTATTGCTCTGAGTTTCATAGTTCCCCCTGGTCAGATGGAGGTGCTCGCAGCTATACTCACCCTGCCGCTACAACCAACTTCGACTAGCGTTCGGTATCAATTGCCTGTCATGCCATCACTACCGCCACCGCCTGCTCCGACAACACCTGCTCCAAAAACGGCGACAACTGATGCCTGGCAACCTCGTCAGGCGTCGCTCCGCGCGCCTGGATCGGTTCCAGAATGCGCGCCGCAGCGATTCCCAGCATCTCCAACCGTTCGCGCTCGTTGTAAGGCGTCCAGGCCGCGGAGATGATGAACAGGTCAATATCGCTCCCTTCACGGGTCGTGCCCTTGGCCTGCGAGCCGAAAAGCAACACCTGTTCGCACTCGATGCCCATTTGTTTCAGTTCGCGGCAGAAATGCCTGATTACATCTGCTACGCGAGCATTCATCTCGGTCATTGCCCTGGCTCAAATCAAACAAAATCAGCGCAAGAGAAGCTCACTTTGTCTCGATCATCAGGGCGCGATAACCCGCCTGGACAAAGTGTTCATCGGTGGTCACCGCATCTATCAATCTGTGATCTTGCATTACAACAAACGAAACGCAGTCCGTCAGGCCCCATAGTTTGTCCGGACGCTCTCGGTAGAGACGCAGAGCGCGCATCAATAGCGGTGTGTCTACGCTGACAACGTGCGTGTTGGACGAATGGTAGCATCGCTCAATAAACTGAACTGCTGCCATACGATCAACGTCGCTCAGCGCATTGCCGACTTCGACCAATACGGCTTCTGTGACCCAGACCCCTACAGCAGACCGCACTCGTGGGAGAAGGGTCATAGCCTGAGCATGGTACTGATCACGCCAGTTGAGCAAGGCCTGAATGAAAGCCGTGTCCAGGAACAGCCGTTCGCGACTCATGATACGGTCTCGCTGCGACGTTTGGGCGTACCATACAGATAATGATCGTGTTCTGCAGCCCAATCACTTGGCGCGTCCACGGTTCCAGCCAACGTCTCCAGCAGATCCCACACATCCCCTTCTTCGCCGTCCACGGGAGGAGCCGCTTCGACCAGGATCACGTAACGCCCATTCATCTCCAGATCGAGCGGCGACTCCGGCCAGAGCGCCTGACCGTCAAATGTAGCCGTCAAAGTCTTGTACATCGCGACACCTCCTGCCCGCGCCAGATGGAGTACACTCGAATTATACCCCCATCCGCGCATCTACGCGAATCGCGCCAATCATCGACGGCTGATTCGCGTAGATGCTTCATCTGCCATTTGCAGTTTGCAATTTGCAGTCTGCGTATCTGTTCAATAAGTGGGGGCCGACGGGGGTCGCAGACCCCCTGAAAGCAGGCTCGTAGGCGGTCTGTGACCGCCGTTTCCCCGGATTATTGAGAGGATACCAGTCTGCCGCTACACGTGTATCGCCTGCCCCATCACCGCGTGCGCGGCCTCCATCAGCGCCTCGGAGAGCGTGGGGTGCGCATGGACTGTGCGGCTGATCTCCTCGGCAGTCAGCTCCCAGGTGCGGGCCAACGCCAACTCGGGCAACAACTCGGTAACCTCGGGGCCGACCAGGTGCGCGCCGAGGATTTCGCCATACCGGGCGTCGGCGATGATCTTGACGAAGCCGTCGCGTTGACCCAGGCCCAGCGCCTTGCCGTTGGCGATGAAGGGAAACTTGCCCACCTTGACCTGGTAGCCCCGCTCCGCGGCCTGCGCATCGGTGTAGCCCAGGCTGGCGACCTGCGGATGGCAGTAGGTGGCGCGCGGCATGAAGGCGTAGTCCGCCTCGCGAATCGGCCGGGTCTCGTGGCCGGACAGGTGTTCGGCTGCAACCATGCCCTGGCTGCTGGCCACGTGCGCCAGCAACAACTTCCCCGTCACATCGCCGATGGCATAGATGCCGGCCACGTTGGTGCGCAGATATTCATCTACCACGATGAACCCGCGCTTGTCGGTCTGCACACCGGCCTCCTCCAGCCCGATGCCGTCGCTGTTGGCCGCGACGCCGATGGCCACCAGCACCGCGTCGGCTGCGATGGTCTGCTCGTTGTTCGTCCCCTGATCTTTCACGCGCACATTCACGCCCTCGGCCGTGGGTTCCACAGCCTCGGTGCGGGTGTTGACCAGCATCTTGATGCCTTGCCGCTTGAACGCCTTGGCGACCTCAGCGGCGGTGTCGTCGTCCTCCAAAGGCAAGACGTGCGGCAGCATCTCGATCACCGTCACCTCGGCGCCATACGCACGGAACAGATACGCGAACTCCATGCCGATCGCGCCGGCGCCGACCACGACGATCCGCTGCGGAACC
This sequence comes from Chloroflexota bacterium, assembly GCA_016876015.1. Taxonomy (GTDB): domain Bacteria; phylum Chloroflexota; class Anaerolineae; order CG2-30-64-16; family CG2-30-64-16; genus VGOD01. The sequence continues at coordinate 6,867 of VGOD01000214.1, forward strand.
TTCGTCAGCTCCAGCGCCTGGCGACTGGTGATGATCTTCTGGCCGTCAATCGTCATGCCGGGCAGCGCACGCGCGCGCGCGCCAGTGGCGATGATGATGGCTTTGCTGTTCAGTACGCCGTCGAATTTCTGGCCGTTGACGGCGGCCGCGTCGGGAACCGCAGCCACCTCCACCTGGGTCGCAGAGCGCAGCCGGCCGATCCCCTGATAGACATCTATCTTGTTCTTCTTCATCAGAAACTGCACGCCCTTGACCAACCGGTCGGAGACCTGCCGGCTGCGTTTCTGGGCGACCGCGTAATCCAGGCGCAGGTTGTCGAACGTGAATCCGTACTCCTTGCCCTCGTTCAGCAGAACCGCGACTTCGGCGTTGCGCAAGAGTGACTTCGTGGGCACGCATCCAATATTCAAACAGACACCGCCCAAAAACTCGCGCTCTACTAGAGCGACTCGCAGACCCAGTTGAGCTGACCGGATAGCCGCCACATAGCCGCCCGGCCCGCCGCCGATGACGATGACATCGTAGGAAGTGATCTTTGACATGGTGATTTGTGCTCCTTGGAGGTGAAACGTCAAGCGTCAGTATACTAGAACTGCGGTTCGGCCGCCAATTTGCCTGTCAGCCCTGGTAGTCTTCGATGAATCGCTTCACGGCTGCCAGGAAACGATCGGCCCCTTGCCCGTCGAGAACGCGATGGTCGAAGGTGAAGCTCAAGTAGGCCATCGGCCGGATGGCGATCGCATCTGCCGCGTCAGGCAGCAGCGCATCGCCGCGGCTGAGGACCACAGGCCGCTTGTGGATCGCGCCGACCCCCAGGATGTCGGCCTGCGGCTGCACGATGATGGGCGTGGCGAACAGGCTGCCGCCGACGCCGTGATTCGTGAGCGTGAAGGTGCCGCCCTGGACTTCTTCAGGGGTCAGTCGCCCGTTGCGGCTGCGGTCAGCGAGATCGTTGACCGCGCGCGCCAGGCCGAGCAGATTTTTCTCGTCGGCGTCGCGGATCACCGGGACGATCAAGCCATCAGGCACAGCCACCGCCACGCCCACGTGAACGCGCTTGTGGATGACCAGCGCATCGTCGCGAAACGCGCTGTTGGCCTCAGGCACGGCCCTCAGCCCCGCCACGATGGCCTGCACGAAAAACGGCGTGAAGGTCAGCCTGACCCCCTGGCGGATGAACTCAGCCCGCAGGCGCTCGCGCGCCAGCACGACGGCCGTCATGTCGGCCTCCATGACCGTCGTCGCCTGCGCTGCGGTCTGGGCGCTCAAGACCATGTGGGCGGCGATGCTGCGCCGCAAGGCGGTCAACGGGACGATATCAGACTCCGAGAGGGCAGGCGGGCTGAGCGCAGGCCGTTCGACGATCTGCGGCTCCGCCGAGACGGCCGGCGCCTCCACATGCGGGCGCCCCGGCATTGGCGCGCCGGACTGGCTGGCCGGCCGCGCCGCGGCGAAGGTCTGGACATCCTTCCTGGTGATCCGGCCGCCCTCTCCTGTTCCGGCAGCCTGGGTCAGATCCACCTGGACCTGGAGCTCGGCGGCCAGGCGGCTGACCGCGTATAAGTGTAGTATACACGGGTTGGCGAAATTGGCACGACGGCGCGCGGCTCGAGCCGTGGCATGAGACCGTGTAACCGGCGCAGTGCGGGGATCATCCAAGTTGTTGTCTGAAAATCGCGGGCGCCGAGCGCGTCGCAGCATCCCTTGACAAGCGCAAGGCCCGCTTTCGGATAGATCCCAAGCAGGGCAAAAGATGCGCGAGCGTCTTACTATTCCAGGCGGAGGTACGGTCATGCCTTTACTGAACAATCATATCCGCAAAGAGGTGGCCAGCACCCTGGCCGATCTGCCGAACCCGGTGACGTTCAAGGTCTTCACCCAGGCCTTCGAGTGCCAATACTGCAAAGAGACGCGCGAGCTGGTCCAGGAGGTCGCGGCGCTTTCCGACAAGTTGACGGCCGAGGTCTACGATTTCCAGAAGGACAGCCAGGTCGCCGAGAGCTACGGCATTGACAAGGTGCCGGCGATCGCCATCATCGGCGCAAAGGATTACGGCATTCGCATCTACGGCATTCCGTCCGGCTACGAGTTCGGAACCCTCATCGAGGACATCCGGCTGGTGTCCGAAGGGGACTCTGGCCTCTCGCCGGAGACGCGCGCCACAGTCGCCAAACTGACCAGGCCGGTGCGCATCCAGGTCTTCATCACACCCACCTGACCGTACTGCCCGCGAGCCGTGATGCTCGCCAACCAACTGGCCGTCGAGAGCGCTCTGATCACTTCCGAGATGGTGGAGGTAATCGAATTCCCACACCTGGCCAACAAATACGAGGTGATGGGCGTGCCGCGCACCGTCATAGACGAGACGATTCACATCGAGGGCGCGGTGCCCGAGCTGATGCTGATGGCGGAATTCGCAAAGCTGCTGCCCGGTTGATGAACCGCCTCTTGTGCGCGGCTTCTGCGAGAATCAGTAGACTCTAGTTTCGGCTAACTTCAAATTGGCCGTCCCCCCGAACCTGCGGTAAACTGGCCGGGTTGTTGATTCCATGGCGGAGGCGTGGTCGAATGAGTGAACAGACATCGCAGATGATGGCGTTATTGT
>VGOD01000215.1 GCA_016876015.1 Chloroflexota bacterium
GATGTGACCGGGTTGCGCAGCGATGTGACCGAGTTGCGCAGCGATGTGACCGGGTTGCGCGCCGGGCAAGAGCAGTTGCGCCAGTTGATTGATGACCGCACCGAGATGCTTCGCCAGGAACTCAATCGGGCTGTTGCGAACCTGGGTCAACGTTGGGGCCTGATGACCGAAGATGTCTTGCGCCAGGTCGTCAAGGCGATCATCCAGGAGACCTATGGAGGCGCAGTGCGTGAGCAGGTCATCGAAGGCGAGCAGTTCGATTGCGTTGTGACCGATGGACAACACATCCTGCTGGAGATCACCGCGCGCGCCAATTCGAAGATCATCAGGCGGATGTTGCAAAAGCGCAAGCTGTACACCCAATACACGGGCATCGAGCCGACCCGCGTGCTGCTCGCCACAGCGCAGATTCACTATACCGTAGTGCGCCGTCTGCAGGAACTGGGAATCGAAGTCATACAGCCTGAAGTCCTCCCTGAGGACGCGGGAGAAGAAGGCGCGTGAGGAAGACAGGTAACTCGGTCAACCCTCATGCGCCTTCCAAACAACCGTTTCTGCTTTGACAGATCAGCCCTGGTGTGCTAGACTAACCACCCGTTCCGCCCGATGAGCGGCTTAACAACCCAACAACACTGGACACTCATCCAGAGGGGGGGAGGGATCGGCCCTGTGAACCCCCGGCAACCACCTGGAGCCCCGGAACCCGGTTGCGGAGAGACGGTAGGTGCCAATTCCGACAACGCGCCCTGCGCCATTCGGCCGACTTGATGCCGAGGACTGCCAATGGGCGACGATTGAAAGATGAGAGGTCGGCTGCCCCGCGCGTATGCCCTCCTCTTGGAGGGCATTCTTGTTTAAGGAGCGCTTATGACCCGTACAATCTGGTGGGAAGACAACCAAGTGAAGATGATTGACCAGCGGATACTCCCGCTGGAATTCGAGATCCTGAGCTACAACGACCACCACAGCGTGGCGCAGGCCATCAAGGAGATGGTCATTCGCGGCGCGCCGGCCATCGGCGCGGCGGCCGGCTTCGGCATGGCGCTGGCGGCATTGCAAAGCCCCGCGGCCGACCGCGATAGCCTGCTGATTGACCTGACCGGCGCCAAAGAAGTGCTTGACGCCGCGCGACCTACCGCCGTCAATTTGAGCTGGGCGACGACGCGTATCCTGGAGCTGGCGCAATATCTCGTATTGCCTTGCGCCGACGACATCCGCTCCGCGGTCCTGGCCGAGGCGCAGCGCATCGCGGACGAAGACGTGGAGATCAACCAACGCATGGGTGCGTTCGGCGCGAGCATCTTGCCAGACGAGGTCAACATCCTGACGCACTGCAACGCCGGCGCGTTGGCGACCGTGGACTACGGCACGACGCTGGGCGTAGTGCGGGCGGCGGCCGCCGCGGGCAAACAGGTGCACGTCTGGGTGGATGAGACGCGGCCCAGGTTGCAGGGCGCCCGGCTGACCGCCTGGGAGCTGATGCGCGACGGCATTCCGATGACCTTGATCGCCGACAACGCGGCCGGGATGCTGATGCGGGCCGGCCGGGTTGACGTGGTGCTCTTCGGCGCGGACCGCGTGGCTGCCAACGGCGACGTGGCCAACAAGATCGGTTCGTACAAGCTGGCCGTGCTGGCGCGCGAGAACGGGATTCCCTGCTACGCGGTCGTGCCCACGCCGACCATTGACCTCGCCCTGGCGCACGGCGACCTCATCCCGATAGAAGAACGCGGGTGGGAAGAGGTCGCGAAGGTTGGCAGCGAGCAGATCGCGCCCGATGGCGCGCCCGTCTACAACCCGGCCTTCGATGTGACGCCCCACCGCTATCTGACCGGCATCATCACCGAAGAGGGGATTTGCTATCCGCCGTTCACGGTCAGCCTGCGGCGCGCAGTAGCAGCGGCCGAGGCGAGACGCGGCGATGGGGCGACAAGGTGACGGGGTGACAAGGTGACGGGGTGACAAGGTGACGGGGTATAGAATCCGTCTCGCTTTCTTCGACGTGGACGGCACGCTCAAAGCCGAACGTGATCCGTACATGTATCTGCACCGGCAGTTGGGCGCCGAAAAGGAGGGATTGGCCGTATTGGCCTCCTTTCTGGCGGGCCAGATAGATTACGATACCTTTGCCCAACGGGATGCCGCGCTGTGGACCGGTGTGGAGATTGCCCGCGTGGACGCGTTGTTCGCGGCCGTGCCCTACGTGCCCGAGGCGCGGGCGTTAGCTGAGGCGTTGGTGGCTGCCGGCGTGCCGATCGTGCTGATCAGCAGCGGGGTAGATCGCCACGTGCGCCAGGTGGCGACCGACCTCGGCGCGGCGGAATGGATCTGCAACGAACTGCTGACCGAGGACGGTCGACTGACGGGCCGAATGCGGGTGCGCGTGGATTGGTATAGCAAAGGGCGGGTCGCGCGCGATTTCATGACCCGTTTCGGTGTCGGTCGAGAGGAGTGCCTGGCCGTGGGCGATGGCCGAGGCGACCTGCCGATGTTCGCCGAGGCGGCGCAGTGCATCGCGGTCAACCCCTATGATGAGCAGGTGCGCGCCGCCGCCGATCTGATCCTTGGCGAGTTCGATCTGGCAGCCTGGCTGGCGGAATTGGTTGATTGGTAGCACGAGGTTCCATGTCCATCATCGTCACGGGTTCCATCGCAACCGACTATCTGATGCAATACCCCGGCCGCTTCCTGGAGCACATCCGGCCGGAGCACGGCAAGATCAGCGTCAGTTTCCTGGTCGAAGAAAAACGGATGAGCCGCGGGGGTTGCGGCCCCAACATCGCCTACAGCCTGGCGCTGCTGGGCGAACGGCCGCGGTTGATGGGCGCGGTGGGCCAAGATTTCGGCGACTATCGCGCCTGGCTCGAAGCGCAGGGGGTAGACACATCGCTGACTGTCGCCTATCCCGACGAATTCACCGCTACCTTCACCGTCATCACCGACCTGGAGCAGAACCAGATCGCCGGCTTCCATGCGGGCGCCATGAGCCGCGCCCGCGAGCTGAGCCTGCACGGTCTCGATCGCCAGGAGATTGACCTGGTCATCATCTCGCCCAACGACCCCGCGGCCATGCTCAAGTATACCCAGGAGTGCCGCGAGCTGGGCCTTCGATTCATCTTCGATCCGAGCCAACAGCTCGCGCGGCTCGATGGCGCTCAGGTCATCATCGGCATGAGCGGGGCCTATGCCGTGACCGTCAACGACTACGAGCTAGAGCTGGTCAAGAGCAAGACCGGCCTGGACGAGGCGGGCATCCTGGCCCGGGTTGGCCTGCTGGTCGTCACCCGCAGCGCGGAGGGGGCCAGCCTCATCTCGCGAGAGCGCCGCGTAGACGTACCCATCGCGCGGCCCACAGCGATCACTGATCCCACCGGCGTCGGGGACGCGTTCCGCGCGGGCCTGCTCACCGGCCTGGTGCGGGGCTATCCATGGGAAGTGACCGGCCGCCTCGGCGCCCTGGCCGCGGCCTATTGCCTGGAGCAAGTCGGCACGATGAACCACCGGTTCACGCGGGCCGAGTTCGTGGCCCGCTACCGGGAGAATTTTGGGGATGCGGCAGAGTTAGAAGACCTTTTGGGAAACAGGTAGACAAGTAGACAGGTAGACAAGGCTTTCGCGGCGGCGACCTTGTTTCCTTGTCTCCTTGTTTCCTTGTTTCCCAATCTACCAAGTTACCAACCTACAAGGAGCAACTAACTACGTGAGCAACAACTACGACATCCGTGACATCCGCCTGGCCGACAAGGGCCGGTTTCGCATGCAGTGGGCCGCCCGCGAGATGCCGGTGCTGGATCTGCTGGAACGGCGGTTTGCCGCCGAGCGACCGCTCAAGGGCATCCGCGTCTCGGCCTGTCTGCACGTGACGAGCGAGACGGCCAATCTGATGCGCGTGTTGCAGGCCGGCGGCGCCGATGTGGTGCTGACCGCCTCCAATCCGCTTTCTACCCAGGACGACGTCGCCGCGACCCTGGTGGCGCACTACGAGATGCCGGTCTACGCCATCAAGGGTGAGGATAACGCGACCTACTATCAGCACATCAAGGCCGCGCTCGACTTCAAGCCCCATATCACCATGGACGACGGCGCCGACCTGGTGAGCACGCTTCACAAAGAGCGCCGCGAGTTGCTAGACGGCATCGTTGGGGGCACCGAGGAGACCACCACCGGCGTCATCCGCCTGCGCGCGATGGCCAAAGATGGCGAGCTGATGTTTCCCGTCATCGCGGTCAACGACGCGCTGACCAAGCATCTGTTCGACAATCGCTATGGCACCGGTCAGAGCACGCTGGACGGCGTCATCCGCGCCACCAACGTGCTGATTGCCGGCAAGACGGTCGTGGTCGCCGGCTACGGCTGGTGCAGCCGCGGCATCGCAATGCGGGCCAAGGGGCTGGGCGCCAATGTGATCGTCACCGAGATTGACCCCCTCAAGGCGCTCGAGGCGGTGATGGACGGCTATCGCGTCATGCCGATGAACGAAGCCGCGCCGCAAGGTGATCTGTTCATCACCTCCACCGGCGACATCAACGTGCTCGACGGGCAGCACTTCGAGGCGATGAAGAGCGGCGCGCTCATGTCCAACTCCGGCCACTTCAACGTCGAGATCAACATCCCGGCGCTGGAGAAGATGGCCGTCGAAATCCGTCGCGTGCGCGAGTTCCTGGACGAATACATCCTGGCCGATGGCCGCCGCGTCTATCTGATCGGCGAAGGCCGGCTGGTCAACCTGGCCGCGGCCGAGGGCCACCCCAGCGCGGTGATGGACATGAGCTTCGCCAACCAGGCGCTCGCGGCCGAGTATATGATCCAGAATCATGCCAGCCTTCAGCGCACCGTCTACAGCGTACCTGAAGAGATTGACAAAGAGATCGCGCGCCTCAAGCTGGCCGCCATGGGCATCCAGATTGACGTCTTGACGCCAGAACAGGCCGCATATCTGAACGAGTGGCGGATGGGGACGTAGGAGTAGACAAGTAGGCAGTAGACAAGGAAACAAGGGCCATCACATGGCTATCCTTGTCTACCTGTTTCCTTGTCTACCTCGTTAACCAGCCAACTAACATCTGTACACAGGAGTTGCTAAGACCATGACCACCACCTTCGCCAGTTCGCCGAAGTACTATTTCACGTCAGAATCGGTCACCGAGGGGCACCCGGACAAGATTTGCGACCAGATCTCAGACGCGGTGTTGGATGCCATCATCAAGGATGACCCCGATGCGCGCGTGGCGTGCGAGGTGTCCACCACTACCGGTCTGATCCTGGTGATGGGCGAGATCACGACCTCGACCTATGTAGACATCCCAGCCCTGGTGCGCGATGTGGTGCGCGACATCGGCTACACGCGCGCCAAGTTCGGCTTCGACGCCGATACCTGCGGCGTGATCGTGAGCATCAAGGAGCAAAGCGCCGACATCGCCCTGGGAGTGGATAAGGCGTTGGAGGCCAAGCGCGGCGAGATGACAGACGAGCAGATCGAGGCCATCGGCGCGGGCGATCAGGGCATGATGATCGGGTTCGCCTGCAACGAGACTGAGAATTACATGCCGCTCTCGATTGACCTGGCGCACAGGATTTGCCGACAACTGGCCAACGTGCGCAAAGAGGGCATCTTGCCCTATCTGCGGCCCGATGGCAAGAGCCAGGTGACGGTGGAATACGCGTATGGGAAGCCGAAGCGCGTGGATACCATCGTGATCTCCACCCAACACAGCCCCGATGTGGAGTACAGCAAGATCGAGGCCGATTTGTATGAACGCGTGATCAAATACGTGGTGCCAAACGGCTATCTCGACCGCGACACCAAGATCTACATCAATCCTACCGGCCGCTTCGTGGTCGGCGGACCGATGGGCGACTCCGGGCTGACCGGCCGCAAGATCATCGTGGACACCTACGGCGGCGTGGCGCGCCACGGCGGCGGGGCTTTTTCGGGCAAGGACCCGACGAAGGTGGACCGCTCGGCCGCGTACATGATGCGCTATGTAGCCAAGAACCTGGTGGCAGCAGGCGTCGCCGACCGGCTGGAGATCCAGGTCAGCTACGCCATCGGCGTCGCGCGACCCCTCAGCATCGCGGTCGAGACCTTCGGCACGGGCAAGATCAGCGACGAGCGGATCGTACAACTCATCCGCGAGAACTTCGATCTGCGGCCAGCCGCTCTGATCCGCGACTTGAACCTGCGGCGGCCGATCTTCCGCGTGACTGCGGCCTACGGCCACTTCGGCCGCACCGACATTGACGCGCCCTGGGAGAAGCTGGATAAGGTGGCGGTGTTGAAGAAGGCGGCGGGGTTGACGTAGTGCGTAGTGCGTAGCAGCGTCCGTCACAACGAAGAGACGCGAGGCCTGGCGCTTCGCGTTTCTTCGTCTCAGGGGCCGAGTAGCCAATCTTGAGGCTCAAGCTGTTCGATGGTCGTTTTGGTCCTGTTTTCTTGCCGGTCCGCAGTGCGTCAGTCTCAGCCGGCCAGGATCGCTTGCAGCGCGACGAGCTGCTCCGCGCCGTCGAAGACCGCGCGCACGGGAATCTCGAATCTCGCCACGACCGCGCTCGCGATGCCCCCCGTCTTGACCTTGACTGCCAGCCGGTAGGCGCCCTCGTGCAGAAGATACTGCTCGATAGTCTCCGCGACGGGATCCACGATCCAGTATTCGCCCACGCCATGCGCGGCGTAGTCCTCGAACTTGACCCCGCGATCAATGGCCTCGGTGGACTCGGATAACACTTCGACAATCAGATCAGGCGCAGGGAATTTGCTCTGCGTAGGGGTGAAGGTCCGCGCTTTGTCCGCCAGAAAGAAGCAAACGTCAGGTTCATAGTCGTTGCGAGTGAGAATGATGAGGGTCTTCTCGTGTCGCACGATGCCAAGTCCGTGTTTGCGGACGTACATCTTCAGCAACGTGAACAAGTTCTCGCTCGCTTCGCTGTGATGTTGCTTGACCGGTGAATGCACGACGATCTCTCCATTGATGAACTCGGCCTTTTGCTGCTCGGTGACGACCTCGTAGAAGTAGCGGCGCTTTTTCGCCTCGGCGCGCGCGGCAGCCTGCAGCCGACGCATGGCCTCAGGCAGGCGCGGGAAGCGCAGCAGCTGCCCCAGGGCCTGGTCCGCAACGACGGCAGAAACGTGCGGCTCGATCAGGCTTGAGGCGGTCAACGGTAGCCCGACTGATTGAATACTCATGCCTCGCCTTCCTTTCGCTGGCTCCATTATACACCCAAATGCAGGTATGCGAAACCGGAATCAACCGTGCGCACTCTGCGCCGAAGTTGTCCACGCTTTGCCCATCGCGCCATCCTGCGGTATAATCCCCACGCAATACGCAATTCGTGAGGCATCCTTGCGCGCACTCATCACCGGCATCTCAGGGTTCGTCGGCAGCCATCTGGCCGAGTATCTGCTCGCGCACACCGATTGGGAGATCGCCGGCACGGTCTATGGCCGGCTCGACAACATCGCGCATCTGCGCGACCAGATCGCCCTCTATCCGGCCGAGCTCTCCCGCCTCGAGGTCGTGCGTTTCATCGTCGAGGAGACCCGGCCCGACTTCGTTTTTCACCTGGCGGCCCAACCGATCTCGGCGCTGTCGCGGGTGGATCCCTGGTTTACGCTGGAGAACAACATCCGCGCCCAACTCAACGTGCTGGAGTCGGTAGTGCAGCTCAAACTGCCCAGTCGCGTGCTGGTCGTGGGATCGTCTGAGGAATACGGCAAGATCGAGCCGGAGGATCTGCCGGTAGACGAGGAGACGCCGCTGCGCCCGGTGACGCCCTACGGGGTCAGCAAGGTGGCGCAGGACTTCTTGGGACTGCAATACTACCTCAGCTACGGCGTGGCGACCGTGCGCGTGCGGTCGTTCAATCACGTTGGACCGCGGCAGCGCGAGGGCTTCGTGGCCGCGGACTTCGCCAGGCAGATCGCCGAAATCGAGCTGGGCCTCCGGCCGCCGCAGGTGGTCGTCGGCGATCTGAGCGCCGGCCGCGACTTCTCGGACGTGCGCGATGTGGCGCGGGCCTATCATCTGGCCTTGACCCTGGGCGAGCCAGGCGAGGTTTACAATATCGGGTCCGGCAGTTCATATACGGCCGGCGTCTTGCTAGAAACGCTGATCCGCCTCTCGGGCAAGCGAGTTGCAGTTGTGCAAGACCCGGCGCGGCTGCGCCCGGTCGAGGTGCCGCGTGTCATCGCCGACATCGGCAAATTCAGGACACGCACCGGTTGGGAGCCAGCGATCTCCTTCGAACAGAGCATGAGTGACGTGCTCGCATACTGGCGTGAACAGGTGCGGACCGGCGCGACCGATCCGACGCCGCTTGAATTGCGGATTCCGGATCCCGGATCGCGGCTTCACTCGAAGCCTTGACTGTGCAGTGTAAAATATGCTCAATCCGAAACGAGGTTATCCATGCCCAAAGCCTTGATCACCGGCATCACCGGTCAGGACGGCTCATACCTGGCCGAGTTTCTGTTGGCGCAGGGGTACGAAGTGATCGGCATGGTGCGACGCACCAGCACCATCAACTTCGACCGCATTCGCACCTTTCAAGACCGCGTCGCCATCGTGCAGGGCGACCTGCTTGATCAGGTGAGCCTCATCAACCTCCTGCAGGAGCATCGGCCTGACGAAGTCTACAACCTGGCTGCGCAGAGCTTCGTGCCCACCAGTTTTCAGCAACCGGTGCTCACCGGCGAGTTCACCGCGCTTGGCGTGACACGGATGCTCGATGCGATCCGCATCGTGGACCCACGCATCCGATTTTACCAGGCCAGCAGTAGCGAGATGTTTGGTAAGGTGCAAGAAGTGCCGCAGCGGGAGACCACACCGTTCCATCCGCGCAGTCCCTATGGCGTGGCCAAGGTCTATGGCCACTGGATCACGATCAACTATCGCGAGAGCTATGACCTGTTTGCGTGTTCGGGCATACTCTTTAACCACGAATCGCCGCGTAGGGGCCTCGAGTTCGTGACGCACAAGATCACTCACGCGGTTGCGCGCATCAAGCTTGGGCTGGCGGATGAGCTGCGCCTGGGCAATCTGGATGCGCGCCGCGATTGGGGCTACGCGCCAGACTACGTGCGTGCCATGTGGCTGATGCTCCAGCACGAGCATCCCGATGATTACGTGGTCGCCACCGGGGAGACTCACTCGGTGCGCGAGTTCTGTCACCAAGCGTTCGGCTATGTAGGGCTTGATTGGGAGAAGTACGTGGTGGTGGACCCGAAGTTCCATCGGCCGGCCGAGGTGGACCTGTTGGTCGGCGACCCCAGCAAGGCCGGCCGCGAGCTGCACTGGGAGCCGAGCATCACCTTCGGCGACTTGGTGCGGATCATGGTGGACGCCGATCTCGCAGCGCTTCGGCAGATG
>VGOD01000216.1 GCA_016876015.1 Chloroflexota bacterium
TGACCGACGCCTGGCAGCAGCGCCGGTTCACACTGGTTGAGCTGAACGAGTATGCCGCCATAAATCGTGTGCAGCGCGTGATGCAACCATACATCGAGGCGCTGATCCAATGACCGCTCACCTTCCTAATCTGGCTGCGTCCATGCATCAACGCCTGCTTAACCAGAGCAAGGCTCGCGGGATGTATCTTTTCAATAAGTGGGGGCCGACGGGGGTCGCAGACCCCCTGAAAGCAGGCTCGTAGGCGGTCTGTGACCGCCGTTTCCCCGGATTATTGAGAGGATACCGCGGGATTGATTTCAATCTCCTCCTGGCGCGTTTCACGGTAGAGCGATTCCTCTATCGTCTGGCTCAGTCAGCCTATGCCGATCAATTCGTGCTCAAAGGCGCCATGCTGCTTCAGGTCTGGCTGCCGGAAGCGGGTCGTCCGACGCGCGATCTTGACCTGCTTGGGTATGGAGATCTATCCGCTGATCGGTTGCGCCAGATTTTCGCAGATGTGTGTGATCAGGCCGTGAACCCTGACGGCGTGCGTTTTCTTGCGGATTCGGTGACTGTGCGAGCGATCCGTCAACAGGATGAGTATGGCGGCCAACGGGTGACGATCGGAGGATACCTGGGCAGTGCGCGCTTGCACCTGCAAGTTGATGTGGGCATCGGCGACCGCCTGACGCCGCCGGCCGAGTGGATCGAGTACCCGGTGTTGCTTGATCTGCCGCGTCCGCGGCTGCGCGCCTATCGCCCAGAAACGAGCATCGCCGAGAAGCTACATGCGATCGTAGTGCTGGACTGGCAGAACAGCCGCATGAAGGATTTCTTCGACATCTGGCGTCTGGCCCAGACGCACAGCTTTGCAGGCGGATCGCTCGTCGCGGCCGTGCGTGATACCTTCGACATCGCGGATGATTTCGCCTCTGTCGCTGAGGCCACTGCCCGATTCCTGGGGCCTGTACTCGAGGCTGTCCACGCCGGGGCGCCCTTCTCCATGATCTGGCCGCCAGGAGGCCCCTGGGAGCGCGCCTAGAGTGGATTGGTCGGTTATTCTGCTATCACCGTCCCATCGTAGGCTGTCTGACGGCCTTTGCCGCGCGGTGTGGTACAATGATGGCAGGGTCGCTTTGACGAATCGCCCAACTCCTGGAGGTGGACTTGTCGTATACAAGGCGTATCGCTCTTCTCTTGCTGATGGCGCTGATGCTGGCCGGCTGCCGTTCCAGCCGGCCAGCGAGCGCCAGGGTCACGCGCGGCGTCACCGCGACAGATGCGCCTCGGCTGATCTCGCCGCCTGCGCCGACTGAGACGCCCACGGCGACAGCCACGGCGCTGCCCACGGCGACCCCCACCCCATTGCCGACCGCCACCCCCACCGCGACCGCGACGCCGCTGCCGGGGACCCGACTGGCGCGCGGCCGCTATCTCCAGTCCATCGGCGATTGCGCGGCCGCGCGGCGCGAGTTCGCTGATCTGATCGCTGCGCTGTCTGCCGACGCCGAGGCCGCTGCTCAATCGTCCACCGATCGGGCCGGCGGCCAGGGGCAGGGGGGCGCCAGCCACGCGCAGGATGCAAGCGAGGCGCGCTACCGGCTGGCGCAGTGCTATCTGCGCGATGACGCGCCGGCCGAGGCGTCGGCTGTGCTCGCGCAGTTGTTGGCGACCGCGGCCCCGGACAACGCGCACCGCGCTCCCGCGACCTTTCTGCTAGGCGAGGCGATGATGTCGCTCAGCCGCTGGCGCGACGCCGAGGAGAGCTATCTGGCCTATCTGCCGCTGGCGCCGGAGTTGAGCTATCTGACCTGGCAGCGCATCGCGTTGGCCCGCCGGGCGCTGGGCAACCTTGCAGGCGCGACCGAGGCGTATGCCGCCGCACTGAAGGTTTCACCTGACTACGAGACGACCGCCGCCGCGCGTCGCGGCCTGGCTGACCTGGCGTTGGCCCAGCGCGATCCGGCGGCCGCGGTCGCGCAGTACGATGCACTGCGCGGGGCGGCGACGACCGGCGCGTTGGCCGCCGAGCTGCAATGGCTGGCCGGCGCTGCGCTGGCCGGCGTCGTTTGCGATGCGGCCGGCGTCTGTCCGCTTGCCCTGCCCGCGCCGGCCGAGGCAGCGACGCGCTGGCAAGCGGCTGCCGATGCGGACCCGACCAGCCGCTACGCGCACCGCGCCATTGTCGCGCTGCTGGATGCGGGCATCGCGGTGGACGAGTATCAGCGTGGGCTGGTGAACTACCACAACGGCGTCTATCCGTTGGCCATCCGCGCGTTCGAACGTTTTCGGGCTGCGCCGGCCGCGGGGTCGCCCCGCGGCACGATAGACGCCGCGATCTACTATACCGGTCTCAGCTACCTGGCATTGAGCGAGCCTGGTCGCGGGATCGCGGAGCTGGACAACCTGATCGCCGCCTATCCCCTCAGCGCCTTCTGGAACGATGCCTGGTTGGCGAAAGCGCGCGGTCAGGCGCGCAGCGGAGACGCGGCGGCCGCCATCGCCGCCTATCGGCGTTTCGCTGCGCTTCGCCCCGACGCGTCGCAGGCCCCGCGGGCGCTCTGGCAGGCCGCGCTGCTGGAAGCCGAGAAGTCCGGCGCGCTGGCGGCCGCGCCGAGCTACCTGGCGTTGGCGCGGGCCTACGGCAGCGCGGATGAAGCCTGGCGCGCCTATCAAGCGGCGGGGTTGGCCTATTTCCGCGCGGGCGATTGGCGGGCCGCGGCCGGCGCGTGGGATGAGATGGCGCAGGCGGCTGGGTTGGCGGCCTGGACGCGGCCGGTGGCTTACTATTGGCTGGGGCGCAGCCGGGCGGCGGCCGGCGATCTCGACGCCGGCCGCCGCGCGTGGCAGGCGGCGGTCGCGGCCGGGCCTGGAACCTACTATGGGTTGCGTGCAGCCGCTTGGCTGCGGGAACCGACGGCCGGCCGCGTCGCGATGGCTGATCCAGCGCAAGGCGCACGCGCCGACCAACCGGCCGGCGCCGAGCAGGAGGCCGCGCAACTGGCGGCCTGGCTGGCCGGTTGGGCCGGGCAGGGAACGCTGGCGTTGCCGGCGGCCGTGGCAGCCGATCCTGACTGGCGTCGCGGCGAGATGCTGTTGCAGGTGGGTCGCCGAACTCAGGCATTGGCGGCCTGGGCGCGCGTCCAACGCCGCCAGGCGGCCGACCCATGGGCGCTGACTGCGTTGGCGCTGGCGTTCCGCGATGCTGGCGCGAACCAGCTTGCGATCCTCGCGGCCGAGGAGCTTGCGGCGCGCCAGCCCGGCGGCATGGCCGCCGCGCCCCTGGCGCTTCAGCGGCTGGCCTATCCCATGCCCTATGAATCATTGATCCGCCAAGAGGCCGCGAACTGGCGACTCGACCTCCGCTTGATGGCCGCGTTGATCCGCCAGGAGAGCCGTTTCGAGCCTGGCGCGACCTCCAGCGCCAGCGCCCAGGGCTTGATGCAGATCATGCCGGCCACCGCGCAGTGGATCGCCGGCCGGCTGCCCGCGCGAGGGTATGCGGCGAGCCAGGCCTATTGGCCCTATGTGAACGTGGCGTTCGGCGCGTACTACCTGCGCTTCTGTCTGGATCAGCTCGACGACAGCCTGGCGGCTGCGCTGGCTGGCTACAACGGTGGGCCGGGCAATGCAGCCCGCTGGCGCCGGTTGGCGCCGGAAGATGACGACCTGATGACCGCGCTGATTGACATCAGCGAAACGCGCAACTACGTGCAGCTTGTCTTGATGCAGTATGCAGAATACCGGAGATTGTACCCTTAAAGCACGATTCCCCGGCCACCCTCCGGGGAATCGCACCAAATGCTTTATCGAGTGAGGAGGAATTCGCAGGGTTCTGATTGTCTCACCCGCACCCTGTACGATTGTCATTCTGCCAGGGTCAGATTAACGCCACATGAGACGCGGCTAAGAGTTGGCTCAGAACCATGGAAAAATGCCCCGCGGCCGCTCGCTATTGGATCGTCACCGCGGTCTCCGGCGCCACCAACTCGAACCAACTGTTGCCCGGCTTCAACGCGATCGGCTTGCCCGCGGGATCGAAGAACTCCGGCATGGTGGTATCGCCGGCGCGCCACGTGCCCTTGATCGCCACCCCATCGCGCAGGATCGTCACCGGCCCCTCGCCCACGGTGACGATGCGGATGCTGGTGCTGATGGCGTCCTCCCAATACTCGGTTTTTTCATGAGCCACGGTTTGGATGATGACGTTGGCCGCACTCAACTGCTTGCCCGACGCTCCATCCTTGTGCGCCGCGCCGCCCATGCTGCGCAGATAGCGGCCACTGGTCGGGTCATACGTCCAGGTGACAGCCGCCGGGAAGGGGATGCTCGCGCTCTTGGCCGGCGCGCCAGCCGGCGCGGTCTCCGAGAAGGTAAACCCGACCAACTTGGGATCCTGCTCTGCCTTCTTGTCGGAGAGCCAGCGACGCAAACGATCCGTGCTGGTCCAGAGTCGCGTCAAGTACTCGAGGTCCTTGCTGGGAGCAAGCCCCCAGATGTTGTATGCATACTTGACTTGGCTCGGATCGTCAAGATCAACGTTCAAGTACGGTGCAGCCATCTTGAAGGTCAGGAACCAGTTGATCTGCCCCTGGGCGCCGGAGACCGCCAGCGCGCCGCCGTATTGCGGCGTCAGATGGAAGTTGACCAGCCGGCCGCTGCGTAGCGGGCCGATGCGCTCGCTCTCGTTTGCCAGAAAAGCCAATGTGAAGCGCGTGACCGCCCGGCCTTCCATGATGTACTCGTAGACCAGGTCTGCCTCCGTGAACCCGTAGTGGACCGCACGCGCCTCCGGATCGTTGCCCACGGCAACGAACAGCGGCCGCCGCACCAACACCTTCGGATCGCTCACCGGCAGGCCGGTCAGAGGGTTGGCATTCGCGGCGCGGGCCGGCGGCGTCGCGGTCGCGGTGGCCGAGGGGACCGCGCTCGGCGTGGGCGGGACCGTCGGCGACGCCGCACGGGTGTTGGTTGGCGCTGGCGTGTGGGTGGGCGATGGGACGACGACCGCGGGCGGCGCAGTCGCCGCAGGTGTGGCCCCAGCCGGCCGCGGGGTGCGCGTGGGGGTCGGCGTCGGCTGCGCATTGCTGGCGCAGGCCGAGATCAGGATGGACACGATCGCCAGGGCAGCCATCGCCGTGACGATCAAGAAAAGGCGCAAAGATCGGTTCAACAGAGCCTCCACAGGGAGTAGGATTGCCGGGAGCCTGCCCCTGGGCGACCGCCAGGGATCGCCCCTACTTCAACGCTGGCTCGATGGCTCGGCCGTCCACACTCGCGGCCGGCGCGAAGCCGAGCAGCCTGGCGATGGTCGGCGCGACGTCAATCAGGCGGACCGGCTCGATGGCGCCGGGCTTGATGCCGCGTCCTGCCGCCACGAAGATGGCGCGCAGTTCCGGCCGGTTCGGGTCATAGCCGTGTTGACCGTAGTACGCCGTCGGCGTGACGAGCTCCGCGACCCCGCGGCCATCGGTCAGGGTGTAGCCGGCCGCAGCCTCCACATAGAGGTCGCCGCTCGCCGGCGAGTCGAGCCCTAGCTCGGCCAGTCCTGCGCGCTCGACCACGCGGCCAAAGAGCGGCTGGCGGGTCTTCGGATCGGTCGCGCCGCGCAGCAGGGCTGCGATCTTCTCCACGACGGCTGCCGCGTCCTTCTCCGCCACGATTCCCGCGGCCTCGCGGCCTTTGACATTGACATAAACGTGCGCAGCCGCGCCGGATGCGAACGCGATCGCCTCCGTATTCGGCACATCCACATCGGTCTTGCCCGCGTAGAGCTTCAGCAGCCCTGCCTGCTGAAGCAGCGTGTTGACGTTGACCTCGGCCTTGATCGGCGCCATCCCATGATCGGAGACGACGATCAGCGTCGTTTGGTTCAGGTCAAGCGCGGCCAGCAGGCGGCCCAGGTTGTCATCCACGATACGCGCGGCGGTCCGGCGATAGGCCTCGAAAGTTTGCGCCTTTGCCGCGGTGTAGCCGGGCTGGTCTGGCGAGACCAGCAGGAACTGATGCTGAGCTTCGTCAATCGCGGGTTGGTAGGCGAACATCAGTTGTGGCGCGTAGGTCTGCCACACCCAGATCGCCACGTTCATCTGGTAGTCCGACTGCCGACGCGCCATCTGCAAGTAGTCTTCGGCCGTGATCCAGTCGTGTTCCAACGCGTAATAGTCGGGAGAAGGGGGGAAGAAGCCGAACTTCTGGTTGACGCCGCGCACCAGCTCGGCCGGCGCAGCCGTGTTGTAGTAGACGCCGCTTTGGAACAGGGTAAACCTGCTGAGATCGGCGTTCGTGATCTTGAAGTCCGCGCCGCTGACGATGCGCGAGTTCACCACGAAGGAAGCGAAGGCGCCATCCGACTTGAGCGCCGCGCACGCGGGGGTGATCGCGGGCTTCTCGCACAGATAGAAGACGTCATAGTCGGCCCGGCCGTTATCGCTCGTATCGGTCGCCAGGAGCAACAGCGTGGCAATCGTGGCGCCGCGGCTGACGAGCGGAACGTAGCCCTGTCGGGCCGGGCTGTACGAGCGGGGCGCGTTTTCCCACGCGGCGGCTTCGGTGAACGCGACCTTGATCTGATTCGAGTAGATGTCGCGCTTGCCGTAGCCGACGGTGTAATCGGCCAACTGCTTCGGCAGGTCGGGTTGACCGCCTACGAAGAAGACCGCTGCGGTGCGCAGGCCCGCTCGCTGCGCGGTCTTCCACACCGGCTCCGCGTCGGCCAGCGCCATGCTGAAGCCATCCTGGTACCAATAGAAGCTGTCTTTGGCCAGGTGAAAGCGGTTCGAGACGATGCCGGTGCGTCGCGGCAGGCTGCCGGTCGCGATGCTGCTCTGGGCCGCGGCGGTCAGCGTGGGGTAGATCGAGACCGCGTGGCGGGCGACTGCGCCCATCTGCGCCAGACGCGCCAGGTTGGGCATGACGCCGGCCGCGCTGTAGCTGGCGATGACATCGGCGCCCGCGCCGTCAATCGAGAGGAGGATCACGCCAGGGCCAGAGCGCGCAGAGGTTGAGATGGCGGTCGGCTCGACCGGTCGCGGCGTGGGGGAAGGCGATACAGCCGGCGCCGCCGCAACGATCGTGGGGCCGGCCGGTGCGGCCGCGGCTGGCGGAGAAGCTGTCCCCACTGGGGAGGCTGTCGCACTCGCACGCGCGCTGGCGCCAGGCGGGATGGCTGTCGCAGTCGGCGCGGGCCTCGTGCAGCCGCCCATCAGCAGCAACACGAGCGCAATGACGAGCAGCCGGCGCAGCGGCCAGATGGGATAGGTATAGACGTACTGGCCCATAAGTTACCTCATGAAAGCGTGGCAGCAGGTCGTAGAATCAACCGTCAGCCAAAGGTATATGTTTGGTGGCCTGCCCGACGCGACGGATGCGGATCTTGTGATTATCCACCACAGTCAACGCTCCGAGCAATGCCTCAGGCGGAATCAAGTCGAATACCCGTTTGAGGATTGGATGAACGACCTCGTCAATCTGCGGATGAATCCTGAGACGAATAACGCCGAGATATGTACCAGGAGGGAACTCGCGTACGTCACCAAAGTCAGCGTTATACGTCAGTACAAGACGCCGTTGCCCAATAGCTGCAGCCAGGATCTGGGTATCCGAAGCATGTTGTAGCCTAAGATCACGTGTGCTGACAGCGTCGAAGCCCAGACTGCGCAGGAAATCTACCGTTGTCTGACGAAGATTCTGGTCAAGCAGGAACATAGTTGTATGCCATCCGTGGCAGGGCAATCAGCTCCTCGTCGGAGATGACCGCAACGGCATAGTCAATCGCAGCAAGAACGTCTTCGCGAGTTAGCTCAGGATAGCCCTGGAGGATCTGCTCGATGCTATACCCCCCCGCCAATTGGCTGAGGATGTTCGTGACCATGATTCGTGTTCCGGCAATGCACGGTTTACCGTGACACACTGAGGGATTGATGGTGATTCGACCGTTCATCGCGCCAACTCCTTTTGTATCCACCATTCACCGGTATCCGGCCGGGATTATAGCACAGGGGCTGCGATGATGGAAAAGCTCCCCGGGTTGGGTGAGCAGGAGGGGGGCGATTCTCAGGACCGATTCCACCCGCCAGAGCCAACTTTGACCGTCTAGCGATCCTTTGTTATAATCGTCTCTGAGCAGGCAGATGATCGCGGCCATACAGCCCAGGCCGATTCCCGGCGACGCGCCGACCGATAGGAGCCTTCACGGATGACTTCGCAAGCCCTTGCTGATGTCCTGCCTTCCCGCTGGCTCAATCCGCGCCTGTGGCGGAAGGTTCAGGAAGCGACCCTCGGCTATTTCTTTCTGCTGCCGGCTTTTGGCGTCCTCGCGGTCTTCGAGTTCTATCCCGTGTTTTTCGGATTGAGCATCAGCCTTTGCACCAATTACAAGATTCGATTTGCCGAGGGAGATGGCTGCGTATGGGGTTTGGCGAACTATCTACGAGCCTTCAACCATTCGGAGATGTGGCGCTCGCTGCTGATCACCGCGAGTTACTCCGCCATTTCGGTGCCGATTCAGTTGGGCATCTCGCTGGTCCTGGCTTATCTGCTCTTTCAGCACATCCGGGGCAAGTCCATCTACCGGGTGCTCTTTTTCATGCCCTACATCACGGCGACGGTGGCCTCGGCGGCCGTGTGGGCGTTTCTCTACAGCCCTGACAAGGGACTGATCAACGCCGCGCTGGACAAGCTCGGCCTGCCGACCTATAAATGGCTGGGCGAGTCGCGGGGCATCTTTCTGATGTTGGCCCAGTCGGTGGGCGCAACCGTGCCCGACTGGCTGGCGGGACCGAGTCTGGCGCTGATCTCCATCATTATTTATACCACGTGGGTCTTCGTCGGCTACGACACCATGATCTTTCTGGCGGGGTTGGGCAACATCCCGCATGAGCTTTACGAAGCCGCCAAGATTGACGGCGCTAACGGCTGGCAGCTCTTCCGGCGCATCACCATTCCGCTCCTGTCGCCGACGACTTTCTTTCTGCTGATCTACACCGTCATCGGGACGTTCAAGGCCTTCAATCATATCTACGTGATGACCTTGGGCGGGCCAGGGGATGCGACCACGACGGCCAGCGTCTTGATCTTCCAGCAGATGTACCAGTACAATCGCTATGGCTATAGCGCGGCGCTGTCGTTCATTCTCTTCTCGGTGATTCTGGTGGTCACGATTGTGCAGAATCGGGTGGCGAGCAGTCGCGTGGTGTATTCATAGTACTACAACCGCACTTCATACCGCCGGGCGGTTGCAACCGCTGCAACAGCGGCGAAGCCTGCCGACGCAGGCTCAATTCAGTCGCCGGAGGGCGACTTCGCGAAGGTTGCAGCGACCTCGGTCGCCGGGTCTGAGAAACTGCGGTTGTAGTA
>VGOD01000217.1 GCA_016876015.1 Chloroflexota bacterium
CGCTCACTGACGCCAAGCTCAAGCCGAGCGATGTCGCCGAGGTCGTGCTGGTGGGCGGCATGACCCGCATGCCGGCCGTGCAGGATGCGGTGCGCAAGTTCTTCGGCCGCGAGCCGCACCGGGGCGTCAATCCCGACGAGGTGGTCGCCATCGGCGCTGGCATCCAGGCCGGCGTGCTGGGGGGCGGCGTCAAGGACATCTTGCTACTGGACGTCACGCCGCTGACCCTCTCCATCGAGACGTTGGGCAACATCGCCACGCCGATGATCGAGCGCAACACCACCATCCCGACCAAGAAGACGCAGGTCTTCTCCACTGCGGCCGACATGCAGACCGAGGTCGAGGTCGTCGTGGTGCAGGGCGAGCGGCCGATGGCCCGCGACAACAAGCTGTTGGGCAACTTCCGGCTGACCGGCATCCCGCCGGCCCCGCGCGGCGTCCCGCAGATCGAGGTCACATTCGACATTGACGCCGATGGCATCTTGCACGTCGGCGCCAAAGACAAGGCCACCAACCGCGAGCAGAGCATCAAGATCACGGCCTCCAGCGGCCTGGCGAAGGACGAAGTTGACCGCATGGTCAAGGATGCCGAGCAGTTCGCGGATCAGGATCGCAAACGCAAGGCCGAGATCGAGGCGCGCAACCGGGTCGACAACGCGCACTATCAGGTGCAGAAATTCGTCCAGGAGAACCAGGAGAAGCTGGCCGAGGATGATAAGAAGGCGTTGCAAGAGGCGATGGACGCGGTCAAGAGCGCGCTGGATCGCAACGCGGATGCGAGCGAGCTGGAGAAGCTGCACGATGCCTTGATGGATGCCTGGCAGAAAATCGGCGCGAAGATGCACCAGGCATCGCAGGCCAGCCAGCCGCCTCCCTCGGCCGGCGCTGCCGGCCCTGGCGGCGGCCCCTCCGATGGCGAGGATGTCGTAGACGGCGAGTATCGGAAGGTGTAGCGCCAGCCGACCAGAGACTGCCGTATGGCCGGCTCTGGCGCACAGGCCGCCAACCAACGGCCCCCGCCGCGGATTTCTTTGCAGGATCCGCGGCGGGGGCCGTTTCGCGCTCAAGACGGGCATTCCGGTCAAAGATCTTCCTAGCGATTGGGCATGGGCCAGGCCTGCCAATGCGCTATAGGCCGCCTTCATCTCGCGTGCCAGGGCATCCTGCGTCACTGTCTCCAGACCTTCTTGCGCTAACCTGTGGATGCTCACACGTCGCTTGCACGCCAATTGCCTGACCTGTAGATAGCGCGGCTCTGGCAACCGCAGCGTGATCCAACCCCCACCCCACCAGCGGCCGCAGCAGCACCGTCACCAGCGAGAACGCGGAGAAGAAGAGCCCGATTTCGACCACGCTCGCGCCGATCTGCTTGCCGTACACCGGCAGCATCAGCCCGAGGATGAAGAAAGGCATCGAGACGGCGGCCGGCAGCGTGCAAAGCGGCCTCCGCCAGGCCGCGCACCTCATCTGTTATGTCAGAGAGATGTTCGGGATTTCGGAAACCTCGAAGGCCTCTCGTGACCGCCGGACGAGTCGTTGGTCGTGCGCTATTTGGTCCACAGCCTGGCGGGATCAGAAAGCCCCTTGATCGGCTCGCCCAAGATCTTGCCCAACGGCGAGCCGGCGCGCACCTCCAGCGGCGCTTCGTACACCACGGCCGGCGGCTCATACGCTGCGCGTTCCGGTTGGGGTTCCGGTGTCTGGATTTCCATGAGATGTCTCCTTTGCTGGAAGATGGGATCTGCTCCAGCGCGGCGCTGCCGTTGTCCAACGCCATCGTCTGGGTGGAACCGCCATTGTTCGCCAGGGCCAGCAGCTTGCGGGCGGCGTTCGTGCCCGGGCAGGTAGTGTCGCCCCACACCAGGTTGTAGCCGCCGTCGGTGATAGAGCCAGACCCAGAAGCGCAATTCCCCCCGTAGAATTCTTGCACAAGCGACAAGAATTCTCGGCCACGGATTACACGGATTTCACGGAGGAGCAAGGCCAATCTGTGTAATCCGTGCAATCCGTGGCTGATCGTCCTGTTTGGTTCCGGCTCGTCCGGGTTAGGGTGCATTCAAAGTTAGTTAGCTTGGGCAAGGCTGCCGTAACTGAGTTTGAATACACCCAATTGACAAACTGAGACGCTGATTGTATGATGACGGCCTGGGAAATGGAGAAGTAACGCAATGAGGAATTCTGGAGGTATTGCCATGAGCCTGCTCAATCTGACATACGAGGTTGAACTCAAGCCCGGCGAGAAGCTAAGCTTGCCAGCCCATCTCATCAACGCGGTGGATGCCGGACGTTGGCTGATTACGATACGGCCCTATTCCGCCGCAACCATGTCTGCGCCATCTATTCGCAGCCACAGCGCTTTTCTGAATAGCTACGCGCCGGAAGACGAGGGGTTGTACGATGAATTGCCAGCCCGGTGACTTTTGGGTGGCGGAAATCCTCTTCACGAACGGAAGTGGGGCCAAGCGGCGCCCCATCCTCGTGCTCTGGCTGGACGGGCAGGATGCGGTGGTTGCGGCCGTTACCTCAGCCGCGCCGCGTACCCCGACGGATGTGCCGCTGGCCGATTGGCAGAAAAGCGGCTTACGTGCGGCCTCCACTGTGCGCTTGTCTCGCCTGGACTGCCTGGAACAATCCTTGCTGATATTCCGACTGGGTCATATCTCCAAGACGGATGCCAGACGTTTGAAACACGCCTGGACAGCGCACATCAGCCTCCAATTCTGATTCATCCTGTCAACTTGCCAACGCAAAACGCCCGCCGAAGCCTTTCCCAGTTTCGGCGGGCGTTCTGTTGCGTGCGTCAGCGATTACCGCCCGATCGTTCGGGCCAGACCCCTTCAGAACCAACCTGCCCAGGGGACGCTGCTACGTTTCGCTTGGCCCGATGAGGTAGCGATAGATGAGCGCGCCCAGCAGGGCGCCGACAATCGGGGCCACCCAGAAGAGCCACAGTTGTCCCAAAGCCCAACCGCCCGCGAACAGCGCCACCCCGGTGCTGCGGGCGGGATTCACTGACGTATTGGTGACCGGGATGCTGATCAGGTGAATCAGGGTCAGGCAGAAGCCGATCGCAATGGGCGCAAAGCCTTGCGGCGCACGCTTGTCGGTGGCGCCCAGGATGACGAGCAAGAACATCATGGTCATGACGATTTCTGTTACCAGCGCGGCGAGGAACGAATAGCCGCCGGGCGAATGATCGCCGTAGCCGTTCGACGCGAAGCCGCCGGAGAGACTGAAACCCGCCTTGCCGCTCGCGATCACATAGAGGATGCCGCCCGCGACAATGCCGCCGAGCACCTGGGCGACGATGTAGGGGAGCAACTTGCTGGCCGGGAACCGGCCGCCCATCCACAGCCCGACGGAGACCGCCGGATTGAGATGGCAGCCCGAGATGTGACCGATGGCATAGGCCATGGTCAGGACGGTCAGGCCGAACGCCAGGGATACGCCCAGAAGCCCGATGCCGACGTTCGGGAAAGCCGCAGCCAACACCGCGCTGCCGCAGCCGCCGAGCACCAACCAGAACGTGCCGAAGAATTCCGCGCCATACTGTTTCATGGATTCATCTCCTCTTGTGATTGTGGATCACGGATTGCGGATTCACTCATTCGCTGATTCGCCCATTCACCCTCCTTGTCTGGTATCCTCTCAATAATCCGGGGTAGGGGCATGGCCTTGCGCCTGCCCGCATGGGCGACCGCAAGAGCCTGCCCTGAGCGAAGCCGAAGGGGTGCGCCCCTACTATTTGGTCCAGAGTCTGGCAGGATCGGTGAGGTTTTCGCTTGACTCGCCCAGGCTCTTGCCCAACGGCGTGCTGGCACGCACCTCACGCGCCGCCTTGGAGCCGAAGGCTCCCTGTGGGTGGACCACAGCAATTGTATCACGACCGGCCAGGGCTGCCAAACGCACCTCCGACCCAAACACCCTCCGGAACTGGATCCGGTTCCGGAGGGTGTTTGGGTGCACGCCAGGGGTCTCTCTGTCAAGTGCCAGACACTATTTCTTCTTCCACAGCCCGGCCGGATCGGTCAGGTCTGGGAAGAGCAGGCGTTTGCCCAGCGGCGTGCCCGCGCGTACCTCCAGCGGCGCCTCGAAGACCACGGCCGGCGGTTCGTATGGCTGGCGTGGTTGCTTGGGTTCCGGTTGCTGATGTTCCATGAGATGGCTCCTTGCTTCGATCAATTGTTCGTGGGCATGTCTGGGCAGTCAACGACCGGAGATGCGCCGTTTGCGCCGCAACACAGCGCTCGTCGCCGCCAACCCCAGCAACCCGCAGAGTGCCAGCGCGCCGACTGCGATGATATCCGGTGCGCCGCTGCGCGCAGTCAAGCGCTGCACATCCACCGCCGTTGGCGCATCGAAGCCCCGTATTTCCGTGGTGTCGTAGGTGGCTCCGGTTTCATCTGCTACCGTGAACTGGATGCGTTCCTGCCCATTGCAGGTAGACCAGTCAATGCCGCCGGCATCAGATATGTCGGCTTTCCACTCATAGGCGTAGGTGCCGTCGCCGACCGCAACCTCCTCACCAAAGTCAGACCCTTGGGTCTCACCATCAGTTGAGCAGCTTGGATAATCGTTGCCTGCGCACTCGATGGAGTTGTCGTTGTCGGGCGGATCGGCGTGGTAATACAAAACTATCTTGTCTTCGGAATCCGTAAAGTCGTCGTCGCCGTTGCAACTGATGCGCGCTTCGACGCTGGTGAGGTTATCCAGCGGCAGTTGACCGTAGAGGATCACCTGGAAGTACCAGAAACTGTTGTCGGCCTCGCGTGTGACCTTGGCCTGTTTGATGTCTCGGTCGTTGGACACCCCGGGATCATCGGGGCTGGCCCGGAAGACGGCGATACCCGCCCAAGCGGGATCAATCGCGCCATCGTCAGTGTTGATGGAGGCAAAGGCGGCCCAGGCGGCGACCGGCAACAACAGTGCCACGCCCAGGATGACCAGTGCGATCGTCCAACCTTGCGGAAAACGATGTTTCTTAATGAAAATCCTCCTCGCTTATGGGCGCACCGGGTAGTAGCCGCTCGTGCAGATGATGAAGTTCACCACCTGATAGGGCGCAGGTTGTTGTGCGCGCCCCCGCCGCCGCTGTTGTCAACCGTTACACCAGTTGTGGCCGCGGCCGCCGCCTGATCTATATCGGGGGCGCCGGTCTGATAAAGGAAGCGTTGCTCTATCGTCTGCGATGATGAACCCCTGACTCTGGCGGATGCCAGCCGGCTTCCACCCAGATGGCTCTCGCCCGCACGCGCAATTCGCTGTTGAGGGATAGGGCATCCACTGTGCATCGCCCCGTCGGTGTTTGCCCAATGACGTGAGCGCTGTCCTCGCTCCAGGCGAAATGATCTGCCCAGACCTGGAGCCTGGGATTGAAGAGCGGAAACGTTGCGCCACTCTTCGGATCAACGGCCTCGGTCAACACCCCCTTGGCTTCATTGCACAGGCGGCAAGAGAGCCACAGGTTCTCCTCAACGGCTTGACCGCCTCGGGCAATGGGGACTATGTGCTCCACCGTCAGCGGCACGCCGCTGACGACTTCCTGGGTCAGGCAGTAGCCACAGCGGTAACACGCTTGCTCGGCGATGCGCCGCCGTAACACCAGGGCGATGGTCAATTGGAGCGCTCCAATTCCTGGAGGGTGGGCAGATGATGGCCGCGTCTCTTGAGCAAAACAGCGGCATAACCCCGCCGAAAAGTCAACACGTCTGCCTCGCGCCGGAGCGTTGCCAGACGCTCTTCTTCGGCGTTTGTCAGCGCGCCGGTCTTCTTCCTGTCAAGCAGCGCTTCGTACTCCGCCCAACGCTCTGGCGGGAACACGCGCCTCATCTCGCACCGCAGGTCGGCGTCTTTCATCTGCAAGAGCGGGAAGACGTCCGGTTGATACTGGAAAGGGATATCTTCAAGCAAGGGTGGCAGGCTGTGCGCCAGGCTGTGCGCGATGATCGTCTCGGTCGGCTGGCGAGACAATTCGGCCGCGCGTTTCAACTGGCTGAACAACGTGTCGGGAAGATGGATAGTGAGCGTTTGAGACATGGCACTCCTCGTCAGGCGGCGAATTGTTGATGAGTCAGATGGCAGTGTAACATGATGTCATTATACAACGCCATCGTGCTGAATTCAAGCCTTCAGCACCGCGCTTCACGGCCGATCCAACCCGCTGCGGACGGCATAGGCCACCGCCTCTTTGCGGGTCTGGACGTGCAGGTGATTCAGGATTTCGCCCATGTGGTACTTGACCGTGACCTCAGCCACGTGCAGCCGGGCGCCGACCTCCTTGTAGGTGAGGCCGCGCGCCACCAGGCGCAGCACCTCAGTCTGGCGTTCGGTCAGGCCGGGCAGGGTCTTCGGCGACGGCGTCGTGGCGGCCGGGGCGAAGTCGGCCAGGATCAGGGCTGCCACTTCGGGGGAAAAGACCACCTCCCCGCGCAACAGGCTGGCGAGGGTGTCGAAGAAGTGCTCGCTGCTGGCGCTCTTGAGGATATAGCCGGAAGCGCCCGCTTTGAGCGCCCCGAACAACGATTCCTCGGTGGCCGAGACGGTGAGCATCACGATCGTTGTGTCGGGCAGGCTGGCCTTGATCTGCCGGGCCGCTTCCAGGCCGTCGCAGCGCGGCATCTGGATGTCCAGCAAGATCAGATCGGGCCGCAGCGTGGCCGCCTGCTCCTGCGCCTCGCTGCCGTCGTGCGCCAGCCCCACCACGTTCAGGCCGTGCACGGTGAGCATGTTGCGCAGGCCATCCAGGAAGAGCGGGTGATCGTCGGCCAGCAGCACGCGCAGCCCCTGCACCCCTGCCCCGGCGGCCACGGCCAGCGGCATCCGCACCGTCACGCGCGTGCCCCCGCGCCGACGCCACCTCCACGCTGCCGCCCACCGCCTGCGCCCGTTCCACCATGATGGCGAGGCCGAAGTGATTGCCGATTGCCGATTTTGGATTTGCGATTTCCGCAGGGGGTCGCTGTTCTGCATTCTGCAATCTGCAATCTCAAATCCCACCCCTGCGTCGGCGATGACGATTGCGGCCTGGCGCGCCGCCAACGTCAGCGAGACGCGCCCGCGGTCAACCCCGGCATGCTTGCGCACGTTGGTCAGGCCTTCCTGGACGATGCGGAGGAGCTGCGCCTCCACCTCAGGCGCAAAGAGGCCCGTGCCGGGACTGGTTTCCAACGCGAGCGGCAGGTCAAGCGTAACCCGGAAGCCGTAGGCGCGTTCCAGTGCATCCAGATAGAGGCGCAGCGCGGCCGGGAACCCGGTGGCCGAGACGGCGGCGTCGGTGCGGATGCCCAGGATGTAGGCGCGCACGTCCGCGTGCGCGTCCTGGGCGACCTGCTCCAGTTGGCGCGCGACGGAAACGGCCGGATCGGTCTGCCCGGACTGCAGCAAGGCGCGGATCGCCTGGGCCTGCACGTTCACGTAACCCATCACCTGACCCAGGCCGTCGTGGAGCTCGCGACTCATACGCTCGCGCTCCTCGGCCGCGGCCAGCGCGCGCTGCTGCACCACCACCTGCGCCTGCGCGGCCTGGCGCTCATCCATCTCCTGGCGCAGCAGAGCGTTCGCCTCCGCCAGATCTACGGTGCGCGTGGCCACGCGCGTCTCCAGATTGGCGACGAGATCGCGCTGCTCAGCCACGGCGCGGTTGAACGATTCGGTAAGAAAGCCGATCTCATCCCGGTACTGGATGGGGATGGTCGTCTGCAAGTTGCCCTCGTTGACGCGGCGCACGCCCGCCAGCAGCACGTCTAACGACCGGACCAGGTTGCGATGAAAGATGGAGGCGAAGCCGGCCAGCGCCAATGTACTCGCGACGACGATCAAGTAGGCCAGGGGCCAGAGCGGGGCGTGCAGATGGCGCCGGAAGTCCAGGTAGTAGTCCTGCACCACCCCCTGCGGTCCGCTGCTGAGGCTGTCGCCAGCGGTCAGGCGGCCGAAGTCCACGTATTGGGGCAACTGAACCGTTGACTGGCGACCGACGACCAACGCGTTGTCATGGGCCGTAACGCCGTGCCCTGCCGGTCGCTGGCGTTTGTCCATCCAACCGCCTGAAGGCTCGATTCCGGCGCATCCCCCGGCGTCGCGCCGATGACCCAAACGTCCGCCAGCGGCTCGTTGTCGGGACGATAAGCCAATTCGGCGGGCAGGTCACCGTAACTGAACTCGAAGACCCCGTTGGCGTACAACACCGCCTGGAAGGTGAAGACATTCTCCCGCCGGTGGAACGCCGGCACACGTTCCCAGGTGACGATCAGCCGGTCGGCCTCTTGCCGGGCGTAGACGCCGCCCGCCTGCCCGGCCTCCGGGATCAGATCGAGCAGCAGCGGAAAGAGGAAGGGCGTGTGGCTGCCATAGTGATAGCTATAGTCAGGAAAGAGCCACGGGCTGTACACGTTGCGGCCAATGGCGATGGCGCCATCATGGGGGACGTAGACCGCATCGTAGGCGCGGCCGTAGAAGGGGAAGGCGAACTCCAGCCGTGCGCCGCCCTCATTCACCCGCTCTGCAGGACGGGCCGCGTCGCGCAGGCTCAGATTCGTCCCCAGATCGCGCTCGAAGCGGAACGACGCCAGGGTGACGTCGTAGCCGCCGGCCGCGTTCGGTGTGAAGCGCAGCGTGCGCTGGGCGGGGAAGGCCGGGTGATACTCGGCCGCGCGCGCCGGTGTGATCAGCCAGCCGATACGCCAGGCTCAACGCCAGCGCCAGCCGCGCTTCCCACTCGTGGGGCACGGGTTGGGGAAAGCGATAGGCGAATTGCAGCAACAGCAAGATGCCCAGGGCCAGGACGGTGGTTTCCAGATAGAGGGGAGCCAGGCGGTCGGAGGGCGAGAAGGACGCGTCCAGGGTAAAGAGCAGGGTCAGGAGCGCGGTGCAGACGAAGAAGCCGGTCAGCAGCGTCTGGTGCGCGGGCCGGCTGGCGCGCCGCGGCAGCAGCCGGGCGACGAAGTAGCCCGCGATCAATACCGCCAGGATAGCCTGGCTCAGATAAGCCCAACGCGGCGGGGGTGAGATACAAGGTCGGCGTAAATGCCTCCTGCGATCAGTGAGTCGCGTGGGGAACCCTTGTGCGATCTGAGACGAAGAAACGGATGGCAATAGCCTGGTTTCGTCAAATCGGGTGATTCCCAGAATGACTGATCTAGCAGCCTGTCGGAGAGCGCCGTTTCCGGCTAGCTCCAACATGTGGTAAAGTATACACCCGATACTACAACACCATATCCGTAAACTTAAGACTTCCATGGGTTATGGCTTATACTTGTAGGATAGACGATCGAGTTACGGAGGGTAACCTATGGAAGACCAACTGAAAGAGCATTACCAATCCTTCGCTCAGGTGCTG
>VGOD01000218.1 GCA_016876015.1 Chloroflexota bacterium
AGGGCCCAGGGTCGCCAGGCTGGCGCGCGGCGCTCGATCAACCGCAGCAGCTCGGAAATGCCGATAGGCAACCAGATGAAGCACGGCAACAGGGCCGGGATTGCGTACCGGTTGGAGAAGTAGGAGTAGAACGGCAATAGCAGCACAAAACACGCCAGATACAGAACCAGGTAAGTCGCCAGGGGCGGCCGGAGCACGCGAAAAGCCCGGACCGCGCCGTAGGCAGCCACTGGGGTCAACAACACGAAGAGGCCGCGGAAATCCAGGAACATATAACGCAGATAGCCCGGCAACTGGAACTCGTGCCCACTCCCCAGATCCTTGAAGAAGAACTGAATGCCAAAGATCGGGTGTTCGGCCGTGTAGCTGACCGCGATGGGGGCGGCCATATACTTCAGGTTGTAGATCAATTGCGGCGCATAGGGTATGAGCGCCAGGAGCACGCCGACGATGTGCCACTTCAGATGCCGCCGCGTGATCCAGAGGTAGTAGATAAACGCGGCGATGAAGAACCCGGTGGCATAGCGCAAACTCACGGCCAGAGACGCGGTCACATAGCCCAGCCAGAGATCCAGCGGTCGTTGCGTCTTCAGGAAGCGAAAATGGAAAAAGATCATGGCCGTGGCGAACAGCGCCGCGGGAATGTCGGTGAACACCTGGGTCGCGTAGCGCAGAAACGGGTAGGAGAGAACGAACAGCAGGCTCGCAAAGCCTGCCACAGTTGGCGAGACGTAATCCAGGGCGATGCGATAGAGCAGGGCCATAGAGATGAGCAAGGAGAGACCGGAAAAGACCAGCCCGAAGGCCACGGGGTCAAGCCCCAGGGCCAGCGGCGCCGCCAGGATATAGGCGTAGAGGATATTCCGGTACTGATAGCCGGTGTCGCCGGTCGCGTGGAGTGTACGAGCAGTCTGTAGCCACTCGTAGGCGTCGCCTTGTAGTGTCGTATCACGAAGCAAGAACAGCAACGCTGTCGCGATGAGCAACACCGCGACCAGCGCCACATAACGAGAGCATTTCACCATCAGGCTAGGCGTTCCCCTCAATCCAAGGTTGCACTCGCTATCGAGCGCAGCGGAAGACCGCCAGCACATTGTAGCATCTGGTAGATAACGCGTCAACACGTGGTTAAGCGGTGACTACCCACAAGTTCAGGTGTCACTGTGGGTAATCACCATGTGGTCAACGAGTGTCCTGAGAATCACCTCTACCAAGTGCCTGGCACTTGGTAGGGCCCAGGGTCGCCAGGCTGGCGCGCGGCGCTCGATCAACCGCAGCAGCTCGGAAATGCCGATAGGCAACCAGATGAAGCACGGCAACAGGGCCGGGATTGCGTACCGGTTGGAGAAGTAGGAGTAGAACGGCAATAGCAGCACAAAACACGCCAGATACAGAACCAGGTAAGTCGCCAGGGGCGGCCGGAGCACGCGAAAAGCCCGGACCGCGCCGTAGGCAGCCACTGGGGTCAACAACACGAAGAGGCCGCGGAAATCCAGGAACATATAACGCAGATAGCCCGGCAACTGGAACTCGTGCCCACTCCCCAGATCCTTGAAGAAGAACTGAATGCCAAAGATCGGGTGTTCGGCCGTGTAGCTGACCGCGATGGGGGCGGCCATATACTTCAGGTTGTAGATCAATTGCGGCGCATAGGGTATGAGCGCCAGGAGCACGCCGACGATGTGCCACTTCAGATGCCGCCGCGTGATCCAGAGGTAGTAGATAAACGCGGCGATGAAGAACCCGGTGGCATAGCGCAAACTCACGGCCAGAGACGCGGTCACATAGCCCAGCCAGAGATCCAGCGGTCGTTGCGTCTTCAGGAAGCGAAAATGGAAAAAGATCATGGCCGTGGCGAACAGCGCCGCGGGAATGTCGGTGAACACCTGGGTCGCGTAGCGCAGAAACGGGTAGGAGAGAACGAACAGCAGGCTCGCAAAGCCTGCCACAGTTGGCGAGACGTAATCCAGGGCGATGCGATAGAGCAGGGCCATAGAGATGAGC
Organism: Chloroflexota bacterium; assembly: GCA_016876015.1. Lineage (GTDB taxonomy): Bacteria > Chloroflexota > Anaerolineae > CG2-30-64-16 > CG2-30-64-16 > VGOD01. The sequence continues at coordinate 2,005 of VGOD01000218.1, forward strand.
AAGGAGAGACCGGAAAAGACCAGCCCGAAGGCCACGGGGTCAAGCCCCAGGGCCAGCGGCGCCGCCAGGATATAGGCGTAGAGGATATTCCGGTACTGATAGCCGGTGTCGCCGGTCGCGTGGAGTGTACGAGCAGTCTGTAGCCACTCGTAGGCGTCGCCTTGTAGTGTCGTATCACGAAGCAAGAACAGCAACGCTGTCGCGATGAGCAACACCGCGACCAGCGCCACATAACGAGAGCATTTCACCATCAGGCTAGGCGTTCCCCTCAATCCAAGGTTGCACTCGCTATCGAGCGCAGCGGAAGACCGCCAGCACATTGTAGCATCTGGTAGATAACGCGTCAACACGTGGTTAAGCGGTGACTACCCACAAGTTCAGGTGTCACTGTGGGTAATCACCATGTGGTCAACGAGTGTCCTGAGAATCACCTCTACCAAGTGCCTGGCACTTGGTAGGTCTCACCCGGCGCGGCGCGCGCGAGACTATCTGTGAGGGCCTTCAGACGCGCGGACGCGGAGACGGTGCGCTTGCTGCGCTGTCGTGCGTCTCCGCGTCCGGGTGTCACTGCCCCAGTTTGCGCTTTTCCTCTTCCACCAACACCCGTCTCAAGAACTTGCCGACCATCGTCTTCGGCAGCTCTGAGCGGAACTCGACATACTTGGGCGTCTTGAAGACCGCCAGCCGCTCCTTGCAGAAGGCGATGATCTCTTCTGGTGTGGCTGTTTCGCCGGGCTTGAGCACGATATAGGCCTTCACCGTCTCCCCGCGATACATATCTGGAACGCCCGCGACGACCGCCTCCTGCACTTTGGGGTGCTCGAACAGCACCTCTTCGACCTCGCGCGGGATGATGTTGAAGCCGGATGCGATGATGATGTCCTTCAGCCGATCCACGATGTAGAAATAGCCATCGGCATCCACACGCGCGATGTCGCCGGTGCGCAGCCAGCCATCTTCGGTGACCGTCTTGGCGGTCTCGTCAGGCTTGTTCCAATAGCCCTTCATCACCTGCGGGCCGCGCAGCCAGAGCTCGCCGTCCTGGCCAGCGGGCTTCTCGACGAAGGTCTCGTAGTCCATGATCCTGGCCTCCACGTCCGGGAAGGGGAGGCCGATGGAGCCTTTGCGCCGCTCCCCATAGATGGGGTTGCAGTGCGTCACGGGCGCGGCCTCGGTCAGGCCATACCCCTCGACAAGTCGGCCGCCGGTGATCTCGCCGAATTTGATCTGGACGTCCATGGGGAGCGGCGCCGCGCCGCTGATGCACGCCTTGACCGAGTGCAAATCGTACTGCCGCACGTTCGGATGATTGATGATCCCCACATACATCGAAGGCACACCGGGGTAGACCGTGGCCTTTTCGCGGTGGATGGTCTTCATCACGTTTTCGATCGGTCGCGGATTGGGCAGCAACACCAACTCGCCCGCGATGTAGATCCCCAGGCTCATGGCGACCGTCATGCCGTAGACGTGGAAGAAAGGAATCGCGCCCATCATGCGCTCTTTGCCCTCTTCCAGCGTCGCCATCCAGCCGCGCGTCTGCAGGGTGTTGGCGACCAGGTTGTAATGCGTCAGCATGGCCGCCTTGGGTATGCCAGTCGTGCCGCCGGTGTATTGGAACAGCGCGACATCGTCGGCCGAGACCTGAACCAGCGGCGGCGCTTCGGGGTGAGCGTTCAACAACGGCCGGAAGTGGTAGACGCCTTCGGCCGGCGCCACATCCACCAGCAAGCCCTGTTTCTGGAGCGTCCGCTTGACCAATAGGTTGAGCGGGGCGGGCACGTAGTCGGGCACGTCGGTGATGATCACCCGTTTGACCGCCGTGCGCGGCTGCACTTCCTGAAGGCGTTGGTAGAGATAGCTCAGCATCACCACCGTCTCGGCGCCGGCGTCGCTGAACTGGTGTTCGATCTCGCGGCCTGTGTACTGGGGGTTCGTATTGACCACGATCGCGCCGATCTTCAACGCGCCATAGAACCCGATGACGAACTGCGGCAGATTGGGCAACATCAGGGCCACACGGTCCCCTCTGCGCACACCCAGGGCCGTCAGGGCTGCCGCAAAGCGGTCCACCTCAAACATCAATTGGCGATACGTCAGCCGCGCGCCCAGTGTGAGCGGGCCGAGATACCGCAGGACGAGATGGATGGCCGGGTTGTCGGGAAACCGACGAGCAGAATCCTCCAGCATCTGGTGGAGCGGAACAGTGGGGTAAGTCATGCTGTGAGGGACCACATCTTCGTAGTGCGCAAGCCAAGGTTTCTCCATCGAATACCTCCCTGTGTGGCAGAATCGTGCTTGACTTGTTTCGATTATACGAGGCAAAAACCGAGATGTCAAGAGGGAATCGCGATCGGCGACCTGACCAGCCGGCTGGGCGAAATGGAGAAACACCAAACAGAGTACCCCTAGCAGGACTCGAACCTGCGCTTTCGGCTCCGGAGGCCGACGCTCTATCCACTGAGCTATAGGGGCAGCTAGCCGTGCCCGAACTCATCACAGACAAAGCTATCCTAACACACGACAGGAAAAAACTCAAATCGCGGGCGATAGCCGTCATGCCTGGCTCGGCGGCGCTGTTTGGCTTGAACTGAGGCGAATGGTATAATCCTCTCCACTGAATTCAGGAGGCGCATGTGCTAGAAACGGCTGCACTGCCGCACGGACTGAACGCGCGGGTCGCCCAGGTGCGCGCGCTGGCCGATGCGAAGGGTTTTTCGTCTGCGCCGGAGCGCGTTTGGGAGATGCTGGCGCTGATCCACACCGAGGTTTCGGAGGCGACGGATGCGTACAAGAAAGGCGAGCCGCTCGATCACGTGGGCGAGGAGCTGACTGATGCGGTGATCCGCATCTTTCACCTGCTCTCGGCGCTCGGGCTGGACGCCGACGCACTCTTCGATGCGAAGATGGCGCGCAACTGGCAGCGGCCGCATAAGTACAACACGGTGCGCGGGGGATAAGGATCTCACCGCGAAGACGCGAAGAACGCAAAGCCCTGGATTTCTTTATCTTGGCGCTCTTGGCGTCTTGGCGGTTCCGGTTTGTCCGGGTCAGGATAATTTCAGCCTCTTTGACGGATTGCGTCCACGGGGCTGAGGTCTTGTACCGCTGCGATAACGCGGGCGGCGATCGTGTCTGCGAGATCCGGTTGGTCGGGCCGGTCGGCGAACCGCGGCCCTACCAGCATGACGGCGCTGACCATAGACCTGGTTAAGCACGCCCGGTAGTCGAGCTTGAAGTCGTCGAACGCGTACCCGCTGAGCGCCGGCCGGGGCAGCAGGTCGAAGTAGTCGTGCAACAGCCGCTCTTCGTCGGCGCGACGTTGCGCCACGGTCATGCTTTTCACGAGGAAGAACGACACATCGTTCGCGGCCAGGCCCCGGCCTGCAAGTTGCCAGTCAATGAGCACAGGTTTGCCCGGACGCTCCCCTGGCCCGCTTGGCCCGCAGGCCAGGGCGGGCTGGCAAAAGAGCAGGTTCTCGGGATGAACGTCCCCGTGGAAGAGCGTGGTTGGCGCGGAGAGGCGGTGAGCCGCCACGGCGTCCGCGTGCTGCCACAGCCATTCGAAGTCAGCCGCCGCATCGGCCAGCAACTCCCGGTATTTACGCTTGAATAGTTCCCAGCATTGCGCCATGTTGAAGCGGATCACCGCCGCAAACGGCCCTGGCTCTAGCGCAGGCACCCGGGGATCGCCCCAGAAGTCGGCGTGGATTTCCGCCAGCAGCGCAAGCACATCGCGCACTTGCGGCAAGGCGCAGCCGGCCACCTGGGATCCTGGCCGCGCCGGAGACACATCCTCCAGCACCAGCGTCCCGCGCTCGAAGGCGCCGAACAGCCTGGGCACGGCAGGCACGCGTTGCTCCGCCAGAAGCCGGTAGATCTGGGCTTCCCAGTCGGAGCTTTGTGCCTGGAACTTGACGATGACCGAAGCCGGTTCACAGCCGGGCGTCGCGTAGCTGAGCCGCACGCGGGCGATCTTGCCCAGCAGGCTCGGCCCACCGTAATCGGGATCAACTGAAATCGAGACCAGGCGGCAGGCCGAACCAGCGTGCGCGAGGACGCTGTCCAGCCAATCCACGGTGATATCCGAAGCGGATGCAGGGGTTCTCATGGCCGTCCCTTGCCTAATCGGCCCTCAGACCGCCGTGTTGCCCGGCGACTTCCCGCAGCCGTTCCACGTCGCGCATGGGCGGCAGGCCGAAGAGCCTCTTGTATTCCCGATTGAAGTGCGAGGCGTCGTAGTAGCCGACGCGGGAAGCGGCGCCGGCTGCATCAAGGCTCTCGCCGAGCATCAGCCGTCGCGCCTCCTGGAGCCGCAGCCGCTTCTGGAACTGCAAGGGGCCCATTGCGGTGACAGCCTTGAAGTGGTGATGGAAGCCTGAAACGCTCATGCCTAGTTCTTGGGCGATGTCGTCAATCCGAATCGGTTGGTCGAATTCGGTGCGGAGCCGCTCGATAGGTATCTTTTCAATAAGTGGGGGCCGACGGGGGTCGCAGACCCCCTGAAAGCAGGCTCGTAGGCGGTCTGTGACCGCCGTTTCCCCGGATTATTGAGAGGATACCTCGATAGCCCTGATGATACGATGCGTGTGACCGCCCGGAGCTAAGTACACTGCCTACCGCGAGCAGTTGCCGCGCCCCGACCGCCGGTCACAGACCGGCGGTGAGCTGCCGAAAGGCTTAGCTTGATGCCTATGGTCTGCGACCCCCGACCGCCGGTCACAGACCGGCTGGAAGCGCGAGAATTGTGATCTACTGAGTTTCAGCAGATCACAATTCCAGGTTCAAAGGGGGTCTGCGACCCCGACCGCCGGTCACAGACCGGCTGGAAGCGCGAGAATTGTGATCTACTGAGTTTCAGCAAATCACAATTCCAGGTTCAAAGGGGGTCTGCGACCCCGACCGCCTCAAGTATCACGTGGCCGACACGGTCGCGGTGCTGCGCGAGGTGGTGCGCGCGCCGGCCGTGCTGATGGGCCATTCCTACGGCGCGGTCATCGCGGCACTGGCGGGGCTGCCGGCCGCGGCCTGGCTGCGCGGGATCGTCCTCGAAGACCCACCCTTGCACCTGCGCCGGGAGAACACCGACAGCAAGCTCGATTATTTCAAGTGGGTTTATGAGCTACGCCAGACTGCGCAGACCGTCGAGGAGATCATGCCCGTGCTGGCGGCCCGGAACCCGGCGCTCCCCGTCGAGATCCTGCGGCCCTTCGCGCAAAGCCTGGCGTGGTTGGATCCCAACTATCTGGTCGCCACCACCTGCGGCAACGAGCGCGAGACCGCGCGCGATGTGGACTTCGATGCCCACATCCGCGGGATCGCCTGCCCGGTGCTGGTGATGCAGGCGGACCCGGCCAGGGGCGCAGCGCTGGTGCAGCAAGACCTCGATTTCTTCATGGCGCACGCGCGCGGCGCCCGGCTGGTCGCCTTCCCCGGGGCGGGTCATAGCATTGACCTTGACCAGCCTGTTGAGTTCCTGCGGGCTTTCGATGAGTTTGCCGCCGACTTGCCGCCACGGATCAGTTAAGTCGCCCGCGCCGCCAGGCTGCGTTTGAACCCGATAAAGGCCGCTTCTTCCAGTTCCACGCGTTCCTGAATCACGCGACGCAACCAATCCTCCACGCTGGGCGTCCGATGCAACTGCGCCAGAAATGCGGCGCGCGCGGCCAACTCGACGGGAAGCGAAAATGCAGTGGGCGCGGTGCGCTGGACGCGCACGGGCGCTTCCCAGGCGCTATCATCCCCAGATTGCGCGGTGACAATCTGGTCAATTTCGGACTCGGACAAACGCTTGGTCATGTTATTCCGTGGACTCATAGATCCCATCCGGTGATGATACGCACGATGCGGTCGGGTTTGAGATGAGATGATTGTATGCAATCTGTCACAGTCTGTCAAATGCTTTCGCGCTTCGACCCATCTCCACGCCTGCTTCCGCGATAGGGTCCTGCATGTTATAATAACGCCGAGAAGTGTCCGATGGAATCTGAACAGACTCGTCGCCAACGTCTATACCGTGTCTCTGCCATCGTGCTCAAGCGCCGCGACATGGGCGAGGCCGACCGCTTGCTGACCGTATTGACGCGCGACCGGGGCAAGCTGACCTTGCTGGCGAAGGGGGTGCGCAAGCTGGCGAGCCGCAAGGCCGGTCACGTCGAGCCATTCACCCACGTTGACCTCCTGGCGGCAAAGGGCAAAAGCCTCGACCTCGTCACCCAGGCCGAGACGTTGGCGGCGCACCGGGCGCTGCGCGAGGATCTCTGGCGCAGCGCGTGGGGCTACTACGTCGTCGAGCTGGCCGACGCCTTCACGCAGGACGCGGACCCCAACGAATTACTCTTCGACCTGTTGCTGGAGACGCTGGAACGGCTGGATGGCGGCGCTGAACCCGCGCTGACCGTGCGGTACTACGAAGTACACCTGCTGGCGCTGGCCGGCTACCAGCCGCAACTGTTCCGGTGTATCCAGTGCCAGGAACTGCTGAAGCCGCAGGTGAACTTCCTGAGCATCGAGCGCGGGGGCATCCTCTGTCCACAGCACGCCGCGCATCAGGCCGATGCGACGGCGCTCTCGTTGCCGGTGCAGAAGGTGCTGCGCTATTTGCAGACGCGCGAGTGGGAGCAAGTGGCGCCGTTGCGGCTGGGCGCGGAGGTGAGCAACCAGGTGGAAACGCTGCTCGGCCACTACATCGTGTATCATTTGGAGCGGTCGCTGCGCTCGCCGGTATTCCTGGACCGCTTGCGCCAGTCGTTGTCGGCGGGGGCGGCGACAACGACAGAGCAGGCAACGGTAGACGATGAACCGGGAGTGGCTGCAGGGAGCTCTGACCGATGAACGCAGACGATCTCCACACGATCATCGCGCAGGATGAAGGATAGACCGTCGAGTTCAAACTGGAGGGCGAGCGACAGGTTGATCTGGCCGAGGTCCTGACGGCTTTCGCCAACGCGCGGGGCGGGCACCTCTTGGTCGGGGTGAGCGACATGAGCCCTGCGGATGTGTTAGAGCGTGTTTTGAAAGTAAAAACGAGGCCATCTTGCAGATTTGACAGTTTGACGGTTGTCTGGTGTCCTACTCCGACAGGATGTGCCCAATCTACTCTTTCGGAGTCAATGCCCCGATGAACCG
>VGOD01000219.1 GCA_016876015.1 Chloroflexota bacterium
GCTTCCGGAATCACAAAGAGAACTTTGAAGATGACGTAATTGGCATTGCAGCAGGATTATGGAACTTTGCGCTCAGTTATTAAGGAACAACTCTATTGTCGAACAGCTCCCACACCCCTGCGCTTTCGATGACTTTGCCCAGATACATCACGTTGACGGTGTCGGCCATCTCTGCGATCACGCCCATGTTGTGGGTGATGATCATGATCGCCGTGCCCATCTCTTCCTGGAGGCTGCGCAGCAGGTCGAGGATTTGCGCCTGGATGGTGACATCGAGGGCGGTGGTCGGCTCGTCGGCGATCAGGATCGTCGGCTTGCATGCCAGGGCCATGGCGATCATGGCGCGCTGGCGCATGCCGCCGGACAGCTCGAACGGGAACGCGTCGACGCGCTGCGCCGCGTTCGGGATGCCCACCTTGTCGAGCAGGTCAATGACCCGGCCCCGTGCGGCCTTCTGCGAGATCTTCTCGTGGAACAGGATCGCCTCGCTGATCTGCTTGCCGACGGTGTAGACCGGCGAGAAGGCCGTCATCGGCTCCTGGAAGATCATGGCGATGTCGCGGCCGCGGATTTGGCGCAGCTCTTCGCTGGTGGATTTGTACTGCGTCAGATCCACGATCTGGCCGTCGCCGCGGTGGAAGAGGATCTCGCCGCTGACGATCCGGCCGCCCGCGCCCACGATCTGGAGCACCGATTGCGCGGTGACGCTCTTGCCGCAGCCGGACTCGCCGACCACGCCCAGCGTCTTCCCATGGTCGAGGGTCAGGGAAACGCCGTCCACGGCATGCACGATGCCTTCGTCGAAGAAGAAATAGGTCTTGAGATCCTTGATCTCGAGGGCTGTCAAATCACTGGCCATAGATATTCTTCCTACACCGAATACGGGTCGGCGGCGTCCCGCAGGCCATCGCCGAGGAAGTTGTACATCAGCACGGTGACGATGATGAACAGCGTCGGGATCATCTGCCACGGATGATGTGCGATGGTCACGATATTCTGCGCGTCCTGCAACAGCACGCCCCAACTGACCGCCGGCGGCTGCATCCCCAACCCCAGGAAGCTGAGCGCGGTCTCGCCCAGGATCATGCCGGGGATCATCAGGGTGAGCGTAACGATCAGGTGGCTGGTGAAGGAGGGGAAGAGATGCACGAACATGATGCGCCGCTCGCTCGACCCGACCAGACGCGCCGAGGTGACGAAATCTTCCTCACGCAGCGAGAGCAGCTTGCCGCGTACCTGCCGCGCCAGACTGCACCACGACATCAGCGAGAGGATGATGGTGATGAAGAAGTAAGTTTGGACCACCGGCCATTGCCTGGGCAGCGCGGCCGAGAGCGCCATCCACAGGGGGATGGATGGCAGCGACAGGATGAACTCGATGATGCGCTGGATCACCAGGTCGGCCAGGCCGCCGAAGTAGCCGGAGATGCCGCCGATCACCAGGCCGAAGATGAAGCTCAAAGTCACTCCCACCAGGCCGATCGTCAGCGAGATGCGTGCGCCGTGAAAGGTACGGGAGAACAGGTCGCGCGCCAGCCGGTCTGTGCCGAAGAGCATGACAGGAGCCTTGGGGTCGGTCGTGAACAAATGGACATCGGTCGGGAAGAGACCCCAAAACCTGTACGGCTCGCCCTTCGCGAAGAACTTGATCGGGTAGCGTTCCGATTTGTTCTCGCTGTAAATCATGCGGAAGGTTTTGGGGTTGATGTCCGACTCCATGCGATAGACATACGGTCCCACCAGTTTACCGTCGGCAAAAAAGTGGATGGGACTGGGGGACGCATCCTCGAAGCCTTCCAGGCGGGTGGCGGGGCCGTAGGGCGCCAGAAATTCGCACGTCAAGGCGATGAAATAGAGGATGCCGAGGACCACCATCGCCACTTTGGCCAGCACATGCTTACGAAACTTCCACCACATGAGCTGCCACTGCGTCGCCTGGTAGTAGCGTTCTTTCTCCTCGGTGGACATCTCTTTGCGGCGCGCCGCTCGGCCGGTCAATGCTGTGGTTGTCATTCTCCCACCTTTCCGAAGCGAATGCGCGGATCAAGCCAGACGAGCAGGATATCCGCGATCAAAGTGCCGATGATCGTGAGGATGCTCAGGAGCAAGGTGATACTGCCCGCCAGGTACATATCCTGGAAACGCACCGCTTGCAGCAGCACCGGCCCGGTCGTCTGCAGGTTCAACACGATCGAGACCAGCACCTCGCCGCCGACGATGCTCGGCAGGATCCAGCCGATGGTGCTGATGATCGGGTTGACCGCGATGCGCACGGGGTAGCGGAAGAGCACCGTGCGCTCCGGCACCCCTTTCGCGCGGGCGGTGACGACGTACTGCTTTTGCAGCTCGTCGAGCAGGTTGCCGCGCATCACCCGGATCAACCCGGCCGTGCCCGACATGCCGATGATGATCATGGGGAACCAGATGCGGCTCAGCAGGTTGCCGAATTTCGCCAGGCTCCAGGGCGCATCGGCATACTGCATGGAGAAAAGGCCGCTCACGGTCGCGCCCGTCAGGTTGTAGATCCCCCACATCAACACCAGCGCCAGCAGGAACCCCGGCACCGACAGCCCGATGAAGCCGATGAAAGTGAAGGCATAGTCGAAGGGCGAATACTTGTGCGTGGCCGAGTAGATGCCGATGGGGATGGCAAGCAGGAAGACGAAAAGGGTCGTTGCCAGCGAAACCCCCATTGTGAGCGGGATGCGCTCCAGCAAGATTTCCTTGACCGGCTTGTTCCACTGGAAGGAGCGGCCGAAGTCGCCATTCAGGATCATGTTCTTCATCCAGATATAGTACTGGGTGTAGATCGGCTGGTCGAGCCCATATTGTCGCTTAAGCGACTCTGCCACCGATTCCGACACCTCGATCCCCGACGTCTTGAGATTGTTGATATAGGTCGTCAGGTAATCGCCCGGCGGCAACTGGATGATCAGGAAGATCACGATAGAGATTACGAACACGACCGGGATCAGCAATAATAGCCGGCGTGCGATGTATGCCAGCATAAACGGCTCCTTCCAGCTTTTCAGGAGTTAATGTAGATGCTCAGTGCAGCTTCTAACGATTTTTGGAGTCGAGGCTTTAGCCGGTGGCTTTCGCCAACCAGCAAGACCGGCTGAAGCCTCGATTCCGAAGTGCAGAGTCAGCGTCTTTGCCCAGCGGACGATAGAAAACGGCGTGGTCTAGCCTTCGATGTACCACTGCTCCATGCTGTACATGATGGTGATGCCCAACTCTTCCGTCTGGCCCACGGGCACGTTCTGAATCCTCTTGGTGACGAAGGTCGGATAGAAGCTGTCTTCCACGACCACGTACATCCAGACGTTGTCCCGGTGGTTCTTCAAGATCGCTTCCAACGCTGCCTTGCTCTCTGGCGTGCCGACCTTGGCGCTCATGAACTTCATGTGGGCGTCAAGGAGATCCTTGACCTCTTTCGGCGGCTCTTCACCCTGTTTGCCCTGAGACAGGTACCACTGCTGCCACAGGCGTCCCCAATAGGAACCCATCAAGTAATCATCCCAACCGGCGCTGGACCAGATCGTCTCGTGCGGCCAGCCGGCCGACGCCTGGAGTTCGTTAGCGTTATGGCGGTTGCCGAGGAGCGCGCCGTCGATTTTCTTGGCCGTGGTGTTGATGCCGACCTTCTTCCAATACTCGGCCATCAGTTCGCTCATGGGTACGAAGTCTTCTGAGGCATCCTGTACTTCAAACAAGATGCTGAACGGCTTGCCATCCGGCGCAGTACGGAACCCATCCGCTCCTTTCTTCATACCCATTTCGTCCAGCAGCGCATTGGCCTTGTCCACGCTGTACTCCGAATTGGAGCTGCGCGAAGGCAGTTTGGCGAACTGCTGCAAGTAGAAGAGCTTCAGGATCTCGGCTCGGTTGATGGCTAGGCTGAGCGCGCGGCGGAAGCGCACGTCGCCCGTTACCTTACGCCAGGTCGGGTCAATGTTAGTGAGATTCAGCATGAAGGCGATGGGCAGGCGGTGCATCCTCGGGATGAACACCTTGATGGCCCCGGTCGCTTCCTTCTCCTTCATCAGCGGCAGCTTCTTCAGTGAGGAGCGCTCGCCCAGGTAGTCGAACTCGCCCAGCAGCGCGCGGGTGGTTAGCGTTTCTTTGTCCTGCACCACCTCGGAGCGGAGGCCGTCAATGTAGGGCAACTGGTTGCCTTCGCTGTCCACCTTGAAGTAGTACGGGTTGCGCTCGAAGGTGAAGACGCCGCCCTCGACCTTCTTGATGAGCCAGGCCACCAGCGACGGGTGGTCAATGCCGTTCTGGTTGGTGATGTTCCACATCCACTCGGTCATCTGCTTGGCGTTGAAGAGGTTCTGCCACTGGTCCTCGGGGATGGAGGCGGCCTTCAGCTTCGGCGCCAGCTCTTCCTGCTTGGTATACTTGATGTGGAATTGTTTGAGCCAGTGCGCTGGCTTGATGATGCCGCCGTAGCCGCGCCAGCCGGCGATGGCGATCTGCGCCGGGAAGGAGCCATACGGCTTCTCGAAGGCGATGCTAAAGGTGAAATCGTCGGCGACCTTGATCACGCCCGGCGCGCCGGCCGCGCTCATGCCGACACGCAGGTAGGTTGGGAAGATCGGCGTGATCTTGTCGTTGAGGAGCACGTCCTCGTAGGCGAACTTGACATCTGCCGTGGTCACAGGCTGGCCGTCGGACCATTTGAGGCCTTCGCGCATCTTGAAGGTGTAGACCGTGCCCTCGGCGTTCACCTCCCAGCTCTTGACGACGTTGCCCTTGATGCCCTTGGCATAGTCGAAAGCGGCCGGCGCCCAAAGCACGCCCTCGTTGCTGCCGATGAAGATGTGCGGATCGCCGCCCGGGCCTTCCTGCGCCAGGCGCATGACGCCGCCGTACTTGCCGATCTTCGGCTGGAGGTATTTCTCACCGACAAGTTCGCCCGGCCCGACGATGAACGGCTCTTTGGGCAGGCGCTGATCCACGGGCGGCAACTTGCCGGCCTTCACCAGGTCGGCCAGCATGGGCGATTCCTTGAATTTGCCCGCGGCGGCCGGCGCCGGCGCAGCCGCTTTCGGGGCCTCGGTGGGCTTGGGCGCTTCGGGCGCCTTGGCCGGCGCTTGCGGCGCCGGGGCCGGGGTCGCGGCGGGCGGCGTGCCGCATGCGGCCAACACTGCGCCAGCGGCGATCCCACTGCCGGCGACGAAGAACTGACGACGCGTGATTCGTTTGAACTGAGTCATTGTAGTCCTTCTCCTTGGGTGATGAACTGTGAAAGATTTGAGCCAAATTGCCCTGGGCTGCGCTGCGCCCAGTCATCGTAGACCTCGTCCAGTCGCTCCAGTACCACCTCCTTTGTCTCGGCATCCCCCATCAGGGGCGACCTTTCCGTGTAGGCGATCAGGCCATCGAGCCGGCGCAGATAGCTGGCCTGCGCCTGTTCCGGTTCACTGCGCCGTAAGAATTGCCGTGCGATAGCCGGGAGGCGCGTCTGGCGGCTTCGCCACGCAGCGGGCGCTTCGCCCGTCTCCATGATCTCTTCGATCCAGCGATGCGTGCGCCCGACGAACCGATCGGTGACCCGGCGGGCAAACCAGGCCGCGAAGACCAGGATGCCCGCCAGGGCCGCCAGCGGCAGCACGATCAGCGACAACCACCACAGGCTGTCCAACGCACCTACCCTTCGATGTACCAGATCTCCATCATGTGCATCACGGCGATGCCGAACAGCTCCGACTGCCCCGCTGGCACGTTCTGGATGCGCTTTGTGAAGAAGGTGGCGTAGTACGACTGCTCGACCGGGATGAAGTACCACTGGTTGTCCCGATGCAGCTTGAGGACCGCACCGAAGGCATCGCGGAAGGCTTGCGTGCCGGGCCGCGCTGCCATGAAGGCCTCGTGCGCCTTGAAGAGATCCTTGATCTCCGCGGGCGGCTCCTCGCCCTGCTTGCCTTGCGTCAGATACCATTGGTTCCAGAGCGTGCCGTATTCGCCGGGCAGGTAGTCGCTCCACGCGGCGAAACGCCACATATCCACCACCGGCCAAGTGCCCGAAGCCTGAATTTCGTTCGCCGCCTGGCGTTGGCCGCGCAACGCATTGTCAATCTTCTTGACCGTCGTGTAGACGCCGACTCTCTTCCAGTACTCGGCGATCAACTCGGCCATCGGCACGTGGTCTTCGGAAATATCCGCCATCTCGAACAGGATCTCGAAACGCTTGCCGTTCGGTCCCAGGCGGAAGCCTTCGCCATCCTTCTTGTCCATGCCCATCTCGTTGAGCAGCGCGTTGGCCTTGTCTACGCTGTATTCGGCGTTGTTCGCTTCTGACGGCAGCTTGGCGAATTGGTTCAGATAGAAGTTCTTGAGGATTTCCGGACGGTTGATAGCGAGGCTCAACGCCTGGCGGAACCGCTTGTCCCACGTCACCTTGCGCCAGGTCTCGTCTTTGTTGGTCAGGTTCAGGTGGAAGCCGATCGGGGTGCGATGCATCCTGGGCAGATAGACCTTGATCTTGCCCGTCGCTTCCTGCTCCTTCATCAGCGGCAACTTCTTCATGGAGGCGCGCTCGCCCAGGTAGTCGAACTCGCCCATCAGCGCGCGCGTGGTCAGCGATTCCTTGTCCTGCACCACCAGCGAACGGATGCCATCCATGTAGGGCAACTGATTGCCCTCCGCATCTACTTTCCAGTAATACGGGTTGCGCTCGAAGGTGAAGGTGCCGCCCTCGACCTTCTGGATCACCCACGCGCACAGGGTCGGATGCCCGATGCCGTTCTGGTTGGTGATGTTCCACATCCACTCGGTCATCTGCTTGGCGTTGAAGAGGTTCTGCCACTGATCTTCGGGGATCGAGGCGGCTTTCATCTTCGGCGCGAGTTCTTCCTGCTTGGTGTATTTGATGTGGAACTGCTTGAGGTAGTGCTTGGGCTTGATCAAGCCGCCGTAGCCGCGCCAGCCGCCCACGCCGATCTGCGCCAGGAAAGAACCGTAGGGCTTGTCGAAGGTGATGCTGAAGGTCCAGTCGTCAATGAAGGCCATCTTGCCCGGACTGCCGGCGCCGCTCATCCCGGTCCGCAGATATTGCGGGAAGACGGGGGTGATCTTGTCGTTGAGGATCACATCTTCCCAGGCGAACTTGACGTCCTCCATCGTCACGGGCGTGCCGTCCGACCACTTCAGCCCTTTTCGGAGCATGAAGGTGAAGACGGTGTTGTCATCGTTGGCCTTCCAGCTTTCGAGCACGCCGCCCTCGATCTTTGCATCGAAGTCGAAGAGGTCGGGCGATTGAAGCAGATACTCGTTGCTGCCGATGAAAATGTGCGGATCGCCGCTCGGCGCCTCCTGCGCCAACTGCATGACGCCGCCGTACTTCCCGATCTTGAGCTTGAGGTGTTTGTCGCTGATGAACGATCCGGCCTGCACGATGTAGGGCTTTTCCGGCAGGCGTTGGTCAATCGGCGACAGCTTGCCCCCCTTAACCAGTTCGGCCAGCAACGGCGATTCTTTGTACTTGCCGGCTGCGGCCGGCGCCGGGGCGGCCGGCGCGGCGGCCTTTGGGGCTTCGGTGGCCGCCGGCTTGGGGGCAGCCGGGGCAGGGGCCGCGGGGGCTTGCGGCGGTGTGCCGCACGCAGCCAACACCGCGCCGGCGGCGATTCCACTGCCGGCGACAAAGAACTGACGACGGGTGATTCGTTTGGCCTGGGTCATCTGATTTCCTCCTGATGGTGATGGACGATGAAGAACCGTTCGGAAATACCCGCAAGTGAACGCTTGTGTGGCGATTGGGTTTGGCCGTTACGGGGCCACCTCCTTCCAGATGTCTGTCTCCGGGCGCGGCCCGGTGGAGCCGCGGATGACCAGTTCGACCGGCATCTCCACCCGCCGTGGCGGCAGGTCGGGGTCGGCAATCCGGTCGAGCAGGAGGCGCGCCAGGGTGCGGCCCGCCTCGAAGGAATGTGCGCGCGCCGTCGTCAGGCCCGGGGTGAGCAGCGCGGCGATCTCGATGTCATCGAAGCCGGCGATGGAGATATCTTGCGGGATGCGCAGCCCGCGCTGCATGGCCGCCTGCATGGCGCTGAACGCCGCCAGGTCGCAAATGCCCAGGATCGCGGTCGGCCGGGGGCGCAGATCGAGCAGCCGCTGCGCCGCGTCGAAGGCCTCTGAAAAGACGGGCCGGCAACGGGCAATCAGGCGCTCATCCACCGCGCCGCCCAACTCGGTCAAGCTCTCGCAGTAGGCCGCGACCCGTTCGTTGGCGTGCTCTGGCCGGCCGACGCTGTGGATCAGCCCGATCCGCCGATGGCCGAGGCCCAGGAGGTGGGCCATCATTTCGCGCGCCATGCCATCATATGGGACGAGCACTTCATCACGGCTACAACTGCTGGAATCACCGACCACGGGTTTGCCGCGGCGGCGCAACGCCTCCAATTCGGCGCAGAACAGTTCGGGATAGCTCAGCATGAGCACCAGGCCATCCACGCGTTGTTCGATGAGGGAACGCAGGGCGCGGCGCTCGCAGTCGGGGTCGAGGTTGGAGATGGTCAGCAGGACGTTGTAGTTGCGCTGCACCGCGACTTCCTCCACACCCCGGACATAGTTCCAGAAGTGCGGGTTGTGCGCGTCGGGGATCAGCAGGCCGATGTTGCCGGAATGCCCGGAACGCAAGGTCTGCGCGGCCACGTGTGGGATGTAGCCGAGCTGCGCGACAGCCTCCTGGACGCGCGCACGCGTCGCTTCGCCAATTTGCGCCTTACCATTGACGACCAAGGAGACCGTCTGGATCGAAACCCCTGCCAACTCGGCAACATCCCGCATAGTCGGTGCAGCAGTTTTGCCCCGCATCTTCTCGCAGCCTCGAAAGATCGAACAACCGGACAAATGCTTGCGCCAATCGGCGCTCAGGAGGTAAGCCTATGGAAGTAAAGACTTTATCGTTCAAGTGAACGATAAAGAGACTGTAGCACAGCTTACAGCTTTTGTCAAATACGGCCATTTGAATAGGGTGTAATCGCCGTTATCTCCCTGGGCGAGAATGCGGCATAATAGGCTTCCAGAAAACATGCCCAGGAGGTCGCAATGGAAGCCACGGATGTACCTATGCCGCCCGCGGCGGCACTGGCTGAGCC
>VGOD01000220.1 GCA_016876015.1 Chloroflexota bacterium
GTTTACCGTTGTACAATGGTTGCGGGGTCTTCATGGCTTGCTCCTTTGGGTTAGGCGCAGTGTGCCACAAATCCCCTGCAAGTCAAGTCAATAGCGAGTTTTGCGGTATTGCCAATCATCTCTTGCGGAACTTGTTTAGTAAACACCGCTCTGGCGCAAACCTGCTCACTGTCCCCCTTCTGAGCAGTGTGCCCTGACACTACGGAGCAATCGCTTGCCGGGCAGCAACATGCGCAAAGTCGCGGATTCAGCGGGCGTGTCCATTGGCACCGTCTCCCGGGTCCTGAATAACCAACCCGGGGTGAGCGAGATGACGCGCGAGCGCGTGCTCGCCGCGGTGCAGGAACTCAACTACCTTGTCCCGAAACGCGTCCCCATCACCCGCAGCCAGGTGACGCACCTGGGGCTGCTGATCTTGCCCCTCCAGCCGGACCCCTTGACGAATCCCTTCTACACAGATGTCTATCATGGTGTAGAGCAGAGTTGCCGTGAAGCGCACATCAACCTGTCGCTTTGTGCACTCGACATCGCCGGCGATCGCCTGCGTTCAATACCCGCCCTCACCCAAGATGACCGCATCAGCGGCGTCATCATGGTCGGCGCCATTCCACTGCCTGTGCTGGAGGAACTATCGTGTGCGCTCATGGCGCGGCGGGGGCACAACCGCTTTCCGTTCGTGCTGGCCAACAATTGGTTCCCGGGCTGCACCTGGGATGCGGTTGTGATTGACAACGCCGCTGGCGTGACATTGGCCCTCGAATCGCTCTTCAAGTGGGGACATCATCAGATTGCGTTCATCGGAGGGCCCAGACACCCCAGCATCCTGGAACGCACAACCACCTACGAAAAGGTGATGCAGCAGCACGGTCTGCACCCGAGGATCATACCGGCCTCCGGATTGGATCCGCAAGATGGCGAGTGCGCAGTGGATGAGCTGCTGCGGTCGTCGGCCGATGCCACCGCCATCCTCTGCGCCAATGATTCGCAAGCCATCGGCGCAATGCGACGGCTGAAAGAACAAGGCCATGCTGTGTTCAGGAGACCATCATGAGCAGTGTGAAAGTCACGATCATCGGCGCCGGGAGCGTCGTTTTTTCTCTCGGCCTGGTGAAAGACCTCTGCCTGACCAAAGGGCTGGCAGGGAGCGAAGTCCACTTCATGGACATCAACGAAGAACGGTTGGACGTCGTTTATCGTCTCGGCCAGCGTTATGCGGAGGACCTGGCCGCAGATCTGCGCTTCCAGCGCACCCTGGACCGCCGCGAGGCGCTGCAGGACGCAGATTTCGTGATTGACACGGCCACGATCACGCACGACGAGCATTACATGAAGCGCCGCCGCGAGCTGGCCAGCCAGCACGGCTACTTCTATGGCCACACCGGGATGCCGGAATGGCACAACCTGCGGCTGATGCTGGATGTCGCGCTGGATATGGAGGAAATCTGCCCAGATGCGTGGATTTTGCAGGCGGGCAACCCGGTGTTCGAGGGCACGACCCTGATGGCGCGCGAAACCTCGATCAAGGTGTGCGGGCTGTGCCACGGTCACTACGGCTATCGTCACATCGCCCGGACCCTGGGCCTCGACCCCAGCCGCGTCACCTGGCAGGCGCCGGGCCTCAACCATAACATCTGGCTGACGCATTTCTACTACGAGGGCAAGGACGCGTATCCGCTGCTTGACGAGTGGATCGCAGACAAAGCCGAGGCGTACTGGGCGGAATGCCGGGAGAAGGGCCAGGGGCTTGCTACGCAGATGTCGCCCGCGGCCATCCACCAGTACAAGATGTTCGGCCTGATGCCGATCGGCGACACGCCTCGTCAGGGCGGCTGGTGGTATCATAGCGACCTGGCCACGCGGGAGCGCTGGTATGGCCCCGGCGGCGGCGGCGACACGCCCGAAGGCCGCGACCGCATCCTGCGCCACAAGGAAGAGCTGCGCGCGCGCATGAAAGAGGCGGCCTACGACGCAAAGGAACGGCCCATTACGATGTTCGGCAGCGAGAAGACGACCGAGCAGCACATCCCGATCGTTGATGCGCTGGTCAACGACAACGAGGGGCAGTTCCAGGTCAACGTGCCGAACAACGGCGCGCTGAGCGGCATCCCCGACGACGTGGCGGTCGAGGTGCCGGCCATCGTGAACATCAAGGGCATCCAGCCGCTGCGCGTCGGGTCGCTGCCCAACAAGGTGATGCTCGAACAGATCTACCCCGACTGGCTCGACATGGAACGCACCCTCGAAGCGTTCCATGCCGGCGACAAGTCGGTCTTGCTCTGGAGCATCCTGCAGAGCCACCAGACGCGCACATATGACCAGGCCGTGGCCGTCCTGGATGCGATCCTGCACATGGCGCCCAATGAGCCGATGGCGTATGTGCAGGATGTCAATCAGCACTTTGACTGGCCCGCAGGTTGGTGATCTGTACTGCGCCTGCGCGCTGCGGGTATCTGGTCGAAATTTGGGGGTTGTCACGTGCCTGGCGCTTCGGAAGCGCCAGGCACGTGACAGCCAGCTTCGATGCGCGCGTCAGCGGCTGGGGCAGCCTACGGCGAAACTCGCCACCAGCGAGTCGGCCTGATTCAGTGTGCGCCGGCCGCTGACCCGGCCCCAGTTGAGCCCCCGCCAGTTTGCCTGCCCGGAGTGCTGATTAAGCCGCGTGGCGCTGGCCTGCAGTTCGCAGGCCAGCCTCGCCTGGGCCTCGCGATCCGGTAGCCTGACCAGGCCCTCCACCAGCGCGGCTGCCGCGTCGGCGCTCAGGTTGCGGGTCAGGTAGCGGGCGTCCAACGGCTGACCGATGCCCGCGATGGCCCGGTCGAGATTGACGCGCGCGATCGTCGCGTCAGGGTTGACCAGGTTCAGGCCGATGATCAAGAGCACGCCCGCGATCAGCGAGCCAAACGCAAAACGCCGTCGTTCGATCCCATCCGTCCGTCGTCCCCACAGCACCGTCGCGGCCAGCCAGATCAAGACAACCGCCAGCCAACCCATGAAAGCCGTGGTATAGAAACGCAACTCGGTCAGGCCGTAGTCCTGCACATAGAGTCTCATGCGCTGCAGCGCCGAGACCAGGATCGCGAGGGTCAGCAGGACGAGCACGCCGTGCAGCAGATTGACCCAGCGTCGCGACTGGCCGGCCGTGTCGCGCTGCAGCCAGTCCAGCAGCAGGATCAGGCTGAGCGCCAGCGCCGCGACCGTGACCAACTCGAAGAAGCCGCGGCGGGCATACTCGCTGTGCGTCAAGCCGCTGCGTCCCAGGGTGTCAGCGCCGCCGAAGAGGTAGACCGCCTGGACGGCCACAAACGCAAGAAAGAGCGCATTCACCAATGTCAAGAGCGTGATGGCAGTTTGGGCGCCGACGCGCAGGAAGTCCAGGCTGGGCGGATGATCGAGGCGGATGCGCGGGGCGAAGGCGTGACGCGCCAGTCCTGCCGCAGCCCAACTCAGCGCCAGGCTGAGGAACGCACGCGTCAGCAGTTCCGCCAGGTCCCAGTCGAAAAGCCGGCGCAGGTAGGCTGCAAACACGGCGTCGGCCGAGGCAAAGAGCGCGGCGAAGACGATCAGCAAGGGCAGCGCCAGCAGAACGCCCCAGAGCACCGGCGCCAACCCCCTTCCCCGGTTGGCTGCCAGACGCGCTTTCGGCAGGTCGCCGAAGAGCAGCGCGAACGGCTGCAACATCGTCGCCAGACCGCTGATGAAGAGCGCGGCGGCGTAGTCGGTCAAGCTGAAGCGGGTCAGGCCGCCTGTCGTGAAGAGCGCGGCGAGTAACAGAACCGCGCCGATGCCCGTGAGGAGGTCCAATACCTGGAGGGCAGGGGAAGCGCGCAGCGCGACCAGCGCGCCGGCGATGACCAGAATGGCCAACACGGCGATCGCCGATCCGCTCGGCCGCGCTGCCAGCCCGCGGCCCAACACCAGCCAGCCCACGGCTGCGATCAGCGCCGCCAGCGCGAAGCCCAGACCCAGTCGCTGGCCGTGGAGCAGCGCCTCGACCAGGAAGCCGACCACGAGCGTCACTGCGAGCACGAACCACGGCCGGCTGATGCCAGGTATGTTCTGCGGGGTTGCCCCGTCTGGTGCGCCGTCTGGTGCGTTGTGGCTTGACATGAAGGGGATCTCCTTTGAGTATGCGTGTGCGATCGTGCGCCGGCATTTTCGCGCATCAACCGCGCCAAACGCTATCGGTGGACCGCCAATCTCTATCAGCGGCTGGACGAAGATCGGGGATGCGCAGTTCCCGATCAGCATTTCCGTAATTCTCATCGTACTCTCATTCCACTAAGCTACTGTAGAGATCGGTCAGGTTTCCGAAAAGACCTGACCGGTTTTCGGATCGTATTTGCGGAGGAGCAAAGGCATCGCCCATGAAAAGAGTCAGAAGGTTCGTTCCTGTTTTGATCATCGTCCTCGTCATCGCTGCGGTGGCTGTGGGCGCCTATCTGAGGTTTGGCCCGCAGCAGGCCAAGGCCGCCAATGTCGCCACGACGCCAGTCCAGCGCGGCAATCTGGTGGCTACCGTGAATTCAGCGGGCAACATCGCCGCCCGCCAGCAGGTGGCGCTCAATTTCGGCCAGGCCGGCACGGTTCAGAAGGTTCACGTCAAGGTCGGCGACCGGGTCAAGACGGGCCAGGTGCTGGCGGAGACGAACACCGCGGACCTGCAACTGCAACTGGAAAACGCACAGGTGAGCCTGCGGACCGCGCAAGCCAAACTCGCGCAGACCAAGAACCCCACTACTGCTCAGGACATCGCCAACGCGCGCGCCAAGCTGGAATCGGCGCAAGCCAATTTCAACAAGGTGAAAGCTGGCCCGACCGCCGAAGAGATGGCGGCTGCGCAGGCGTCGGTGGCCAGCGCACAGGCCGCCTATGACGCCGCGCTGCGCGCTGTGTCGGCGCCCAGCAGCCAACTGGAGCAGGCCAGGGCCAACCTGGAAAAGGCCGAGGTCAATCTGCAAAAAGCCCAGGCCGACTATGACAAGGTGGCCTGGCGTCCTGATGTGGGCCGGCTGGCGCAAGGCCAGGCGCTGCAAACCGCGACGGCCGATTACAATTCGGCCAAGGCGGCCTTCGATGCAGTGCTGGCCACTGCCGGCGCCGACCAGAACACCAAGGTGCAGCAGGCCAAATCACAGCTCCAGGGGGCGCAATCCAGCCTGGTGAAGCTGCAGAACCAGCCCACCGAGAGCGAACTCGTCTCTGCCAAAACACAGTTGACCCAGGCGCAGAACGACCTGGACAAGCTGCTGGCCGGCCCAGACGCCAACGCGCTGGACATCGCGCAGAATGCGGTGGATCAGGCTGAGATTGCCGTGAAGCAGGTCCAGCTCAAGCTCGATCAGTCGCGGCTGGTCGCGCCGTTCGACGGCGTGGTCACGGCCGTCAACATCACCCTGGGCCAAAACGTCACGACCGGCGCGGCCCAGGGCGCGGTGCAATTGGCTGACCTGGACAACCTGGAGATCGTCGTCAACATGGCCGAGGTAGATGTCAGCAAGATCAAGGTGGATCAGGCTGCGCAGATCACATTGGACGCGCTGCCGGACCAAACCTTGCGCGGCCGGGTGACGCTCGTGGCGCCGGCCGGCGTGATGAGCCAGGGCGTGGTGAACTACCCGGTCACGGTGCGGCTAGACAGTCCACCCGCGGCCGTGAAGACCGGCATGACCGCCAACGTAAACATCGTCATTGACCAGCGCAACAACGTGTTGGTCGTGCCGAACCGGGCGCTGCGCAGCCAGGGCCGGCAGCGTTACGTTACCGTGCTGTTCGAGGGCAACCAGATGGCCGTGCAGGTGGTGGTGGGGCTGAGCGGCGACACCAACACAGAGATCGTCAGTGGGCTGAAAGAAGGGGACGAGGTGGTGCTCAACACCACGACCACCGCGCAGTCGGGCATGGGAGGGATACCGGGCATGCCTGGCGGCGGCGCGGTGTTCTTCCAGGGACGCTAATGCTATGATCGAGATAGAGAACATCACCAAAATATACCGCATGGGCGACGTGGAAGTGCGCGCCCTGAACGGCGTCAGCCTGAAGGTGAATGCCGGCGAATGGGTGGCGATCATGGGCCCATCGGGGTCTGGCAAATCCACGCTGATGAACGTCATCGGCTGCCTGGATCAGCCGACCTCCGGGTCGTATCGGCTCGACGGCGTGGAGGTGTCGCGCATGGACGACCACGATCTGGCCGTGGTGCGGAACCGCAAGATCGGCTTTGTCTTTCAGACCTTCAATCTGCTGGCGCGCACCTCAGCTCTGGCCAACGTCGAGCTGCCGCTGATCTATGCGGGCGCCAAGGACCGCCACGCGCGGGCAATGGCTGTGCTCGAACGCGTGGGGCTGGCAGACCGCGTGCACCACCGGCCCAACGAGCTGTCGGGCGGCCAACAGCAACGCGTCGCCATCGCGCGCGCGCTGGTCAATAACCCGGCCATCATCCTGGCCGATGAGCCAACCGGCAACCTGGACTCGAAGTCGGGCGCGGAGATCATGAGTATCCTGCACAACCTCCATGCGCAGGGCATGACCATCGTCATGGTCACGCACGATCACGAGATCGCCGCACACTGCCAGCGAGCCGTGCATCTACGCGATGGTCTGATCGTTGACGACGTGCACAACGGTCGCGGCAACGGGCAGCCGCCGGCGGTCCAGCCATCCCCTCCCCCGGCCGGCGCACAGCCGGCCGCGGCCCCGCGCCGCGAAGGAGCGAAGCGATGAGCCTGTGGGAGAGTATGCGCATCGCTCTGCGCAGCCTATCGGCCAACAAGCTGCGTTCGGCGCTGACGATGTTGGGCATCATCATCGGCGTGGCGGCGGTGATCGCGCTGATGGGCGTTGGCCGCGGCGCGCAGGCGGCCATTGACAGCCAGATCCAGAGCATGGGCACGAACCTGCTCTTCATCTCGCCCGGCGCGGCCAATGTGGGCGGCGTGCGCCAGGGCGCCGGCTCCATGCAGACGCTGACCTATGAGGACGCGGTGGCGCTGAGCAACGCGGGCCTGCCCGCGGTCGCAGCCGTCACCGCGGAGACCCGCAGCTTTGGCCAGGTCGTCTTCATGGGCAACAACGTGAACACGCAGGTCGTCGGCGTCACGCCTGAGTATGAACGGGTGCGCAACTACGCCGTACGCAGCGGCGAGTTCATCAATTCGGCCAACATCAACGCCCGCTCGACGGTGGCGATTCTGGGCGCCAACGTGGCGCAGACGTTGTTCAGCGGCGACGATCCGGTCGGCCAATCGGTGCGGATCAACAACGTCACCTTCCGCGTGATCGGCGTCCTGCAGTCCAAAGGGGGCAGCGGGTTCGGCAACCAGGACGACCAGGTGATCATCCCCTTGACGACCGCCATCTCACGTTTGCAGCGCGGCATGTATCGCGGCGGCAACCTGGTCAGTCAGATCACCGTGCAGGCAACCGACGCCAATCAGCTAGAGGACGCGATCCAGCAGATCAGCGAGGTGTTGCGCGAGCGTCACCGAATCCGCTTCGAGGATGACTTCACGGTGCGCAGCCAGAAGGACATGTTGGACACGGCCAACCAGATCACGGGCGTGCTGACGGTCTTCCTGGGCGGGGTGGCCGGCATCTCACTGCTGGTGGGCGGCATCGGCATCATGAACATCATGCTGGTATCTGTCACCGAACGCACGCGGGAGATCGGCATCCGCAAGGCAGTGGGCGCCACCCGGCAGAACGTTCTGTCGCAGTTCCTCACCGAGGCGACCATCCTGAGCGTGCTCGGCGGTCTGATCGGCATCGTATGCGGCGCGCTCATCGCCCGGTTCATCGCCGGCCTGCCGCTGGGCACGGTCACGCTGACCCCGCAGGTCACAGCCGATTCGGTGCTGATGGCGACGATCTTTGCCGCGGCCGTAGGGCTCTTCTTCGGCATCTATCCGGCCTATCGGGCCGCGACGCTCAATCCGATTGATGCGCTGCGCTACGAGTGAGTGAGTCAGGCGTCAGGAGTCAGGTGTCAGGCGTCCAACATCCAACGTCCAACGTCCAACGTCCAACATCCAAACCAGGAGTGCAGATGAACCTCAAGACGATCGCGATTTTCGCCCTTGTTCTCATCGTAGTAGCCGCCGGCGTGGGCTATGGCGCCTATACCTATGGTGCGAAGGCCGGCGAGCAACGCGCTGCGGCTGCCCGGACGACGTTTTTCCAGGAACGTGCTGGCGCGATGGCCGGCGCGACTACGCCGGGCGCGGCAGCGGGGCTTGGACAAGGCGCTGGCGCGGGACGCGGCGCAGCCGCCATCAACCCCGACAACTTCGCCAATGGCCAGGTCAAGTCGGTCAGCGGCAACGTCATCGAGCTGAGCACCGCGCGCGAGGTGCTGAAGATCAAGGTAAGCGACAAGACCCAGATCCAGAAGACGGTCAGCGGCGCAGTGAGCGACCTCCAGGTGGGCGAGCGCATCACCGTGCAGGGCGTGCGCGCCGTGGATGGGTCGCTCGATGCGCAGTCCATCCAGATCGGCGTGGCCCGCATGTTCGGCGGCGCAGGCGGCCAATGACTTGACGCAGACCTGTCAGTTTTGGATCAGCCTGACAGGTCTGCGCACCACCCATCCTCTGGTTCCCCTCCTTTGACAGGCGACGGAGCTTGGCGTATACTCTAGTTGTCGTCCCCTGTCCTCTCAGTGTTCCCTTCAGCGAGGAGACGCCTATGCCACGTCCCTTGAACGACTCAACCTATCTGTACGGCTTCCACGATCGGGGCGGCGAGCAGAACATGCTCGACGCAGGTTTGGGCGGCTGGGTGCTGGTGACCGAGGAGGTGGGCTACGACCGCAACAACACGAGCGGCAGCAACTACACCGACCTCGTGAGCCGTGGACTCGGCGTCATCGTGCGGTTGAATGCGGGCTATGCAGTCGTAGGCACGCTGCCTTACGAACGCGCCTACGATGACTTCGCTCAGCGGTGCGCCAACTTCGTCCGCAGCTCATCGGGCGCGCATCT
>VGOD01000221.1 GCA_016876015.1 Chloroflexota bacterium
CCACCTCGGTTCGGCCGTCGACATCTTACGCCGTTACGGCTGTGCCGCCGATCCTTGAGTGAGCCAGTTCCTATGTCAGACAACTCGGAACCGGAAAGGAACTATACCGTAATTCCAAATATACTCAACCGGCACCTATTCGAACTTCAGTCAATGGGTCTCTGCCGCACGCATCTGTTCAGGAGCGCCAAGGCCATCCTTTCGGCATAGAGAGGTTTCTCGTGCCATATTGCAGTTTCTCTACTTGCGGCTCTTTAGGCTGTGTAAGGAACTTCTGTACGAAAGCTGGTTTATTATCCCAGCTACGCAAAGCTTCCCAATTCGATTGGTATTTCCAAAGGCGGGATCGCACGATCATCTCTGGCAATGGCTCTTCGCAACTGTGGGCAAATACCCATTTGTCTTGGTCTTTCGTTACCAACAAAGCACCGGGGTATACTGGTTGTTCTGGACCAGCAGGAACTCCCGTAATGATCAGTTCATCGGATGCATCTGTGAGGACATGCATACACAGGCGTTCGGCCTGTTCAGGATCGAGGAACCATCCTGGCTCCCAGCTAGCGCCGAACCTAATTTGAAGCGCTCCCGTGGCATCCGGTTTGAGACTAACGCGGTGGTGTTCCATAAGGATGATTCTCTCATCAGACATCGTACTACCTCCTTCATAGGTTAAAGCCCATTGAGCTCCAAATTGAGAAGAACAGTTACTCACCGAATCACAGCGTCTCGAACAACGTCTTCGCCTCGCGTTGAAAGAAACGTTTGACCTCATCCCATGACCACTTGACCAGCATCACCGGCATCGGGTCTTTCTCGGCATCCGCGAAATAGGCCAGCGACTTGATGACGTGGATCACGTTCACGTTCAGGCCCGCGTATTTCTGCCGATAGCACTGCAGGGCGTTGGCCAGTGAAAGACCCGACCTGGCGATGAAGTACAGGTCTACGAAATCCCGCCGTGTGCCGCGACGCGAGATGGCGTCCAGCTTCATGGCTGCGAGGTCTTGCAAACTGGCAATCCGCACACCGAGCGCCGTCGCCGGTTCACCGATCAGCGGGTAGCGATAGCGGAAGAAGCTGATCTTGATGCCCTGCAGCTCGCCCAGCAAGGTGTCGTTGGCCAACCGATCCAGGCTAAACTGCCCCAGGTCGGCCAGGTTCGCCGCCAGTTGGGACGAATCGAAGGGGTCCGGGCCGAAGAAGTCGAGATCAACCGAGACCCGATGACCCAGGTAGAGCGCGACTGCCGTGCCTCCTGCCAGGTAGAATGGCTGAACCAACCCGGCTTTGGCTAATAGGGCCAGATCGCGTCTGGTTCCCGCAGGGAGGGCTTCGACAAACATGGTATCTTGTCCTGGTCAAGGCCGAAGTAGAGGGTCCAGAAGTTGGCACTCAGCGGACTCAGCCGGCGGCTGGTCTGCAAGATGGCGATGATCGCCTCGTGCGAGAAGCGTTGCAGCATCCAGCGCACGGACGGCAGGTCGCCGTACTCCAGCAAGCGTTCCAGGACGTAGTCGGGATACTCGTCTACGTCCAGTTGCGCCGAGTCCGTGTCCCAAAAGAACCGTTGAGCTTCGATTGGCAATCGGGCAGCCATCGCTTCTCTCTTTCACCCATATACAGCGGCCGCCAGGTAGCCGACGCAGTAGGTTCCAGGCCGTTTGTCGCCGGTGACGTCGCCGGACGCGGCGTAGGCGAGCGCCCGCGCGGCCCTGGCCCCGCGCTTCTGCGCGGTCCTGAGCGCGACCACGAGGCCAGCCGCGCCGCACGCCTGCACCTGTTCGGCCGCCAGGGCTGCGGCCAGCCCATCCACATCGAACGCGGCTACGAGATCTACCAGCCGCCGATCGGTGCGCACCACGTCGGCGTAGTCGTCCATGTGGCTCAGGTCGGTGCTGGCCACCACCAGCGTCTTCTCATCCGCCGTTTCGGCCAGGGCTGACGCCACGCGGTCGAGCCGCGCCAGCGCGCCCGGTTCGGAAATCTGTTCGCCGAACATGATCGGCGCCAGGCTGAAGCCCGGCTCGCGGCCGGTCGCGGGCTGCGCGAGGGCCGCCTGTAAGAACGGCACTTGGATCTCCAGCGAGTGTTCTTGATCCCCGCGCACCGGGGTCAGAGCCACGCGCTCGCCCAGCGCGGCGAGAAAGGCGCGATCGAGCGGCGCATCGCCCAGTGGCGTGCGGTAGGCGTTTTCGGCGGGGACCATCAGCGCGCCGAGGCGGCTGCCCCAGATGGGCCGGTGGAGCGGGCCGAGCAGGACGACCCGGTCGAACGCCCTTCCGCGCGCCTGGGCGTAGGCGTGCGCAGCCGTCGGGCCAGAGTAGGCATAGCCCGCGTGTGGGCTGACCAGGGCCAGCAGAGGGCCGGGCAAGACGACCGGCGTCACCCGGTTCAGATATTCTTCGATTGTGCGGCGCAGGGCCGCTGCGCTGCCAGGATACCAGGCGCCGGCAATGGCCGACTCGCGAACAGGCGTGGAAGATGCAGCAGACATGCGACCACCTCCATCATCATCGTTGCGTCGCTGACCAGCAGAGCACGCCACAGCCTGAGAAGTCAGAGGCTGACCGGTTCCCAATCCACCCGGTTTTTCTCGGCGTGCATGATGGCAATGACCTGATCCACCGTGTCGTCGAGCGAGCACTCGCGGTTCACGATCCTGTATCTGAACTCGTGCACGCGGCGCAACTCGGCGCGGGCGGTCTCGATGCGGCGCTTAAGCTGCGCTTCATCCTCGGTGCGCCGGCGGCGCAGTCGTTCGATCAGCGCCTCCTCCGATTCGGCCGTCAGGAAGATAGTTACCGCCTGGGGCACGAGTTGGCAAACGGTCGCCGCGCCTTGCACGTCCACGCGCATGACGGCATCCAGCCCGCTGGCCAGGGCCGTGCGCACACCGGCCTTCGGAATGCCCTTGTACTGGCCATATACGAGCGCGTGTTCCAGCAACTCACCGTCGGCGATCATCCGGGCAAAGACCGGCTCTGCGATGAAGTGATAGTCCACGCCATCCGTCTCGGTCGGCCGGCGGGGTCGGGTGGTTGCAGTGACGACGAAGTGGCACGGATAGCCACGTTCCTTCATCCGCTGAATGGTGGCGTCCTTGCCAACTCCTGACGGCCCGGAGACCACTACCAGGAGCGGTCGTGGGTTGCTCAAGCTCGTATACCAGTCCGTGACAGCAGGATCGGGTCGCAAAGGTGTGATGGCGGTGGAATGGTTCATGCGGCTCGCGGCTGCGCCCTGTGTCTTGCTGAGAAGCGGGTCTTGCGCTATAATTGCGCCCCGCAAACCAATGACCGAGGTGACATCATGCCGATCTACGAATACACCTGCCACGATTGTCAGCGTCGCGTCAGCCTGCTCTGGCGCTCGTTCGCCGACGCCGCGAGCCGGGAGCCGATCTGTCCGCGCTGCGGCGGACGTGACCTGTCTCGAGCCGTCTCCCGCGTGGCGGTCTTGCGCTCGGAGGAGAGCCGCCTGGACAACCTGGCCGACGACAGCGGCCTCAGTGGGCTAGATGAGAACGACCCCAAGTCGTTGGCTCGCTTCATGCGCAAGATGGCGAACGAGACGGGCGAAGACCTGGGACCGGAATTCGAAGAGGTCATGGGTCGTCTGGAAGCCGGCGAAGACCCGGAATCCATCGAACAATCCATGCCCGACCTGGCCGGCGAAGGCGGCGGGATGGGCGTGGGCGGCGATGACTTCGGCGTGATGTAGACGTATTGCGTAGTGCGTACCGCACGGAATACGGAATACGCACTACGCCTGAATGAACTGCTCCACATTCATCACGAAGATCACGGCGCCCCCGACGCTTACCTCGATTGGCTCCGACATCTCTAACCCCGGACCTTCCAGCGTTGGCAGCGGCGAGACCCACTGTGTGCGACGCCGGCACGCCTGCCGCAGCACCTCGATCGCTTTCGCTACCTTCTGATCATCGGTTCCCACGAAGAGTGTGGTATTCCCCTCGCGCAAAAAACCGCCGGTGGTGCTGATCACCGTCGCGCGGAAACCGTGTTTGGTCAACCGCTCCAGGACATCGCGTGAATCATCGCTGCTGACGATGGCCATGATGAGCTTCATCGGCTAAGTCCTCCCGTTTCGCTGTGGATGAGATGGAGATAAAGCGCAAAACCCGCCGCAAAGATTCCTGCATGGTTTACCGCAACCACCCCTCTACCCGCCGCTGAATCTCCGCGTGGATCTCCTCGACCGGCTGCTGGGCATCTACCACCAGCCAACGCGCCGGCTCGGCGGATGCCAGGGCCAGGAAACCGGCCCGCACGCGCTCGTGGAACTCCAACTGCTCGCGCTCGAACCGATTCCATTCGCCTTGATCGCCGCTTTGCTTGCGCCGCAACCCTTCGCGGATGGGTAAGTCGAGACAGATCGTCAAATCCGGCGTCAGACTGCCGGTCGCAAACGCGGTGATCTGGCGCAACACACCGAGATCGAGCTGCCGGCCATAGCCCTGATATGCCAACGTCGAGTCGGCGAAGCGATCGCACAAGACCACGCCGCCGCGCGCCAGGTGCGGCTGGATCACCTCGCCCACAAGTTGCGCTCGCGCCGCCGAAAAGAGCAAGATTTCGGTTTCGGGCCGCATTTCGATGTGCGCGGGATTCAGCAGCAACCCGCGCACGCCGTCGCTGATCCGGGTTCCGCCAGGCTCACGCGCCAGCAGGACGTCTGCCCCCCGTTGGCTGAGCCAGGCGGCCAGGAGCCGGATTTGCGTTGTCTTGCCGCTGCCCTCTGGCCCCTCGAAGGTGACAAAAAGCCCTGCGGCCTTGCTGCGACCAACAGCCGGGGTGGACGGCATAGACCCCATCGCTCAACTCGCCAGAACACGCACGCGACGCCGCGGCTCATTGCCGTAGCTGTGCGAGACCAGGTTGGCCGAACGCACCATCTCGTGCTGCAGCCGGCGGACATCGGCCGGCTGCGGCCGCAGCTCCTCAGAGCGGGAGCCAGCCAGCACCCGGCGGATCGCCTCTTGCGTCTCGCTGACGGCCCGCTCGACCGGGTCCTCGATCTGAACCGGCAGGCCGAACATGTCGCCCAGGCACGCCTCCATCTGATAGACGGTGTTGGCGCGCAGCACGTAGACCGGAATACGGCGGCGCTCGGCGTCGGCGATCGGCTGCGGATGCTTGCGATAGTAGTTCTTCAGCGTCACGACCGCGTTGGCCTCATCCAACGCGTCCACGATGATCACCGGCACGCCGAGGTTCTGGCTGGCCTCCACCAGTCGGCCGCGGCCGATGCCATAGGGATAGATGTGCATCGGTTGGTTGAGCCGGCCGGCCGCAGGCTCAGCCGCGGGCGTCGCGGCTTCGGGCCAGGGCGCAGCCGGCCCCTCGCCAGGCCGATCGGCGGCGCGCTTCTCGAAGGGGAAGCGGCCATCGGCGTTTGCCGCCAGCCGCGCCTCGCCGATCGGCGGTCGAAAACCCGGCGCGGGCGCGGGCGGCGCGGCCTGGATGCGCACCTGGCCGCCCTGGTCGCGGTAGCGCATTTCGGGCGTCAATGTGCGGCCGCGCAAGCGAGCATCCACCGCGGCCGCGACGTTGTGATGCACCGCCATGCGCTGCCGATCCTGGATTTCGATCAGCACGTCGAAGGTGGGCGGCGCGCGGCGCTCCAGCACCGATTTCTGCGTGCCGCGGCGTCGCGCCTCTTCGTCGCTCAGCGTCACACTCTCGATCCCACCCACCAGGTCCGACAGCGTCGGGTTCATCAACAGGTTGTCCAACGTGATGCCGTGCGCGGTGCCGACCAGTTGCACCCCACGTTCAGCGATCGTGCGCGCGGCTGCGGCCTCTTGCTCGCGGCCGATCTCGTCAATGATGATCACCTGCGGCATGTGGTTCTCCACAGCCTCGATCATCACCTCGTGCTGGAATTCGGGCGCGGCGACCTGCATACGCCGCGCCCGACCAATGGCCGGGTGCGGGATGTCGCCGTCGCCGCCGATCTCGTTGGAGGTGTCTACCACGATCGCGCGTTGTTTTTCGCCCAGGATGCGTGCAGCCTCGCGCAACAGGGTCGTCTTGCCCACGCCGGGTTTGCCCAGCAGCAGGATGCTCTTGCCGGACTTGACGATGTCCTCGATGATGTCAATCACGCCGTAGACCGCGCGGCCCACCCGACAGGTCAGGCCGACAATGCGGGCCTGGCGGTTGCGAATGCACGAGATACGGTGCAGCGTGCGCTCGATGCCGGCGCGATTGTCGCTCGTGAACTCACTGACGCGTCCGGTGACATAACTCAAGTCGGCGTCGCTCACTTCGTGCTGGCTTAGGATCACCTCGTGATCCAGGAAGCGCGCCTCGGGCAGCCGGCCCAGGTCGAGAACGATCTCGAGCAAGTTGTCGCCCTGGTTGGCTGCCCGCAAGGCATGTTCGAGGGTCGGGGGCAGCACTTCCAGGAGAGCTTCTAAATCGTCTGTGATCTTCTGTTGTTGCATAACTCGCAGTAACTCACCTCGAGCGCCGGCTGGTCTGGGCCGGCGCTTCGCTATTTGTGCATCGGTCAAACCGTCTCGCGGATGTGCGCCGCGGCTTCGACCGCTATCTCGCGGGCAGCCAGGGCCGCGGGCAACGGCGCACGCACGACCGCGACGGTATGTTTGACCAACCGCGCCCGCTTCAGATAGGGCGCGAACCCAAAACCGGTCAATGCGTCGCCCAAACCGATCTCGTAATCGCGGACCGTCGCGTACACCGGCGCCGGGCCTCGCCCCCAGAGGCGAGGCGCATCTGCGATCAAGCCCAACCCCTGTTCGACAAGCACACGCAGGTCGTGGGCCGTCAGTGCGTTCACGCCCCAGATGCGCAGCCAATGGCCGGCCCGGCCGATGTGCACCTGGACTGCGCCGCGCGGCTCATTTGCCCGTTCCCAGACCAGTCCCCGCCAGCGATCCGGCTCCCACCAGCAGAGGGGCGGCGAGCCAACCTCGCCGGTGACAGCCCCTTCGGCGCTCTGCACCAGCCGCGGGGTGCTGTTGGTGTAGAGGCGCTGCAGCGCCCAATTGTCCTGCGGCAGTTGGGGCCGAAACCCGGCCGGCCGGCTGGCCCCTTCGGGTCGAGGGCCGTCTGTTGCGGGATCGGCCGCCAGGCGATAGAGGACCTCGCGCGTGTAGAGGCTGAAGCCCACATCCTTCAGACAGCCGGTCTCTGGCCCATCTTCCGGGCTGCTGGCGAAGATGCGCTGCAGCCCGCGGCCGGCGGCTGCCTGGCAGGAGTGGTGCAGCAGCCGGCGCCAGATACCCTCGCGTCGTGCGTCATGGGCGTCCTCTGGCGGCAGGGCCGGCGCCACGTACAACAGATCGGCCTCGGGGCGCGCGGCGCGCCTCAGCAACTGGGCGAAGCCGAGGGCGGGCCCGTCTCCATCTCGCTCGTCGAGGATGTAGGTCGCCACACCCAAGCCAGCCCAGGGCCACGGCGCGGTCAGGGCCATCCACAGCGGCGCGTTCGGATGAAGCAACGCCTGCTCGATTGCCAGGACCGCGCTGTTGCGTTGCAAGTCGCGCACCAACAGCGCATCACGCAGACCAAACGGCCGAATCACTGGTCACCACTCACTCACTACGAGCGCCTCCTGGGAGCCATTCTACACGCGAACCGGGGTCTTGGCAAGTGGTTCGCAGAGCGTTCGTACAATAGAAAGCAGCCCCCGGCGCATGGCCGGAGGCTACAGTTTGCATCACACTAACCTTGCAACAGGCTGGCGCGAAAGCCGGCCTGCCGCAAGAGCCTGCCAAACAGCTACACAGACTCGCTTGACGCTAGATGCGGATCACCTGAACCGCCTGTGGCCCCTTGGGGGTGTCTTCGATGACGAACTGCACGCGGTCCCCCTCGTCCAGGTTCTTGAAACCCTCGCCGATGATGTTGGAGTAGTGGACAAAGACGTCCTTTTGCTCTCCGCCATCCGGCGCAATGAAACCGTAGCCCTTGCTGCGGCTGAACCATCTGACTACACCTGTGGTCTCCATGATCGAATGCCTCCTTGAAGCAGCGCACTATCGTAGTGGGGCTGGCGCACGTGCGGCGTCTCAAGAACGCAAAGAGCCACCGGCCGAGACGTTCAGCGCTGGTGGCTCCGATTTGCATCGTTCCCAAGATACCTGCCGTGCGACCCACTATCAGGGGCGATCATAGCACATGGCGCGTTATGTGTCAAGACGATCGGGGCTGGTGATTACCCACAAGTTCGGCCGCTCACTGCGAGGAGTGTCTTTGGCGAGTGCGAAGCATCCTTTGGGACGCAGCAGTCTCCTGCGAGGGTGAGATTGCTTCGCAAAAGACGCTCGCAATGACGCCGCCGAGGATGTGGGTAAGCGCCACGATTCGGGGCAGCGCTCCACGGCGCCCTGGAGAGCCTCCAGTTCAATAGCGCCGGTTCCCGTCAGGGTGCGCGCACTCAGTTGGGCCCCATAGGAGCACAACCCGCGATCCAGCCCTCCTTCCGGCGTCCCCAGCCGCTGCTCCAGCCGTTGCCCGGTGAAGCGGTACTGCGTCTGCAAGGAGAAGCCGGCGTCCCTGCGATAGGTGTCGCGCACGTCGCCGAAGGGGAGATAACGGTCGCGCCACAGCAGCAGCCCTGACGACCCGTTGATGATGACATTCGTCGAGCCGAGGTGATCGCGGAAGACGAAGCGGCGACCCCAGTCCACCCCATAGCCCGATGACCGCTCGAACGCGACGAGCTAGCCGGCTATGGTGTAGTACTTGGTATTGCCGGAGTTGAGGGTCCGCTCGTAGTGCTGGCCGACGTAGTGGGTCTCGGTCACCTGGCTGCCGGCCGTGATGACGCTCCGCACGCGGTTCCCGCCGCCGTCGTAAGGCCTCTCCCGAACCTGTCGAAGGGTGTAGCTCACGTGACCGACCTCACTCAGCCCCTCTTCATCGCCGGAGGCGATGTTGGAACCCGCTCCTCGTTCGCTGCGGGCTGTCG
>VGOD01000222.1 GCA_016876015.1 Chloroflexota bacterium
ATCGGGTCGTCGCCGGGGAAGGTCAAACCCGTGCTGCGCATCCCGTTCGTGGAGATCGTCGCGGTCGCCCAGCGCCGGGGCGACGACCGCCTGGAGGTCATCTCTGTGGTACACGAAGGACACGTCAAGGCGCAAGCCCCCGAACTGGCTCGGTCGGAGATAGCACGCCCCGCTGTTCCGGGCGCCGGCCAGAGCGGGAAGTTGTGGTTTGGCAAGCCTGAAGACCCCCAGAATGTCAGAACGACCTACCACTTCGCGGGGCTGGGCCGCGAGTGGCCTGCGGCCATCATGGCCGCGCGGCTGGAATGGGAGCTGGATTGGCTCAGGATCAAGCTCAAGGAGGGCATCCTCGACGTCGCGGCCATCGAGCGGCCGATCATCGAACGGGCCAGCGCCAGGGATGGCGAGGCCGATTGGCCCCACCGTAAGGCGGAGGCGCTGGCGGAAGCAGTCGCGGCCGGCGACGAACAGCTTGCGGCCAGGGGCGTCACCCCCGCGGCCGAGGCCGCCGCGCTGCTCCGCGAATTGGCGCCGCTGCTGCCCGCCTACCAGCAGGTTCCTGCATTTGCCGATCAGCTTGACGCGCTGGCGGCGGCCGCGGCCGGCCAGGAAACGGCCGCCGCGGACGACCGTCGCGAGTCACGGATACCCCAGAAACGTGAGGCGATCCGCGTCGGCCGCGATGAGTCGCCTCGCCTCTTCCGCGGCATCAGTCGGGCCATGCCCGAAGGGATCGTCCGCAGCATCGCCGTTACGGCCGATGGCCGCGTCGCGCTGCGCGGGGACAGCGACGGCTGGCTCCGCCTGTGGGAGATAGATTCGGGCCGCGAGCTGCGGCGCTGGTCGGCCGACGAGCGCGGCATGAAGCCGATCTGGCGGGTCGCGGTTTCACCCGATGGCCGCACGGCCCTCTCGGCCGGCGAGGACGCGACCGTGCGGTTGTGGTGCCTGGAGGATGGCCGCGAAATCCGCCGGTTCGCGGGGCATGCGGGGGCGGTCAGGGGGGTCGCGTTCTCGGCCGACGGCCGGCGGGCCATATCCGGCGGACTGGACGGGAACATCTTCGTTTGGGACGTCGAAAGCGGACGCCACATCCGCCATCTGCGCGGCCTGCCCCCGCTGCGGAGTGTGGCCTTCACGCCCGATGGCCGTCTGGCGCTGACGGCCGACGAGTGGGGCCAGATCGGCGTCGTTGAGGTGAGCGGCTGGCGGGGGGTCTTCTACTGCAAGGAGCGGCACGCGGGCGCAGCCTGCGACGTCGCCGCCTCGCCCGATGGCCGGCTGGCGCTCTCAGGGGGCGCGGACGGCACGGTGCGGCTATGGGACATCGGTCGGCGCCGCGAGCTGCGGCGTTTCGAGGGCCACACACAGGGCGTCCTGGGGATCGCGTTCACGCCCGATGGCCGCGCCGTGCTGTCGGCCGGCGACGACAACACGGTGGGCGTGTGGGACGTGGCGAGCGGCCGTGAGCTGCAGCGTTTCGCGGGGCCAGAAGCCGCGCCGTCTGCCCTTTACCGCGGCTTCGTCGCCTGCATCGCCTGCCTGCCGGATGGCCGGCGGGCGTTGGCCGGCGGTTCGGGCCGGCAGCGCGTTGTGCTGTGGGAACTACCAGCGCTGTGATGGAATTAGATGACACTTTAGTCTGCTAGAGCAAAAAGCGCCAGTAGTTGCTGCGGTCGATGCGTTCTACCTGGCTGCCTGGATAGGCCTGCAGGAAATCGGTCGGCTCTTTGACTTTGGCGGCCGGGTTCCATTTGAACTCGTAGCCGGCGAGCACGCCGTCGGCTTCTTCCAGGTAGTCAATTTCCTTCTGGTCATAGGTGCGCCAGAAGTACTGATTGACGAACTGCTGGCGATTGCGCAGGAGCTTCAAGCGTTCGACGATGCAAAAGCTCTCCCAGAGCGCGCCGGCGTCGCTGCGCAGATGGAGCGGCGCGAAATTCTGGATGATGCCATTGCGCACGCCCAGGTCGTAGAAGTAGACCTTGACCGATTTCACCACCTCTTTGTGCAGGTTGCGGCTGAAAGCGCCGAGGCGAAAGAGGATGAAACACTGCTCCAGCAGGTCAATGTAGTTGACGACGGTGCGGCGGTCAATGCCGAGCGCCTGCCCCAGCTCTGGATAGGAGACTTCCTGGCCGAGTTGGCGGGCCAGCAGCTCCAGCAGTTTGACGAGGACTGTAGACTTGCGCAGGCCGACGAAGGTCAGCGCATCGCGATAGAGGTAATTCGAAACCAGCTCGTCCAGCGCCGCCCGCGCCGCTCGCCGGATACGCCTCAGGGTTGGCGACCCAATCGGTGTAATGCCCTTTCACCAGCGATTCCAGCGGCGCGACGACCTCGAACAGCCGCTGCGCGGTATCCGGATCGAAGAAGCTCGTGTGCAGGTCCGTGCCGACCTTGCCGACGATAAAACAGGGCCAGGCGTGGCTGAGGTTCAGTCCGGCCAACCGATCGTGCAGGTCGTAAACGAAGCGTCGGAAGCTGGCCATATCCACCAGGCCGCCGTGCACCTCCTCGGTGCCGACCTCGTAGGAGACGGGGGCAGCACCCAAGCGGCTGCGTTCCGCCTCGCAGTGGACGATCAGATCCAGCGTTCGATCCACCACGACCTCGATCGGCGCCGGCTTGTCCGGCGGAAGCGTGCGATCCACGGTCGGATCAATGTGTAGCAGGCCGTAGCCGGCTTCGATGCACGCGGCCAGCGACAGCTTGACTTCGGCCGTCGTCTCCGCCAGCGAGAGTCCAGCGAGGGTGTGCCGGTCTTTGAGCCAGGGGCCGCCGTGGTCGAG
Source organism: Chloroflexota bacterium (assembly GCA_016876015.1). Classification (GTDB taxonomy): domain Bacteria; phylum Chloroflexota; class Anaerolineae; order CG2-30-64-16; family CG2-30-64-16; genus VGOD01. The sequence continues at coordinate 2,793 of VGOD01000222.1, forward strand.
GCAGGGGTAGAGAGGGCTGGCGCAGCGATACTGTTGGCGGCAACGCTCCAACTCCTGCACGAACGCGGCCGGCGTCCAGCCGGTGTAGCCGCCATCGCGATCCACCTGGTTGAGCGTCGCGGCGAACAGCATCGGCGCGTTGACCTGGCTGGCGACCTTCACGGCCGCCGCCAACACGGCCGCGGAGTTGGGGCAGACGGCCAGCAGCGTGAACTTGACGCCGCGCGTTTGTCGGAGCCGGATCATCCGCTGGACCATTTCGACGAGTGAGAGCATGGCGCTCCTTAAGCCTTGCCTGATCTGCTCAGGCCGGTCTCCGACCGAGCCGGGCACAGTCAGAGACCGGCCCAAGCGAATTGTGAAAGTGTGCTGCTCCTCACGCCGGTTGCCGGATCGGATCCAGCACCTCTTTGGCCACAGCCTGCCACATGCGGATTTGCTCGACGAAGGCTGCCGTGCTGCCCAGGATGGGTGTCAGGCCGGAAGTGCCGATGCCATATCGGCGTCCCGTGCAGGAGGTCGTGATGAACTCCAGCTTCGCCGCCATCTGCTCGCGGGTGGCGAACAGCACGTCATTAGGGTGCAGAGCGATGGCAAGCCGCTTGTCCGGCGGGATGTTGACCAGGCTCTGCGTCAAGTCGGTCCACGCGGTCACCTCCAGGCCGGGCAGGCTCTTGATCTGCAACAGATAGCGCTGCACCGGCGCCTGATTGCCGCAGGAGTGCACCGATGCGACGCCGCCGTGGAACTGCTCGAGCTCCAGGTAGCGCGGCAGAACGAACTCGGCGAACAGCCGCGGGCTGATGAACGGCACGTTGATCCAGTCGTCGCCGATGGACGTGGGCTGAACCGGCAGGCCAAAGTAGCGATAGTACGCATCCCACCAACGGCAGCGTTGCTCGACCAGGAACCGTAAAAGGCCATGGACGAACTCCGGCCGCTCCGTCGTGTCCAGGATGAACTGGTCATAGCCGCGGAGCTGGATCGCCAGATCCAGGCAGCCGCGCCACCAGATCATCTGGTTGACCACCTTGAGCCGCCCGGCGACGATCGCATTGATGTCGTCCCACCAGCGCAAGACACGCGGCATCCAGCCGGAGGTCGCAAAGTCCACAGGCTCCAGCAGCCGCAGATCGGCCGAGCGCGTCATCGGATGGTCGGTCTGGATGAGCGGCACGCCGTCGTGGGTGAATTCAAGCCCCATGCCCACGAAGGTGTATTCCGGGTAGTAGCTGAGTGAGGCGGGTAGATCGAGGGTCAGCGCCGCATCGTCGTCAGGGAAGTTCTCCCAGCGCCAGAGCTTCTGCCGCAGCGTTTGCTCCACGTAGAAGAACGGATCGCTGTAGAAGCGGTTGATGTCGTAGCCGTGGATCTGCGATGAGGCGATGGGATCCTCGAGCGCGAAGACGGCCGTCGGCCACTGTTTGCCGCGGGCGCGGTTGCGGTCGCTGGCGACGGCCGCGCTCAGCCGCTCGATGAGCTCGCTGATGCGAGCGAGGCTTTCGGCCGCTGTGGGGGTGGCCAAATCAAGAGCCGACGAACGTTTATCGAACACCCCAAGCTCCAATATGTCTCCAGAAACCTACAACACCATCTCGCCAGTCGAGAGATCGAAGCGTCCGACCGAGCCGCCCTGTGGATCGCCCGTAGCTCGATCCACAAGCTGGCACTGCACCGTCAGCACGTTCGGGCCGATCCAATCCAGCCGTCGCTGCAACTGCCAGACCAGCCGGACATCCAAACCGCTCTTGATGCCGGGGATCAGGTAGTCGCCGCGCTCCTCGGTTTTCCCCAGGCGGATGATGTCAGCCATGAAAGCGGTGAAATGCCGGACGAAAGCCAGATAGAGGTAGTCGCGGTCGTAGCACGCCTCGTTCACGCGTTCGAAAAACCAGTCGTGGAGTTTCACGCCCGCTCACGTCCCCGCTGTGCTGTCAAGTTGCTTCGACGTGCCTGGCACTTACACGGCAAGTGCCAGGCACGCTGCTATGTCGCGTGCCGGGCCAGAAAATCGGTCACTTCTCGGCGCGTGGGCGCGCCTTCCATCGGCCCCTTCTTACCCACGGCCAGCGCGCCGACCGCGTTAGCAAAGCGCGCCACCGCGCGCAACTCCATGCCTTCCAGCAGCGCCGCCGAGAACGCGGCGCTGAACGAGTCGCCCGCGCCGGTCGGATCCACTTCGACCGCCGGGAAGGCAGGCATGTGGAAGTCCTCCTGCCCGTGAAACACACGGCAACCGGCCGCGCCCTGCTTCAGCACGACCAGCTTGCCCTGGCGCGCCCACATGCGGCATCCGGCTTCATCGGTCGAGGCCCCGGTCAGCATGGCGGCTTCGCCCAGGCTGGGCACGATGAGATCCGCGCGGCGCACGACAGGCTCGACCAGGTCACGGATCTCGTCCACACTCAATACTTCGGGCCGGATGTTCGGATCGAAGCTCACGCGGGCGCCGGCCGGCAGGCAGCGCAGCGCCTTCAAGCCCGCTTCGCGCGCCGCCTCGGAGACGGCCAGGTTACAGCCGCTCAGGTGCAGCCAGCGTGCGTTGCGAAAGTAGTCGGGCTGGACGAAGTCGGGGGCGAGCTGGCCGGCCGCCGCGTGGCGCCAGTGGAAAATGAACTTGCGGCTGCCGTCGCCAAAATAGGCCACGAACGCGACGCCGGTCGTGTGTCCTTCGAGCACTCGGATGCCGGAGCAGTCCACGCCGTCCTGGGTCAGACGATCCAGCAGGCAGCGTCCGAAGTCATCCGGCCCTACCGCACCGATGTAGCCGCCGCTGTGGCCCAGGCGCGCCACCGTGTCGATGTAGATCACGGCATCGCCGCTGGGATACGGCCCCACGAACTCGCCGGGCCGGTTCAGAGGTTGATCCAACTGAACCCGCATGATCTCGACGAGCAAGTTGCCGAGGGAGATGACTTCGGGTGTGGATGAGCGTGGGCCTGTCATGGGCATTCCTCCGGGCCGGGCACGGTCAGAGACCGGCCCGAGCAGGTTATTCGGAGATCTCGCCGATCACGCCGTCCATCATCGCCGTCAGCGCCGGGTCGGGATCGGTCGCCAGGCTCCACGCGGCCGCTTCGATCCATTTATACACGTCGGAGTCGTTGAAGAAAAGCCCCTGGAACGGCTTGTCAACCTTCCCGGCGACGCGGCGGAAGTTGTCAATCCGGCCGGTCTCTTCCAGGAGCTTGAACTGCGATGGCAGCGTCGCGTCGCGCAGCAGTTGTCGCCGCGGCGTCCAGAACGCGTCGGCCAGGGTGACAGCGGTCAGCGGCACGGGCTTGAGCCGCGCGTGGGGGCTGCCGGAGGTGTCAACGATGATGGGAGATGGGTAAGTCATGGTCGCTCCTTGTGGGTCGGCCCTATTTTACCACAGGCGTCGCGAGTTGGTAGAAATGAGAACGGGACGCGGACGACGCAGGCGACGCGGACAACGCGGATGGAATACGATTCTTTCCGCGTTGTCCGCGATATCCGCGTCGTCCCCGTCCCGTGTCGAATGCAGGATGCGCGCGACGGTTTGGTCTTCAGGTCGCAGAGGATTAACCGCGCCCCAGCCGAAACTTCAGATACTCGATATAATCACAGTACGCCGGCCACGAGATATCGGGCGGCGCGCTGTGATCGAGCTCCGGCATGTAGCCGCCGTCCTCGACGACCGGCATGACGCGCTCGACCTCGCGGCGCATTGTCTCGCCGCCGATCGCCACACAGCGCTTGTCGATGCCGCCGAGCAACGCCAGGCTGTGCCCGTACTTCGCTCGCACCTTGTTGACGTCCATCCCGGCCTGCACCTCGAACGGCCAGATGTGGTCGATCCCCGCGTCCACCCAGATCGGCAGCAGCAGGTCAATGTTGCCGTCGCTGTCCAGGCCGACGTGCTTGATGCCGCGGCTGTGCATCCAGTCCACGACGCGACGGTAGTGGTGGAAGGCGAACTTGCGGAACATCCTCGGCCCCACTAGCGGTGCGGTCTTGTAAGCCATGTCCTCCCAAAACCAGAAAACGTCGAAGCTCGTCACCTCCAGCACCTTCTCGGTGATGGTGATCATCGCCTCGGTGCGCTCCTCCATGATCTTCTCCAGGAGCTTCGGCTGGTCGTAGAACGCCCGGCACAGGTTCTCGACCCCCATCATGTTGCGGATCGAGCCGAAGTACCCGCCCCAGCGGTCGGCCCAGCATTGGCGGGGTGGGTCATCCTGCGCTGCCGTGGTCTTGTAGAGCGAGTCGGCGCGCATCAGGTCTTCGCTGACACGGCCCGCGACCCCGCCCGCCGCAACGCGTGCGCGCCATTGGGGTGAAAGGCGCTGTTCGAGATTGAGCGCCAGTCGTTCGGCGCGCAGCTTCTCGAAGTCCGTTTCGTTTTCCACGGGGAACTTGATGAATTGCGGCATGCTGGTATCGCGATGCTGCTTGAACTCGCGCATCAGAATGCCTTCGTGGTTGATGTAGGTGACGGTGCGGTCGTCCTCTTCGATGACCGTGTGCTCGAACTCCGGCACCGGGCCGTAGTAGGGATCCACCCGCATGATGTGATCCACGCCGAAGTATGGGTCGAGCGGCTGCCCTTCATACCCCTGTGTCCGCCAGACATCCAGCGTCTCTTGCCACGCGCCGCTGGTGCGCATCCAGCGCGGGTTGACGTTCTTGAACTCCAGTGTGTCGAGAAAGCGTTCGCGCGATGTCGCCATGACGATCTCCTGATTGGAAGCTGAGACAGGATTTACAGGATGAACAGGATTAGGATATCGAGATCATCCTGTGAATCCTGTTCACGCTGCGCGTGTCCAACTCCGAGATGCTTCGGCCCACAAGAGGGGCCTCGGCATGACAAAGTGCGGTTCGGCGCTAAATCCCGGCGAGAGTCAATTCGCCGGCGAAGTGACAGGCCGCCTGATGCACCCCGCTGCAGGCGGCGTTGCGGAGCGCGGGCGGCTGTTCGGCGCACTGCGGCTTGCGATAGTTGCAGCGTGGATAGAAGGCGCAGCCGGCCGCCTGGTGGGAAGATGGATCGGGTACCTCACCGGTGATGATGCGCGCCCGGCCACGGTATTTGGGGTGCGGCTTTGGCGACGCGGACAAGAGCGCCTCGGTGTAGGGATGTTGCGGCCGCTTGAAAAGCGCCTGTGTCGGCGCGATCTCCACCAACCGGCCCAGGTACATCACCGCCACCCGGTCGCTGATGTGTTGCACGACGCCGAGATCATGCGAAATGAAGAGATAGGTCAGCCCGAAGCCATCCTGGAGATCCTTCAGCAGGTTGAGGATCTGCGCCTGGATCGAGACATCCAGGGCCGACACCGGCTCGTCGCAGATGATCAGCTTGGGGTTGAGCGCCAGGGCGCGGGCGACGCCAATGCGCTGGCGCTGGCCGCCGGAGAAAGCGTGCGGGTAGCGGATCATGTACTCCGGCCGCAGGCCGACGGCGGCCATCAGCTCGCTGACGCGCGCCTCGAGCGCCTTGCCCTTCGCTACCCCGTTGACATAAAGCGGCTCACCGATGATATCGCGCACGCGCTGGCGCGGGTTCAGCGATGAGAATGGGTCCTGGAAGATCATCTGGATGTTGCGGCGGGCGTTCTTGAGCGCTTCCTTTTCGAGCCTGGTGAGATCCACGGTGCCGCCCTCATCCCCGAACAGGATCTCGCCGGCCGTGGGCTGCACGGCGCGCAGGATGGACTTGGCGACCGTCGTCTTGCCGCAGCCCGACTCGCCGACCAGGCCCAATGTTTCCCCGCGGCTGATGGTGAAGCTGACGTCATCCACGGCCTTCACCGTGCCCACCACCTTGCGGAGCAGCCCCTTGGTTAGCGGGAAGTACTTGCGCAGGTTGCGCACCTCGAGCAAGGTTTGGCTATTGTCCATTGCGCCCCCCTAACAGCAAGCAGCTCGCAAAGTGACCCGGCGTCACCTGCACCGGGACCGGCTCTTCGCGATCGCACACGCCGGGCACGAACGATTCGCAGCGTGGGTGAAAACGGCAGCCGGGCGGCAGGTTGTACGGATCGGGCACGACCCCCTTGATGGAGAGTAGGCGGTCTTTTACTTGCTCCTCGATCATCGGGATGGATTTGAGCAGCGCGGCCGTGTAGGGATGCTTCGGATTAGAGTTGTTCCCTTATAAGAGTTGGGGTAGACTTCTGCAAAAAGGTATTGGA
>VGOD01000223.1 GCA_016876015.1 Chloroflexota bacterium
TCCGGCGCAGTTGGTGGGACTCGAAGTGCCCGATGACCCCCTCACTTTGCTGGGCCTACCTCCGAAAGTGCTAATCTAACTTCCCAGGATTCTGAACCATGCCAAGATCGGGATGTTGAGCTGGCCCAGCCCGATCGTGTCGGATGGGATGACGTTGACGCCGGTGACGTTGGCGCCGGGCGGGAGCGGCAGCTCGATGCTCGCCACCGGCACGACCGGGTGCTCGGCGCTCTTGCTGAGGGTGAAGCCTTCGACCTCGACCAGGTGGAACTCGTCCACGGTTGTGACCTGGTAGCGGGAGGCATCCAGGTCGTAGTTGACGACGTAGGCCGGCGCGTTTGGGCCAAAAAGCGTAGCATCCTGAGCGGAGCCCCGCAGTAGTTCGCGGGGCGTAGTCGAAGGATGCGGCCATATCCGCGACCGCTCCGCTTCCTTCGACTGCGTGGCGGAAACAGCACCGCCACTCCGCTCAGGATGCTTCGCTACGCGTTGGTTGTCACCCGCCGCGCCGCCCCCCGCGGCCACGGGCAGCCCCATCCACGGCACGCCGAAGTAGACGTACTCCAGCATCGTCCGGCGCTCGCGCGCCTCCCAGCCCGCGCCGGGGTCGAAGTCCTGCTTCACGTCGCGCAGCGCGGCGCCCAGGGGACGAGCGGTCCCGTCATTGCGGATCGCGTACTGCCAGTAGGCGTTGGCGAGTTGTTCGGCCGCGTAAACCTCGTTGTTGTCCCAATCGCTTTTGCTCAGCCCGGCCGAGGCGATGACCCCCGCGGCGTTGTGGTGCGCCAACGAGTAGACCAGGCTGTCGTTCCAGGCCGTGCCCAGCGAGAAGCCGGCGCGACACGCGGAGCCGAAGTAGAAGAAGGGCCGGTGGTTGCTGATCGCGCCGCCGACGTTGGAGTTCGGTATCTCGTTGTCGGCCATCCAGCCGCCGTCCGCCATCTCGATCCCGTCGTTGTTGGAGTGGCCCTGGAAGTGGAAGACGTCGAAGCTCAGGTTCATGACGCCCCGGAAGTTGGCTTCGGTCCAGGCATCATTCTCGACCGTGATCGGCGCTTCGGTATCGTTGTTCAGATCGAGGCCCAGGTCGTCCTCCAGCGCCTCGGCCAGGTCGTTGTCCGCGCCGGGCAGAACGAAGTCGCGGCCGCCGTAGGTGCCCAACGCCGCGTTGCCGGTATCCATGGCCGGGCCGGTCAGGCTGTTGAGCAGGAAGTTGGTCATCTCCGCCGCGGTCGGCCCGACGATGCGGCCCGCGGCCAGGTCAATTTCCCCTTCGTCCCAGTCGGCGTCGTCCATGTCGGCGTAGCGATTATCGGTGAAGAGGTAGCCGTGGCTGACCACATCGTTGAGCACCGGATGGTTGTTGCCGACCGTGGGGAAATCGTCTTCGGCGTCGGCCGGATCGTCCACGCGGTAGAAGGGGATGATGTTGTCGTCGCCCACGATGAGCAGGTAACTCGCCACGTTGTGCGTGTCCTCGTACCAATCCTCGATCATGTTGTCTATCTGGATGGCCGCGGCGTTGGCGGTGGCCTCGCTGGCCCAGTTGATGACGCCGTTGTTCCAGTTGGCGGCCGTAGTGTTGTAGTCGTCCACGTAGTAGATCGCCGCGGGCCGGTCGTAAGTGGCGTAGAGGCCCGCAGTCTGGCTGTGGTAGTAGAGCTGCCCCAGCAGGTCGTTCACCTCAGCATCGGTGTATTGAGCGTAGAGGTGGCTGCGGCTGGTGATGATGAGGGTGCCCAGGTCGCGGCGCAGCCGCACGCGGCGGGCGTCGGCCACGTGGGCCACGCGGTGGCCGGCCCGCCACACCGCGCCCCAAACGTCGACCCACCGCTCGGCGCCGACCCCGATCCCCGCGGCCAGGGCGCTGGGGATGCGGAAGCGGAAGACCACCTGGCGGTAGTAGCCGCCCATCCGCATCGCGGCCAGCGTTGTCTGCGCGGAATAGTGGCCGTCGCCGTGATCGGTCACGTCCAGTTCGGTCGCCGCGGTGCCCATGCTGTTCCGCCGCACCGCGCGGATCGGCGGGCCGAAGAGGTCGTCGTCAATCGTGACCTCGGCCGCCACGTCGCCCGGATCCTCCTCGGCGCTCATGGCGATCACCACGTCCACGAGAGTCAGCCCGGCCGTGCCGCCGGCATCCCCTACCACCTTGATGACCCCCGGCTTCGGATCGCCCAGCCAGGCGTCATCCAGCCACAGGTCCATGCTGATCGGCACGCCGAACGGGTCGATCTCGAAAAGATGGCCGATGGAAGCGCGCAGCTCGCTGTTGAAGTAGTTGGCTGCGACAAGGGTGTGGCTTCCCGCAGCCGCGGCCGGCACGGTCAGCTCCCCGTCGAAGCTGCCGTCGGGTTTCGCCGGCAAGTCGGCCAGCTCTTTGCCCGGCGTGATCTGATTCAGGTAGAGCTTGATGCGCGCGGGCGTCGCGCCCACGCCCGGGAAGAGGCCCTTACCGCTGGCGCGCATGCGAGTGCCTGGTTTGGCCGAGAGATGCGAGAGCCTCAAACTGGCCTGCTGCGCGCGCAAGGTGTAGGTGCGCGTGGGGTGGTAGGCGTCGCCGTTCGGCGCCACCCGGATGAAGTGATCCCCGGCCGCCCGTGTGGTGTACAGGATCTCCTCCGCGGTCGTGCCGGCGTTGCTGGAGCCGGCGACCAGGCCGCCGTCTGGGCCGTAGAGGCTGAGCTGGTAGTCGGCCGGCAGGTCGTAGAGCTGGATGCGCAGCAGGACGTTCGCGGCCAGGCCGGAGAGCTTGAAGAAATCCTGGTCGTGTTGTGGGCAGATCAACCCTCGGCTCTCTTCGTCGAAGTTGATCGGCGCAGCCCGCTCCCGGCCGTCGTTCGGCTCGTAGCGGTCCGCGCCGCAGGAAGCCGACGTGATCTGCACGCAGGCGTAGGCGCGGATTTCCGGCAATCGGTTGCCCCGGTCATCCTCCGCGCCCGCGACGATAGCCCAATTGCAGGTGGCCTGCGTTTCGGTGCTGGCGATGGCGGTGAAGTTCACCGTCACCACGATCGTGTGGCCCGGCGGCAGGTCGCCCAGGTGTATGGTCAGGTCGTGCCAGAGCAACCAGTCCGCGCCCCGCACATCGGGCGGGGGCACGGCCGAGGTGAAGCTGAGCCGGCCCGCCTGGTAGGTGTCGCGCAGCGGCAGGCGGGTGATCGTCGTCAGGCCGGTGTTGGTCAGACTGATCTGGAACTGCACCGCCTCGCCCACGCGCGCCACGCCGGAGGCGGGCGACACAAGCCGCTTGACCACGCGCAGGCCGGGGGTCAGCGTGCCGGTCGGGGTCGGCGTGGGGGTTCGCGTGCGGGTGGCAGTGGCAGTCGGCGTGTTCGTCACCTTCGGCGTGGGCGTGCGCGTGGCGGTGGCCGTCGGCGTCTTGGTGGGGACGCGAGTGTGCGTCGCGGTCGCCGTCGGCGTCCGCGTTGGCGTCGCGGTGCGCGAGATGACCTGGATGTCCAGGCTGTAGGGCTTGCTCGAGCTGCACGCTCCCTGCACGCCGTAGACGTAGGCGTAGTGGTCGCCGTTGCTCGTGGCCGTCCGCTCGATCAACTCCTCGGTCACGCCAGCGTTGTTCGAGCAGACGATCAGCGCCTGCGCCGGGTTGTAGAGGCACAGGTTGTAGTCGGCCGGCAGGTTGTAGAGCCGCAGGCGGATCGTGTCGCCGGCGTGGGCCGTGAACTTGTAGTAGTCCAGGTCGGTCGCGCCGCAGCAGATGTAGCTCTGGATCGTGCCCGGCGAGAGGAACCAGGCGTTGGCGAACCCGCCGTTCGGCTCATAGGTGTCGGGGCACGCGGAGGTCGCGGTGCAGGTGGGCGTGCGCGTGCGGGTCGGGGTCGGCGTCCTGGTCGGGGTCCGCGTGGCGGTCGGCGTGGCGGTCGGGCGTTGATAGATGATGTACAGGTATGGCGGGTTGGCGGTCGCGTTGTGCGAATAGAAGTAGCGCGCATATTCGGCCGCCGCGCCGCCGGTCTCCGGCCCGCGCAGCTCCAGCCCGAAGTTGGGCGAGACCCCGAAGCCCTTGTTGACCCAGTAGTCGCGCACCAGGCTGGTCACGGTCCAGGCCTTCAGCCCGCTGCTCGTGCCCACGGTGAGGAAAGTGAAGGGTGTGGAGGCAGGCTTGGTGTTCCAGGTGGGGCAAGGTGAGCCGCTCCAGGCCGCGGTCACCCGGCGCAGCTCGATCGGCACCGACGCGTCGCCGCTCGCGGCATACAGGTAGGCGTAGAAGATGGCGGACGAGATCGTGGCATTGGCCGGGATGCTGCCGAGGTCGAAGCCCAGATAAGCGCGCTCCCAGTAGGAGTAGCCGAACTCGTCCATATCGTAGGAGAGGTGCATCGTGGTTTGGTCGCAGTAGGCATGGGTCGGGTCGGCCGAAGCGACGTAGGTGTCAACCAGCGGCCCCTGGCTGTACGTGTCGTCCGGCCCGAGCGCCGCAGGGACGGCGACCGCGAAGCGGCCACCGCCGAGGTCGTAGGTTTGCGGGGCCGATGCGCCCGCCTTCATCGGGATTTGCGCCAGGGGAGCCGCGCCAACGTAGGTCGCGCCCGCACCGGTTCTCCCCAGAGCCAATGCGAGCGCCGCGCCGAGCAGAAGGACCAAAAGAGCAGCTTTCTGCGTTTTCATCCTGATGTTCCTTTCTTGTTTCAAGAGCACCGGTAGTGGTCGACCGCTTCGTCGCAGTTGCCGTTGCGGCCGCCCGCCGGAGGCTAAAGCCGTCCGGCTACGATATGGAAGCCCCCTGAACGGGGCTATCCTGAAAATCATCGTGTGGTGCAAGTTGCCAACTTGCGCTACGCTTTCTTGCGCCGTGGCGGCGCGCCCGGCATGAACAACTGTCCCGAAACCGGGACGCCGACGACGCGGAGGACGCGGACAAGATCTAGAAGTATCCGCGTCGTCCGCGGTTTCCGCGTGCATCTGCGTCCCGGTTTCAGCCGCCCAGGCGCCGACCGCGGCATGAGTGAAACGCGCCCCTTTAGCTCCTGGCGGGCCTACCGCTTCAAGATCAGCGGCAGGTGCACCGGCCGCGTGGTGCCGACCATGACGCTTTTGATCTCCGTCGCCCTGGAGTCGTAGAGCACGTACCCGACGATGCGATACTGGCCGCCCGCCGCGCCCGATGTAGTCCACCGATCATCGAAGCGCAGCGCGGCAGCCGGCGCCAGGCCGCTGATGGCGTGGTGGTACTCCTGCACGATCGCGCCAGCCGCATCTGTGACCTGGATGACCGCCGTGCCGGTGATCGGCACGGTTCCGGTGTTGCTGAAGACCAGCGCCACGTCAATCGCATCGCCGACGTGGAAGAATGTCGGACTGGCGGTCAACGACGCCACCTCGCCGGCGACGATGCCCAGGTCGAACCCTGCGCCGCTCTGCGCCAGCACGTTGCCCGCGGCGTCCTTCACCGTGGCCTCGATGGCGTAGTAGCCGGCCGCGTAACCGGCGCTGTCCCACTGCGGCGAGAAGGAGGCCGCGCCGGTGAACGCGCTCAGCGTGCGCAGCAGCAGGCCGTCGGCGACCGTGCCCGTGCCATAGCCGCGGATCAGCGCCTCGACCACCAGGTCCTGCGCCGCGGCCGTGCTGGTCAGACCCAGCGTGACCGTGACGGTCTCGCCCTGGCGGTAGGCCAGCTTGTCGGTGGTCAGCTCCGTGATCGTCACCGCGGACGCTGCGTACTCGACGTCGAAGGTGTAGGCCTGGTAGAACTGGCTGGCGGTGGTGAGCCGGTTGTAGTAGAACGGATAGATCGTCACGACCAGGGTCGAGGCGCCGCCATCCCCCTGGATGACCCGCCAGGCGAAGTCCTGGGCCGGATACCATTCTTCTGTTGCCAGACCCGAAGGGTTCTCGGAAACCCTACGAGGCTCACGCATCAGACCCGAAGGGTTTTCGGAAACCCTTCGGGTCTCGCGCTCGCGCACATCTATCGTCATCTCTGTGATCGGCAGGATCAGCCCTTCGGTCGTGCTGAGCTGCGTGCGGGCAGCCAGCGTCACGTTCTGCACCTGGTAGCCTGCGGGGATGGCGGTCTGCATGACGTAGATCGGCACGGCCGGCTTGCCGACTTCGCGCAAGATGTCTCCGCCGGGGATGGTGACGCGGTGCTCCTCCCCGCGCAGCTCCACCTGGCAGGGCGGAATGGCGACCTGCAGTGACGACACGGGTGTAGGGGTGGGGTCGGTGGGGGCGGGTGCAAGACCCGCCCCTACGATGCTGCCCAGCGCGCCGAACTTGGGGTCGCCGTAATAGTTGTACTCGGCTATCCAGTAGCGCCAGTCCGAACTGCCGGTTCCCGCCCGAAGGCGTTCGTACTGGGTGAAGGCCCGCCCGGCCGTCTCGCTGTTCGCCCAGCCTTCAAAGAACGGTTGGCCTGATGCGTCGTTGGCCGTTGCGTCTGAGACCTCGGTCGAGCCGATGTAGACGGCCGCGCCGCTGCCCAGGAAGGCCTCGGCGATGCCATTGTCTCCTCGCGTGTAGTTCACCAGGTTGCCCTCTTTGTCGATCTTCGACCACGTCCCTTCGTAGTTGCCGGTCAAACAGGAGAGCGCGAACACCACGGGATGGGCGCTGAACGCCGTCCCCAGGATGTCATCCCTGCGGAACGGCGAGCAGCTATCGTTCCAGCCGTGGCCGGTCATGGTGAAGATGTCGGCGCTGGCGGCCGCGCCGCGCACCGGGGGCAGATAGCGATCGCGCCAGCCGTCGGGGTAGTGACCGTCGAGGAGCTGCAGCTTGTCGGTGCCTGCCCTGGCGACCGCGATCTCGGCGCCGTTGCCCGCGTGCAGGTCGCCGATGGCAAAGCCATCGTGTCGCGTATCGGAGGCGGTGTAACGGATGCCGTAGAAGTCCAGGGATCGGGCGTAGAGCTTGTGGGCGGTGTTGTCGTGGAGCTTCCACTCGCCGTCCGTGGCATCCCAATACCAGGCATCGTTCTCGTAGACGAACAGCCGGCGTTTGCCGTCCACCACGTCATCTATGATCAACGCGATCTCGTCCATGCCGTCGCCATCCACGTCCCCCACGGCCAGCCCATCGTAGGGACTGATCAGGCCGGTCGCGATCTCGCCGATCTTGTTGCCATCGCCATCGTAGATCAGGATGCGATCATCATCATCGCGGCTGATGATGATCTCGTCGCGGCTCCCCACGCCGCCCGCGACGTTCCCCACCGCGAAGCCATCGTAGGCGGTGAACGGGATGTCCTCCAGGGTGCGCACCTGCCAGAGCTGCGGGGAGGGGCCGCTGATGTCGTAGGAATAGACCGTGACCGTGCCGTGACCGCGGGTGGAGGCGAGGATGATCTGGTCGCGCGTCGCGCCGAGGAGATCCCCCACGGCCAGCACGTCCCACGGGTCGAAGTCCACGTCGAACTCGGGAAAAATGTCGCCGGGCGTGTGCCGATAGTCGTTGCAGATCGTGATCCGGTCCCACTCGTCGGTGCCGACGACGATCTTGTCCACGCCATCGTCGTCTATGTCGCCGGCCGCCAGGCCATCATAGGGGGTGAAGCGGCACGGGAAGGAGCCGGAGGGAGTGGACGCGCCCGCGGACAGGTCGGCGTAGCGATAGGCCGATGCCACATCGGTCGTATCATCCACCACCACCGCCTCGATGCCGCCGTCGCCATCCACGTCGGCCAGCACGAAGCCATCGTTCTCGGTGAGAGGCAGATTGAAGCCGCCCGCATCCATCGAGATGGTCTCCTTGTGGATCCACCGGCTCCAGTGGTAGGCCGCCGCCGCGCCCCCGCGCGGGGTCATCTGCCCGAGCAAGGTCGTCTGGATGTCCCGCGCTCTGAGGACGAAGTCCTCCCACGAGCCTTCGCTGCCGCTGGTGACGACTCCATGCAGCCGGGCGAAACCCGCCCCCTCGGCGACCGCGATGCTGGCCTCGATCGGCCGGCGCAGCGCGGCGGCGTTGTTGCCGATGATCCGGCCCACCATCAGGTCGGGCACGTTGTCCGCGTGGATCGTGTCGGCGTAGGGATCGTCAGACAGGGGAACCTCGAAGGTCGTGCCCCAATTCCTCCATCGAATATCCGTGGTATCCACAGTCCAGGCGGGCACGATCTCGGTCTCGCCGACGATCAGCAGGTAGCCGCCCTCTTGCAGGCGGAAATGGACGTGAAGCTGATCGGCCCATTCGCCGCCCGGCGCGATCAATCCTTTGACGAAAGCGGGGTCGGCCGCCCTTTGCAGATAACCGAGCACACCCCCGCGCAGGATCGCCAGTTCGGCCATGCTGACCAGCAGCCGGTTCACCTCCACCCGCACAGGCCGTTCCAGGAAGAAGAGCCTGGGAACGTTGGTGACGAGCAGATAGTCGGCCGCGGCGATGGCGGCGGTCGCATCTATGGCCGGCGCAGTGACGGGCGCCGAAGCGTCGCCCGATTCATAAGTGGTCGCCGTTGGCATGAACTCGAACCGGGTCGTGCGACCGATGGCGTAGACCGTCGGTGACGTGTGCAACACCGATTGCACCAGGATGGGCGCAGCCCGGAAGTGGAAGGTGCGGCGCTCCCCCGCTGCGAGGTCGCCGACGCGGACGACCGCCTCGGTCACGCGTGCGTTGTCATCGGCCGGCCAGTCGGGCGGCGTGGAGATCGTGACGTCTATGGCGGGGTCATCGGGCACGATCTGGAAGCCCTCGTGCTTGTCGTAGATCACCACCCAGCGGGCCGTGGCCTGGCCGACGTTCTCCACCAGCAGATCGTAGGAGAAGTAGTGGCCGTGCTGGCGCACGTTAGCGTGCCAGACGCGCAGATCGTCGGGCCGCGCCGTGCATTC
>VGOD01000224.1 GCA_016876015.1 Chloroflexota bacterium
AAGTTATCGAACTGGCTCGGTCGGAGACCGGCCAGAGCGGGGCAAGTTATCGAACTGGCTCGGTCGGAGACCGGCCAGAGCGGGGCAAGTCGCTGAACTGGCTCGGTCGGAGACCGGCCAGAGCGGGGCAAGTTGTCGAACTGGCTCGGTCGGAGACCGGCCAGAGCGGGGCAAGTTATCGAACTGGCTCGGTCGGAGACCGGCCAGAGCGGGGCAAGTTATCGAACTGGCTCGGTCGGAGACCGGCCAGAGCGGGGCAAGTCGCTGAACTGGCTCGGTCGGAGACCGGCCAGAGCGGGAAGGTCGGTCTCCGACCGGCCATGAGCACACAAACTGAGATTTGCGGGAGATGCTGATGTCCCCTCCACTCTTGCTGACTCTGATCGGACTGCTGTACGTCCTCGTTTTCGGCGGGCTGTCGTGGCTGCGCCGCGAGGGCGCGCCGACCCGCCTGGCGATCGAGGGCGTCACCCTCACGCTTCTCATCGCGGGCCTGGCCGCGCTGACCGGCGCCGTGCCCAATCCGGTGCTGCTTCTGGCGTTGCTCTACCTCGTCACGATGCGCGCGCGCCTGCTGTCGGATGTGGGCAACTGGCTGGCGCGACGCGGGGATCACGGCGCAGCAGGCCGGGCCTACGACCTGGCGTTACGCCTGTGGCCCGACGAAGCCAGCCGCCTGGTGGTCAGGCTCAACCAGGGCGTGTCGGCCCTGCACCGCGGCCAGGGCGATGAGGCGATCGCTCTCTTCCGTGAGGTGCTGGCCGCGGCCAGCAGCGGCTACCTGGGCGTCAAGTACGAGTCGGCCTGTCACTACAACCTGGCCGTGGCGTATCAGAAGCAGGGGCTGGATGCGCAAGCTGTGTTGGAGTTCAACGCGGTGTTGGATACCTGGCCGGCGTCAGAATACGCGCGCTATGCCAGCATCGCGCTGGAGCGAAGAAAGAAGAAGCCCCAGTAGATCACAGATTCAGGCTCCAGGCGGGTCCATGACCCACCGGATCACGAATCCGGCTTGAGCAATAGTGATCTGCTGCGGCCGCACCACAAAGATCGCGACTAAGGAGTTGCATCATGGCCTATTGTAAAGGTGATTCCGTGCGCGTGAAAGCTGGCGTCAAAGACCCGGACATCCCTGAGCTGGAGATCGGCGGTTGGCAGGGCCGCGTCACAGATTTGACTCACGTCAACGATGCCGAGGAGCCGACCATCGGTCTGGCCTGGGATAGCGTCACGCTGAAGGCCATGCCTGAATGGGTGGTGATCAACACGGCCAGGCGAGGGCTGAGCTGGGCAGAGATATACCTGGGAGTCGCTGACATCGAGCCGGCCAGACCACGCGACTCGGAGTGCAATGTCGCCGCTCAATGCGAGAAGATGGAACCGCGTTACCGATGGCTCGATCTGGAGCCAGAAGGCGAGAACATCCAGGCCGTCGTGAATTCGGCGAAGAGCTTCCGCGAGCGGGATGTCCTGGTGGCCTGGCGGAGGTCTTTGGGCGCCATTCTCACATTTCCCTTTCTGGCCACAGTGGACGAATTCCAGGAGCGCGGGCCACTGCGAGGGGGCGACAAGGTGAAGGTGCTGGGCTTCTGCGACGTCTTGGACGATCAGTACGGCGTCCTGGTCCGCTGTCGCAAGGGCCGCCGCATCTACGACTTTCCGTTGGCCGACCTGGCGGCCGACGACGATAACTCGGTGAATGCGGAGCCGATCCACGACTACCGGGTATGGCACGCAAATCGTTGACACAGCCGCATGGAGGTAATTTGCTCGTCAATCCCAAGCCTTTCGGCGATCGCGACGCTGCGCTGTTGGCCCTGGCCGATGGCACGCTCTGGCCAGGACTGGCCTTTGGCGCGACTGGCGAACGCACGGGCGAGCTGGTCTTCAACACCAGCATGACCGGCTACCAGGAGATCTTGACCGATCCATCGTATCACGGCCAGATTCCCATCATGACACAGCCGCATATCGGCAATTACGGCGTAAACGACGAAGATGACGAGTCGAATCGCTGCTGGGTGGCGGGTTTTGTGGTGCGCGCGGCCAGCCCCATTGCCAGCAACTGGCGCGCGACCAGTCCGCTGGAGGACTATCTGGCCGGCCGCGACGTCGTGGGCATGACCGATGTGGACACGCGCGCGCTGGTGCGCCACGTCCGCATTCACGGCGCGATGAACGCCGCGCTGTCGTCCGTGAATCCCGATCCTGAGCATTTGGTCGGTCTGGCGCGCGCCGCGGCCGATATGAATGGCCTCGACCTGGCTTCCGCGGTCACCTGTTCCACAGCCTATCGCATTCCAGAAAGCCGGCCGCCGGCGATTGGTCGGCTGCAGCCTGCCGGGCAGAGCGCGCTTCACGTCGTGGCCTACGATTTCGGCGTCAAACGCAACATCCTGCGCATGTTGGTCGCCCGTGGCTGTCGGGTCACGGTCGTTCCCGCGCGGACCGCGGCCGGCGAGGCGCTCGCACTGGCGCCCGATGGCGTGTTTCTCTCTAACGGCCCAGGCGACCCCGCGGCTGTCACCTACGCCATCGAGAGCGTCAAGGCGCTCTTGGGCAAGGTCCCGATCTTCGGCATCTGCCTGGGGCATCAGATCCTGGCCCTGGCCCTGGGCGGGCAGACCTACAAGCTGAAGTTCGGGCATCGCGGCGGCAACCAGCCGGTGCAACACCGGCCCACCGGCAAGGTGGCGATCTCCAGCCATAACCACGGCTTTGCTGTGGCTGCCGGCAGTCTGCCGCCCGCGGTCCAGATCACGCACGTCAACCTGAACGACGGGTGCGTGGAGGGGCTGGCCGCGGCGGATTTGCGCGCCTTCTCGGTCCAATATCATCCCGAAGCTGCGCCTGGCCCTCATGACGCGCTGGGGCTGTTCGACGACTTCATCTCACTGATGCTTCATGCCTAAACGAACCGACATCCATGCTATCCTGATCCTCGGCTCCGGCCCGATCGTCATCGGCCAGGGGTGCGAGTTCGACTATTCCGGCGTGCAGGCTTGCAAGGCGCTGCGTCGCGCAGGCTATCGTGTCATCCTGGTCAACTCCAACCCTGCCACTATCATGACCGACCCCGAGTTCGCTGACGTCACCTACATCGAGCCGCTCACGGTCGGCCTGTGTGAGAAGATCATCGCGACCGAGCGGCCGGACGCAGTGCTGCCAACCGTCGGCGGGCAGACCGGGCTGAACCTGGCGATGGAGTTGGCGCGTTCAGGTGTGCTCGACCGTTACGGGGTGCGGCTGATCGGCGCCGACGTCCGCGCCATCGAGATCGCCGAAGACCGTCTGAAGTTCAAAGAGGCCATGCTGGCTGCGGGCCTGCGCGTGCCGGCCTCGGGACTGGCGCGCTCGGCCGACGAGGCCGCGGCCATCGCAGCCTACCTTGGTTTCCCCTGCCTCATCCGGCCCTCCTTCACGCTCGGCGGGTCGGGCGGCGGGATCGCCTATACGGGCGAGGACCTGCAGCGAATCGTCACGCACGGCATCAACGAGTCGCCGGTCGGCGAGGCGCTGGTCGAGCAATCGGTGCTGGGCTGGAAAGAATACGAGCTGGAGGTGATGCGGGACCGGGCGGATAACTTCGTCGTGGTCTGCTCCATCGAGAACGTTGATCCGATGGGCGTGCACACCGGCGATAGCATCACGGTCGCGCCGGCCCAAACCCTGACCGATCGCGAGTATCAGCGGCTGCGCGACATGGCGCACACCGTCGTGCAGACCGTCGGCGTCGAGACGGGCGGCGCTAACGTGCAGTTTGCGGTCAACCCGCGCACCGGCGAGGCGCTGGTGATCGAGATGAACCCGCGTGTCAGCCGCTCCTCGGCGCTGGCGTCGAAAGCCACCGGGTTCCCGATCGCCAAGATCGCGGCGCTGCTGGCGGTCGGTTACACGTTGGATGAGATACCCAACGACATCACGGCCGTGACTCCCGCCGCGTTCGAGCCATCCATTGACTACTGCGTGGTCAAGATTCCGCGCTGGAACTTCGAGAAGTTCCCGGATGCTGATCCAACTCTTGGCCCGCAGATGAAGTCAGTCGGCGAGGTGATGGCCATCGGCCGCACGTTCGGGGAGGCGCTGAACAAGGCGATCCGGGGCCTGGAGATCGGCGCGGCCGGATTCGGCGCGCAGCTCAAGGTGGCTGCACGCGGGGCTGCTGCGCCTGTCCAGTTGCAAATCCCAACGGCCCAGCGGCTCTTTGCAGTCGCCGATGCGCTCCGGTCAGGCGTCAGCCCCGCGGGAATCGCTGCGCAGACCGCATTCGATCCCTGGTTCGTCAGCCAGATGGCGGAGTTGCTGGCGCTGGAGCACGAGATCGCGAACTATCGCGGCGCCGGCGACCTGCGCCCCGCGGAGGCATTGCCGCACGATCTGTTGCGGCAGGCCAAGCGCAGCGGCTTCTCCGATGCGCAGATCGCGCTGGCTCTGGGCCTGCCGGCCGACGCAGGCACGCAGGCGGTTCGCGACCGGCGGCTGGCCTGCGGGTTGCGACCGGGCTACTACCGCGTGGATACCTGTGCAGCCGAATTCGAGGCTTTCACACCCTATCTCTATTCCACGTATGAAACGGCCGACGAAGCCGAGCCAACTGACCGCCAGAAAGTGCTCATCTTGGGCGGCGGCCCCAACCGCATCGGCCAGGGGATCGAGTTCGACTATTGCTGCGTCCATGCGTGCTTTGCGCTGAAGGAGCTGGGTTACGAGACCATCATGGTCAACTGCAACCCGGAGACCGTCAGCACCGACTACGATACAGCGGACCGGCTCTACTTCGAGCCGCTGACCCTAGAAGATGTGTTGAACATCGTGGATGAAGAGCGGCCGGTCGGAGTGATCGTACAATTCGGCGGGCAGACGCCGCTCAACCTGGCGCGGGGTCTGGCCGAAGCCGGCGCGCCGATCTGGGGTTCGTCGGCCGACGCGATTGACCTGGCCGAGGATCGCGTGCGCTTTGCGGAACTGCTGCGCCGGCTGGACATCCCCAGCCCCGAATGGGGCGCGGCGCAATCGCTGGACGCCGCGCGTCGTGTAGCGGCGCGCATCGGCTATCCGGTGCTGGTGCGGCCGTCTTACGTGCTCGGCGGCCGGGCCATGGAGATCGCATACGACGATGCCTCGCTGGCCGAATACCTGGCGGTCGCCGCGGCCGCCGCGACCACCGGCCCGGTGCTGATTGACCATTACCTCGAAGACGCATTCGAGGTGGATGTGGACGCGTTGGCCGATGGCCAACACGTGGTCATCGCGGGCATCATGCAGCACATCGAAGAGGCCGGGGTTCACTCTGGCGACAGCGCCTGCGTGCTCCCTCCCTACAAGATCAGCCTGTATCACCTCACCATCATCCGGGAGTACACCGAGCGGCTGGGGCTGGCGCTCGGCGTGCGCGGCTTGATGAATGTCCAGTTCGCCATCAAGGACGACATCGTCTACGTGCTGGAAGTGAATCCGCGCGCCTCGCGCACCGTGCCCTACGTCAGCAAAGCGACCGGCGTCCCGATCGCCAAGCTAGCGGCCAAGATCATGGCCGGCATGACGCTCGCCGGGCTGGGCTTCACCGAGACGCCGAAGGTGAACGGCTTCTTCGTCAAAGAGGCTGTGTTGCCCTTCAAGAAGTTCATCGGCGCCGACTATCGTCTCGGCCCCGAGATGCGCTCTACCGGAGAGGTGATGGGTCATGCGGCCAGTTTCGGACACGCCTTCGCCAAGGCGCAGATAGCAACCGGCGCGGCGTTGCCTACTTCCGGCGCGGCGCTGATCACCGTCAACGACTTCGACAAGGGCGCGGTCGTCAAGATCGCGCGCGATCTGCACCGCCTGGGCTTCCGGCTCTTCGCCACGCGCGGCACGGCCGATTGGCTGGCGCGCGTGGGCTTGCCGGCGACGGCCGTCAACAAGGTGAGCGAGGGCCGGCCAAACGTCCAGGACATGGTGGAAGGCGGCGAGCTGCAGTTGATCGTCAACACGCCGCTGGGCGCGCGCGCACACGACGACAGCCGCACCATGCGGACCGCGGCCTTGCTGCACAACGTTCCGCTGATGACCACTCTCAGCGCCGCGGCCGCCGCGGTGAACGGCATCGCGGCGCTGCGGGCGAAAGAGCTGACCGTGCAGAGCCTACAGGAGCACTACGCGGTCGGATAGGAGATCACCGTGAATGCTCGCGAACGCGTCCATCGCGCCCTCACCTGCCAACGGCCCGACCGCGTGCCGATGGCGCTGGCCTTCTGGGAAGAGTCGCTGCCAGACATTGCGCCGGCCACCCCTGGCGACCATTTCGGCCTGGACGTGCGCTTCGTCGCGTTCCGGCCGCCGGAAGGCCAGGACGATTTTCTGCGCTACCTGCGGGGACTGCCGCGGGACGTCCATGTGGGAAACCTGGGCCAACTCAGGACCTATCACGAGTGGCGCTATCACCCGGAGCGCGGGCCAGACGGCCCGCTGAGCCATGCCGAGACCGTGGGGGAGATCGCGGCCTACGCGTTTCCCGACCTGGCGGACCCGCGGCGCTACGCGGGCCTGGCCGAGCAGGTGGCCGGCTGGCACGGCCGCGGCCTGGCGGTGGCGGGTTCGCCGCCGCACCTGGGCGGCGAGCTGTTCGAGTCAGGCTATCGGCTGCGCGGCTTCCAGAACTTCATGGCCGACCTGGTCGAACGGCCGGCGCTGGTCGAATACCTTCTCGACCAGTTGACGGCCGTGACCATCCACAATGCGCTGATTCTGACCCGCGCTGGCGTGGACATCCTGCTGCTCGACGACGACGTCGCCATGCCCACCGGGTTGATCATCGGGTTGCACACCTGGCGTCGCTATTTCAAGCCGAGGCTGGCCGACATCATTCGTCTGGCCCGCCAGGTCAACCCGGATTTGATCATCTTCTATCATAGCGACGGTGATTTCAGCGCGCTCCTGCCCGATCTGGTGGAGATCGGCGTGCACGTCATCAATCCTGTGCAGCCCGACTGCATGGATGCGTTGGCGATCAAACAGCAGTATGGCGACCGGCTGGCGCTGTGGGGCACGGTGGGCAGCGCCGACCTGTGGCAGCATGGCGCGCCGCACCACATTCGGGCCGAAGTGCGACATCGCATCGCGACGCTGGGGCCTGCGGGTTTGCTGCTCGCGCCGGCCTACGACATAGACTTCGCGCCGTTCGAGAACATCGTGGCGTTCGTGGAAGCAGTTGGTCGTTACGGCCGGGAGTCCTGAACTGGCTCGGTCGGAGACCGGCCAGAGCGGGAAGCCGTTCTTTGACAGGCCCATAGGTCTCCAGAGGCCAGCTTGCTCGGAGGATGCTCGATGAGTGATCCTGACTCCGACGTTGCCGCGCAGTTTCGAGTTTCGCCTGCGCCGGTTCTCGCCATGCTGCCGCTCCTCGGGTTGGTGTTCTACGCGCTCGGCGACGCCTGGTTCGGCGCCCGCGAGCTGTTCAGATTCGTGCTTTTCGCGCTGCTCATGTATCTGCTGGCCGCGGTGGGTTGGCTCGTGTACCGCCGTCAGGCTGAGGCAGGCCGTTGGTTTGCCGTGCTCTCGGCCGCAGCCGCAGTCCTCCTGGCGCACTTCTGGCTCGGCGTTCCCGGAGCGTTGGCGATGGCGGCCGCGCCAGCCGCGGCCGCCATCGGCGTGCTGGGCTTGGGGGCTGCGGCCGCTATCGCGGTCGGCCAATCGGCGCTCCTGCTATCCCTGTCGAGCGCGG
Organism: Chloroflexota bacterium; assembly: GCA_016876015.1. Classification (GTDB taxonomy): domain Bacteria; phylum Chloroflexota; class Anaerolineae; order CG2-30-64-16; family CG2-30-64-16; genus VGOD01. Next base: position 7,703 of record VGOD01000224.1, read on the forward strand.
CCGCGATTGATGCGCAGGCCGTCGCCCTGCCGCTGATCGCGCTCTGGACCACGTTCGGGGCGCTGGCGGCGGTCCACCTTTCGACGCGCCAGGCGACTCAGTGGTCGTGGGAGTACTTCGTGCGCGCGCGTGACCTGGTAGAGCAGGCGCGCGATCGGCAGGCGGAGCTGGCGAGTGCTCTGGATCAACTCGCTCATGCCAATCAGCAGCTCACCCGGCTCAACCTGTTGGCAGATGGCCTCCGGCGGGCCGCGGACGATGCGCGGCTCGCCAAGGAGCAGTTCGTGGCCAATGTCAGCCACGAGCTCCGCACCCCCCTCAACATGATCATCGGCTTCAGCGAGATGATCCTGGAGTCGCCGGAGACCTATGGCGCCAGCGTGCCGCCCGCGCTTCTGGCCGACCTGACCGTGATACGCCGGAATGCGCAACACCTGGCCGAGTTGATTGACGACGTGCTCGACCTCAGCCAGATCGAAGCGGATCAGATGGCCTTGATGAAGGAACCGGCCGTGCTCAGCGAGATCGTAGAGGCTGCGGTCGAGGCGGTGCGGCCGCTCTTCGAATCGAGACATCTGCGCCTGGCAGCGGAGGCGCCAGACAACCTGCCGGACGTCCACTGCGACCGCACGCGCATCCGTGAGGCGCTGCTGAATTTGTTGAGCAACGCCGGCCGTTTCACCGAGCACGGCGGCGTGCAGGTGCGCGTGCAGCAAGATGGCGAGGACGTAGTGGTCTCGGTGAGCGACACCGGCCCCGGCATCGCGGCAGAGCATCTGGACAGGCTCTTTCAACCGTTCCAGCAAGTGGATGGTTCCATACGCCGGCGCTATGGCGGCACCGGCCTGGGGCTCAGCATCAGCAAACGCTTCATCGAGCAGCACGGCGGCCGGATTTGGGTCGAGAGTCAGCAGGGCGCCGGCACGACCTTCTTCTTTCGATTGCCGATCGGGGCAGATCGCCCAGGCAGCGCCAGCAGCGCGCGCTGGCTCGTGCCCGATTGGGAATTCCACCAGCGCACCGACGCGTCTCCCACGGTCAAAACGCCAGTGCGCGCCAGACTGGTGGTGTTCGAAGCGGGCAAC
>VGOD01000225.1 GCA_016876015.1 Chloroflexota bacterium
CAGCGCTGGCCCCGCGCGCAACGCGGACCCCGCGGGCGCCGCGGCCAGCGCTGGCCCCGCGCGCAACGCGGACCCCGCGGGCGCCGCGGCCAGCGCTGGCCCCGCGCGCAACGCGGACCCCGCGCCCGCCGCGGCCAGCGCGCCCGCCGTCGCGCCGGCTAGCGCACCCGCGGCCACACCCGCCAAGCCGACCATACGCCAGTTCTTCATCAGCGATTACCGCGATGAACTGGCCCAGGCGCGCACCTTCAACGCCACGCCAGCCTTCAAGGCCGCCATGAACCTGCGCCCCGGCGTCGAACGCGTCATCGCCGGCCTGACCCGCTACAACGGCGCGCGCCGCTGCCAGCGGCGCGGCTTACGGAACGCCGACTACCAGGCCAAGATGAACGGCATGGCTTTCAATCTCAAGACCTGGCTGCGCCTGCTCGCCGAGCGCGACCGGGCCAGTCAACCCGCGTCGGCCTGAACAGGGGAGCAGTCTGCCCAAAAACCGGCGCCAGGGGGCTAAAAGCGGTCTCAAACGCCCAAAAAGCGCGGCCAAAACGGCGGCCCAGCCGTTTCAGTCGCCCGCTATGGCATGATTCACTACCGACGCATACTGGATTGACTGACGACCAATACACTCCCGCATAGAACTGCTATTGCATCAAAAAAAGACACTCGTAAATGTCACCCCGGCCGGTCTCCCTGCAATCTGCAACACTCTCCTCTGGAGCGCGCGATGGCACGTCGCGCATCTGGGACGCCTCGACGAGCCATGTGATCCGCAGCTTTCCGGCGACCGCCGGCGAGCCGAATCCCGCCGTCTTTTCCGCCGACGGCGCTCGAGTTCTGGCCGGCAGCGGCCTCAATCTTCCTCATCTGTGGGACGTCCTCTCTGGTGCTGAGTTGCGCACCTTTGTGGGCCATACCGCTGCAGTCACCGCGGTGGCGCTGTCGCCCGATGGGACGAAGGCGTTGACCGGAAGCGCGGATGGGATCGCGATTTTGTGGGACGCCAACACAGGCGCCCGCCTGTATACGTTATCAGGCCACACCCAGGCCGTCACCGCAGTGGCATTTTCGCCCGACGGCACCCGCGCGCTGACTGCCTCCAGTGACGGTTCGATCGTGCTGTGGGATGTGGCTTCCGGCGCCCAGACTGCCGCTTTCAACCAGGGCAGCCCCGTCGTGTCGGCAGTGTACTCACCCGACGGAAAACACCTCGTTTCCTGCAACGCGTCTCAGCCGAGCACGGCCTACCTGTGGGAGGTATCCTCGGGTGCAGTGCTCCGCACTTTCTCGGATACAGCTACGACGGCCGCGATGGGGGGGGTGGCAATATCGCGCGACCAGGCTTTGATCGCCACCAGCCATGCCGACGGCCGGGTGCGGCTCTGGCAATCCGGCCTGAAGATCGCGCCGCTCTATCCGATCACGCCGTTGGCGGTGGGTTCGGAATTGCCGGTGACGCTGCGCTCCAACGGCTTCGCGTACTTCGAGATCGAGACCGAAGCGGGGCGCAATCTGCTCATCACACTCGGCCAGGGAGTTGCCAGGCAGTCGCAACAAACCAAGCGAAACCGCGATGTTGGCAGGTTTGCCGATCCATCCATCGGATTGACGGAGGCGCTTTCGGTTACCGCCACCATTGATCCGACGGCCGTGCGGCTGTTTGCACGTTACAGCAGCCTTCCGTCCGCCTTTGAATACGACTACTTCGACCAGACGCCTGTCTCGAACCTTCATGCCGAGATACCCATTGCACCCACCAGCGCGGGCAAGTACTACGTGCTGGTCCTTGCTCCTGATCTGCCCCAGGGCTCCATCAACACCAGCATTCGTGCAGACTATACCACTTCTCACGTCAGCAATATCTCGCCGGATCGCGGGGGCAATACCGGGAGTGTCACGGTAAAGATCACCGGAACAGGGTTCACGGCTGACACAGTGGCCCGCCTGGTGGCGCCGGGAGGGGCGCTCATAACGGGCGAGATGCCCGTGCTGAACAACCCCGCGGAGATGTTTTTCACGTTTAACCTGCGCGGTGCCGCGCCTGGCCTCTACGATGTCCAGATCGAATGCCCAGGCCACCCACCCACCTCCCTGGTGGATGCCTTTGAGGTCACCCTCGGCACCGGCTCACACCTCGCGGCCCAGTTGGTGGCTCCCTCAGCAGTTCGTGGCTTCAAGTATCACACATTGTGGCTCGAATATGCCAACGTGGGCGATGCGAATATGGCCGCTTCTCTATTCATCGTCTCCACCTCCCCGACCGTACCTGTTACGTTGCGCAAGGAGACCCCCTATGAGCCGCGATCGGTCGAGATCCTTGGCGTCAACTTCGACGGGCCAGCGGGTGTGCTCCCCCCTGGTGCAATGTATCGCATCCCCATCTACTTCTGGGCCGACCTCATGGGCGAGATCACCTTTAGCCTGAAGGTCATGATGGCTGACGCCACGCCCATTGACTGGGATGCGGTGGAGGCGGGGGTGGAATTGGGGGATACACCCCCTGATCTTTGGGCCGCGACCTGGGACAACTTCAAGGCCCAAACTGGCGCCACCTGGGCCGACTATCTGCGCGCCCTCGACGACCAGGCTACCTACCTGGCAGGATCCGGAAGCCTGGTGTATGACGCACGTGAGCTCTTCTCATCCGCTATGAGCAGGTCAGTAGGTACCTATGTACACCGCACGTTAGCCTGGAGCGTGGACGCCTACTCTGCTGCGCGCGGCCTATCTATGGCATTCGGCCGCACGTCCCTGGACACACTCGACCAGCGCTTCAACGCCGGCCCCTTCGGCAGGAGTTGGTCCCACAACTACGAATATGCGCTCACCTGGCCGGACCAGGATACGGCCATAGTGACGGGCCCAGGCGGCACCGCGAGGCCGTTTGGCAGGCACCTGGATGGATCGTGGCAAGCCGCGCCCGGTGACCTGGGTGTCCTCGAAGAAATGATGGATCTGACTTACCGGCTGCGCGAAGGAGATGGATCAGCATGGTGGTTTGATTCCTTGGGCCGCCTGATGTACCTTGAGGAACCGAACGGCAACCGGATTACCTTACATTACAGCGGGAATCGCCTGACCGGGGTGAGCCACTCCAACGGCCAGAGCTTCGCTTTGGAATACAATGCCCAGGGGCGCATCGGCCGTCTAACGGACCACGCCGGGCGTGCGACTGAGTATTTCTACGACGCCAGCGGTGAGCATCTTCTCAGCGTGGTCGCGTCCGGTGGCGTTACCACCCACTATTCCTACGTCCCGGCCACCGGAGGACCGGCGAATCATGCCCTGCAGACGATCACCTATCCCGATGGCACGCACCAGTACTACGCCTATGACGGTCGGGGGCGTCTGGCGGCCCAATGGCGCGATAACAATACTGAACGGGTAGAGTTCACCTACGACGCGCAGGGAGCCGTGTGGGTGAAGGATGCATCGAACGCGGTGAGCAAGCTGGACCTGGGCGCGCTTGGTCAGCCCCTGGAAGTGCAGGACCCCCTGGGCAACCGGGGGCGGTTCCAGTATGATCAAGCATTCAATCTGACCCGCCTGACCAAGCCGGATGGTGGGACATACGTGATGGCTTACGACAATCAGGGTAATCCGACCCAGGCGACCGATCCGCTGGGCAATATCATCACGATGGGTTACACGCCCGACCTCAACCGTCTGGATTGGCTGCGCGACGCCAGGGGCAATCTCACTGACTTCATCTACAACAGTGCAGGCAACGTGACCGCCATTACCTATCCCGATGGCCGCCTAGAGACTTTCAGCTATGACTCGACCGGCAACCTGGTCAACGCCGCGAATCGCCGCGGGCAGGCCGTCACCTTTTCTTACAACGCGCTGGGCCAGATCACCCGGAAGGTGTATCCCGATGGCAGGACTGTGGACTATACCTACGACGCGCAGGGGAATCTCCTCTCTGCAGCCGACTCCGCCACGGGGGCGATCACCATGCAGTACGACGCGCGCAATTTCCTGACGCGCATCGGGTACCCGGGGGGCCAGTGGTTCACGTTCGAGTACAATGACGCCGGGCTGCGTACGCGGTGCACCAGCCACGACGGCTATACGCTCAACTACTACTACGACGCGGCCGGACGGCCGGCGCGCCTGACCGATGGCGTCGGTGCGGAGATCATCCGCTATGCGTATGACAGCGTCGGCCGTCTGAGCAAAGAGACGAAGGGAAATGGAACATACACCACTTACGCTTACGATGCAGCCAGCCAACTCCTCCACATGGTCAACTACGCCCCGGATGGCGCGGTGCAGTCACGCTTCGACTACACTTACGACATCAACGGCAACCGCACATCCATGACCACGCTGGCCGGCACCACCTCCTACCAATATGACGCCATCGGCCAGTTGGTGGACGTCACCTACCCTAACGGCCGTCACATGGTCTACACCTACGACGCGGAGGGCAACCGCGTGACTGTCTCCGACAACGGCGCTGCAACCGCCTATGCCGTGAACAACATGAACCAGTACACCCAGGTCGGCGGCGCAACATACACCTACGACGCCGACGGCAACATGACGTCCAGGACCGACGCAACCGGCATGACCACCTACCAGTACGACGCCGAGAATCGCCTGGTCCGAGTAGTCACCCCTGTCGACGGCACCTGGGAATACACCTACGATGCCCTGGGCAACCGGGCTGTCGTCAGCCACAACGGAGCGGTGACCCGTTTCATCCATGACCCTACGGGCCTGATGGATGTGGCCGCCGAATATGATGGCAGCGGTGTGCTAACAGCGCGCTATATTCACGGTTTTGGCCTGGTCGCGCGTGTGGGCGCTGCTGGCGCGCCGGCCTACTACGCCTTCGATGCCGGCGGCAACACGCGCCAAGTGACCGATGGTAGCGGCGGCATCGCCAACACTTACGACTACGATCCGTTTGGCGTTCCCCTCCTGGTGAACGAGACTATCCCCAACCCATTCCGGTATGTGGGACGATTGGGTGTGATGGCGGAGGCGAATGGGTTGCAGTTTATGCGGGCCAGATACTATAGCAGTCAGCTCGGAAGATTCATCACGGTAGACCCCATCGGTTTGCTGGGTGGCGACACAAATCTGTACACCTATGCCGGCAACGATCCAATCAATGCCTCTGACCCACAGGGAACGTTTGTTTTTGTGCTCGCCCTCGCAGGCGCAGCGACAGGCGGCCTGCTCAACGCAGGTTTTTACGCACTGGGCCAAGCTCTTGGAGGGCAATCCATCTCTGGGTGGGGTCTGGCGGGCGCGTTTGCATCGGGCGCGCTGTATGGCGGTGTTGTCGGTGGCACGGGTGGCCTCGCGAGCTGGGGCACTTTGGGAAGCTTCGCGGGAATGGCGACATGGGGGGGAATCACCAGCGGTTTTGGTCACTTGATAGAACATGGAAGAGGTTCGAGTTTGAGTGGGCTTTGGGGTTCCATGGTGGCTGGTATCGCAACCGGCTGGATACCGATGAAAATGCTCGGCTTTAACGGCAAATGGGGTATGAATATGTTCGGGAAGGCGCTCCGGAACGCATTGCTGGGTCTTAACAAGACCGGTAAGTCTTTATACGGGTCTCTGTTTGCCAGCATGGCTGCCGGTTTCATCTGGAGTATGGCTACAAACATCGTTCAGGCCATTGACCCCAACGACAAACTTGGCCCCGCGGGGATCGGTTCTCAGCGGGCTGTCCCTGCGGATGGTGAATTGACCTATACAATCAATTTCGAGAACGCGATCACGGCCACTGCGCCGGTCCAGGAGCTGGTGGTCGTAGACCAACTCGATCCGAATCTCGACTGGACGACGTTCCAGTTTTCCGATGTGGCGTATGGCAACCAGTTGCTCTCAGTTTCAAACGATTCGCTGCAGTTCTCAGCCCGCGAATTCCCGACGCCCCCGACGATCACGGGTACGACCCAGGGCCCCATGGCCGTGGATATCACGGCCTCGCTCAATCCGCAGACGCGGCGCGTGGAATGGCGCTTGAAGGCCATTGACACGGCCACCGGCCTGCCGCCCGAAGATCCGTTTGCCGGCTTCCTGCCCCCGGAGGATGGCGCCGGTCACGGCCAGGGGCATGTCAGCTTCTCGATCCGGCCCAAGCCCGGCATTGCCATCGGAACGCGTATCACGAACACGGCACGTATCATCTTCGACAACAACAACCCGATCGCGACGAACGAAGTGTGGAACACCATCGGCGATCTCAGCCAGTTGCAGTTCGAAGCGGGCATGTATGAGGTGGACGAAGATGCGGGCACCGCCACCGTCACCGTCCGGCGCGTCGGCGGCCAGCTTGGCCGGGTCACCGTCAACTATACAACCAGCAATGGCAGCGCCACCGCTGGCGCCGATTACGTTGCTGCGGCAGGAACCCTCACCTTTGCCGATAGGGACACGGCCGACAAGATGATCACCATCACGATCAAAGATGATGCCCTGGCCGAAGGCAATGAGACGCTGTTCCTGACTTTGAGCGACCCCACTGGCGGCGCCACCCTGGGCGAACCGAAGACAGCCACGCTGACAATTGCCGACAACGAAGCGTTGCCAACCGGCGCAGACCTGGCCCTCAGTAAGGTTGCCAGCCCTGTTTCGGTCACGGTAGGGAGTATCGTGACCTATACCCTCACTGTCGCCAATCAGGGACCCAAGGCGGCTACGGGTGTCATTCTAAGCGATCCTCTCCCGGCAGGCTTCTCTCTTGTCTCGATCACAGTCAGCCAGGGTGCGTGCGATGGAGGCAACATCATCACCTGTGGGCTTGGCGCGATCAACAGCGGCGCGACGGCCACCGTCGTTATCGCTGTCGCGGTAACGGCAGCGGGAACCGTGACCAATACTGCCACCGTGACCGGAAATGTGAGCGACGGCGACATGACCAACAACAGCGCCGCCTCGACAACCACAGTCAATGCGCCTCCGCCGATCGCCCCTGTTGTATCCATCGGTCGCGATGGAGAGGTTCTCGTCTTGAGTTGGACCCATCGGTCTCAGAATACATCCTATCAACTCTGGCGAGGCACAGTGCCCTACTTCACACTTGATGATAGCAGCGTGCTTGTGGCCAGCGGCATGCCGCCGGTTCCGAACTGCGTGCGTGTGGAGTTGACGATCGTCTGCACCGACAGCGGGGCGGTGGGCAACCCGGCGCTAAATCACTTCTACCTGGTGCGCGCCTTCAACTCGGCCGGCACGTCAGCAGACTCGAATCGCGTGGGGGTGTTTGGTTTCTCGTTGATGCCAGGGAGTCAATGACAACCGCTGCGCTTTCCGCTACACTGGCACCTTGGAGGCACTATTCGGCGTTGTGCTTTGGAGACAAGCACGCGATGCCAAACGAACTCGCTCGCTGCCGCGCCCGCGACCTGGGCCTCGCGCCTGGCGTCCTGCCGGCCGGCCAGTTCAACGCCATCACCGATGTGGCGGGCGTGCGCGTGGGTCACGTCACCCTCATCGAGGGGGATGCCATCCGCACCGGCGTCACCGCGATCCTGCCCCACGGCGGCAACCTCTACCAGGACAGGGTTCCGGCTGGCCTGGCGGTGGGGAACGGCTTCGGCAAGCTCATGGGCAGCACGCAGGTAGAGGAGTTGGGCGAGATCGAGACCTCGATCGTGCTCACCAACACCCTGGCCGTGCCCCAGGCGGCCGAGGCGGTCATCGCCTGGACGCTGACACAACCAGGCAACGAAGCGGTCGTCTCGGTCAGTCCGGTGGTCGGTGAGACCAACGACAGCCGGCTGAACGACATCCGTCGCCGCGCGGTGACTCCTGAGCACGTGCGACTGGCCATTGAAGCTGCCCAGGAAGGACCAGTCGCGGAGGGGTGCATCGGCGCGGGCACAGGCACGGTCGCGTTCGGCTGGAAGGGCGGCATCGGGACCAGCTCACGGCGGCTGCCGGAGGGGCGCACGGCCGTGCGCCCCTACACGGTCGGCGTGCTGGTGCAGGCCAACTTCGGCGGCGTGCTGCAGATGGCCGGCGTGCCGGTGGGCCTGGCGTTGGGGCGCTATTATCTGCGGGAGGTCGTCGAACGAGGCGACGCCGACGGTTCGATCATGATCGTCGTCGCCACCGATGCGCCGCTCTCCGACCGCAACCTGACGCGCCTGGCGCGGCGCGGCCTGGCGGGTCTGGCGCACACGGGCGCGAGCATGGCCGACGGTTCGGGGGACTACGCCCTGGCCTTCTCGACAACCGAGAGCGTGCGCCGCACACCTGCACGGCGGAGTGGTCTGGCAACTGTGACGGAGCTGCCGAATGCCCTGCTGTCACCCCTGTTCGAGGCGGTAATCGAGGCGACCGAAGAGGCGATCTACAACGCGCTCTGCATGGCGAACACGATGACCGGATATCGCGGGGTGACGATAGCGGCGCTGCCGCTGGCACGAGTGGCCGAGTTGTTCGCAACCGATAGGCGTCACCCACCGCTGGCTGGCTCTCTGCCGACTGCCCAACACCCCGCCTGACCCCACACCCCCGCTGATACCACTCGTAAGCCCAGATGCCCAACGCGACTGCCGGGCCATCCGGTGAGAACTGGGAGCGCCCTTGCGCCATATTGAAACCGCACCGCAGAGCGGCCATTGGACATCATTGCATTTCTATGCTATTATATACGTGCTAAACACGTATTTGAGGGCATATAAATGCAGCTTCGACCAACAACTGGCGTCACAGAAGGCCATTTGCTCGCTGCTTTGGATCTGGCCGGC
>VGOD01000226.1 GCA_016876015.1 Chloroflexota bacterium
CGGATCGGTGATCTTGACGTTGCTGAAGAGCGTGTCCCCCTTGTAGTTGAGGGTCAGCGTGTAGAAGAGGGTGTCGCCGGGGCTGGCCGACGTCCGGTTGACCGCTTTGGTCAGCGCCTGGGTGAAGGGAAAGTCGGCCGTGGTGATGTTCTGGCCGGCTGCCAGGCTGAGCGCGTAGCTCTCGACCGAGGCCAGGTAGGCAGGCGGCAGGTCGGGATCGGTCACGTCCACCGTAACCACATAGGCGCCCGGCCCCAGGTCAGCGAAGGTGTAGTAGCCGGTGATGCTGGTGGTGGTCGTGATCGTCGGTTCGTCGGCGTCGGCCAGGCCGTTGCCGTTCAGGTCGCGCGCCAACGTCACGGTGACGTTCGGCAGGCCGGTCTCGCCCGCGTCGCACAGGCCGTTGCTGTCCGCGTCGAAGCAGACCATATCGCCGATCGAGCCGGGGGTCTGGCCGAAGTAGCCGAAATCGGCGTCGGTGACGGCGTTGCCCTGCGCCGTGAACTTAGCGGGGCTGACCGCCTGGCGACTGCCGCCGGTGCTGGATACGTAGGGGTTGGTGAAGTGAGCGTCCACCGCGCTGCCCGCGCCGTCGGTCGCCACGACGACGTAATTGCGCGCCGGGTCAAGTCCAGTGAAGGTGTAGAAGCCAGTGATGCTGGTGGTGGTCGTGATGAGCAGAGCATCGGCGCCTGCGTCCACCACGCCGTTGCCGTTCGTGTCCTCGTAGAGGCTTAGCGTGACGCCGCTGATGCCTGCATCGCTGCCGTTGAACGCGCCGTCGTTAGCGACATCCTCGAACACGCGGTCGCCGATGCTGCCAGCGCCGCCAGGCCGGTAGCCGAAGTCAATCGCCAGATTGGTCTGGTCCTGCGCCAGCGTCACGCTCGCCTGGCCATCTAGCGCGCCTTCCGGGTCAGCGGTCACGGTGTAGCCGGCCGGCTCGACCGGATCCACGCAGTAGGTGGCCGGGGTGCTCAGGCCGGTGAAGCGGTACTTCCCGTTGGCATCGGTCGTCTTGGTCTGGAGGATCGGGCCGGAGGGCGGGCACACGCCGGCATACAGGTTCACCGTCACACCCTGGATCCCCTCATCTTCGGGGGCTTGCACGCCGTCACCGTCCCAGTCGCGGAAGATCGTGTCCCCAATCGTGCCCGCACCCACGGCCACGCACGCCTCGGACCCGCTGGTGAAGGGCACGCCGTTCTGGACGGTGGTGAAGGTGTTGCAGTAGGAACCAGCCGCGGCGTCGGCGCTGGCCTGCGTGGTGAAGCGCAATACCAGCGCCTGGCCTGGGTTGAGCGCGGATGGCACGCTGAAGACCGGCTGGTTGGGGTTGGTGGCGTTGACGCTCGTGGCGGCGGTCACGTCTGCACCGTTGATCATCACGCTCTGCTTGCTCACATAGGTGAAGTCGGTCGGCAGGTACTCGGTGATCTGCACCGGGTTGCCGGTGGGACCGCTGCCGATGTTGTTGATGGTGATGGTGTAAGTAACGGTCCCGCCCGGCGCGATGCTGGTCGGGCTGGCGCTCTTGCGTTGGGTCAGGATTGGGATCGCGCCCGATGGAGTGATCTCGGTCGCGTCGCCGCTGATCGGCTCGTTGGAGGCCGTCCGGCCGCGGGCGACCACGTTATTCTCCAGCGGACCGGTGCTCTTGGCCTGAACCGTGACGGTAGCCTCGAACTTCGTCCCGCGCAGCAACGTGCCGGCGTTCCAGACGAGCGGGTTGGGGCCGCTGCTCTGAGCCGGCACCGCGCTGACGAAGTTGACGCCGCTGGGCAACGTGTCGGTCACGACGACGTTGTACAGGTCGTTGTCGCCGGCATTGAAGATGCTGATCTTGTACTGGAAGGTGTCGCCGACTTTGACCACCTCGCGCGTGGCCGGCTTGCCCACGGCCAGGCACGCCCGCCAGCTCACCCGCGTCGGCTCGTAGTAGCGCCACAGGTGGTCCTTGCCGTTGTCCGAGCCGCCCGCGTCACCGCCGAAGGTGCCGCCGCCGAAGTGGGGACAGCCGGAGTCATCCAGGAAGCCGCCCGGCCCTCGGGTGAGGTTGTCCACCCGGATCTTCACCCAGGCGTATTCAGGCACATATTGCGTGGTCTGGCCGATGCTCCAGCGGATCGCCTTCGGGCTGGTCGTGTCGCCCTGCGAGACGGTGGAGGTGAGCGGCGTGCTGGGGCTGAGGTTGAAGCCGACCGTGCTGCCATCCACCGAAGCGTAGCCGTTGACGGTACTGAGCGAGCCGGCCTGATCGAATGAGATGCGACTGCCGTCATAGCGGATGCGTTGCCACGGCCCCATCTGGTTGCTGGCCTCGCGCATGGCGGCCGCGTCTTTGGCGCTGCCGCGCCAGTAGTCCCAGTCGAAGTCCCACGCATAGCCGCTCTGCGGGCCGGCGACGACGTTCGCCAGGCCCCAGGGCGCGTTGCCGCGCTGATCCGGCGTGTCCACGATGGCGACGATGGGCGCCTTGGCGCCGAACGCCAACAACTGTTCGGCGTCCCATTTGTTGAGCGGCACGATCACGTCGCCGGAGTTGTTGGTCAAGGTGTTGTCGGCCGTGCCGGTATTCTGATCGTAGCCGCCTGACCCGGTCCAGGAATCGTAGCTGGTGTCGGCATGGGTCGAGAAGAAGATGCCGGTGTCGCCGTAGACGCCGGCCACCGTGCCGCGCATCAGCCCGGTGCCGTCGGCCGCCGCCTTTTCGGTCACGCCGTTGATGTTCGGCCCCAGCGTCAGGCCGATCAGCTCGGTCTTGACCTTGGCCCCGATCGGCCCTGCGCCAACCGGGATGGGCGCCTGGCCCTTCATGGCGATCTTGTCGTAGCCGCCCAACCCGTCGGCCGGGTTGCTACCGGGAATCACATAGGCCGCGTCAAGCACGGTCATGCCGTCTGGCACGTAGAAGTCAATATAGCCGCCGACTCCGGTGGTCGTGCCGTCGCGCGGCACCACCTTGATGATCAGGCCAAGCTCGTCGCCGACCTTCAGCAGCGGGCTGCCTGGCCCGAAGCCCGGATACCCCGGATCGAGTCCGGCAATGCGATTGTCCAAGAGCGCCTGGGTGTCCGGGTCGAAGTACATATAGACCATCTTGGTTTGCAGATTGTGTGCGTGCGCGGTGGACACCTCAAACCCCGGAACCGCCTGCGGCGCGAAGCTGAGCACCAGGGCCATGATCATGGCCAGGTAGAGTATCTGCGGACCGGAACGGCTTCGCCGCAGGCGGGTGTGTTGGTTATGTCGCATCATATAGACCTCCATGCAGGAAACGGCAGCATTGGCTCGATAGCCGCGGGGCATCCATGCCACGTCAATAGCATATCTCAGACTATATTGCATTCGCTGGCAGGGATAAATGGGCCAATAGTACTATCCGCGGAGGACGCCACACGGCTCCGGCAGCGCATCCGGCTGCAGAATGAATCCGAAGCACAATCGGGAGTTGAGATCTGGCGAGATCGCCAGCGTGTGAGCTACCGATCCAACACCACCGTCACCGTCTCGCCGGCCGGGATGCCGTTGCTGTCCAGCGGCACCTCCACTACGCCGATCGAGCGCACAAGAGTGTAGATCAGGTTAGACTTTCCGAAGACGGGAACAGCCCAAGTCTCACGGTCGCGCGTCTCTAACTGCACGCGCACGTAGTCGACCCGGCCGCTGGCTGCCGGGATATTGCGCGCCAGTCGGGCCTGAGCAGTGTGAAGAGGCAAGGGGTCGGCGCCTAACAGGAGTCGAATGGCGGGGGTGACAAAACGCTGAAAGATGTTGATGCACGAAACGGGATTGCCCGGCAGCCCGAAGACCGGCTTGCCGTCGCACATCGCCAAAATCGTCGGCTTGCCGGGCCGCACCGCGACGCCATGCACGAGCACGCCCGGCTTGCCGAGCCGGCTGATCGCTTCGGCGGTCAGGTCGCGGTAGCTCACCGAGCTGCCCGCAGTGATCACGACCAGATCGGCGGCGTCGAACGCGCGGCGCACTGCGGCGTCGAGCGCCGCTTGCCGATCGGGTGCGATCGGGTAGGTGAGGGGCAAGCCGCCGGCCCGTTGCACCAGGCCGGCCAGCGTGTAGCTGTTGATGTCGCGCACCTGGCCAGGGCTGGGGGTCTCGTCGGGCGGCACCACCTCGTCGCCCTGGCTGACGATGCCCACCCGCGGCCGCCGCGCAACCATGACCTGCGTGATGCCCACGGCCAACAGCCCGCCGACATCCTGCGGCCGCAACTGATGCCCGGCAGAGAGCACCGTTTCCCCACGACGCACGTCTTCGCCGGGCTGAATGCAGTTGTCGCCGGCCGCCAACGGCCGGTGAACCTCGATGCTGAACGGCTCGAAGCCTGGCTGCGCCGCGGCCGCGCCGAACAACACCGCGCCGGCTCGACTGGTCTGCTCGATCATCACCACCGCGTCGGCGCCGGCAGGCGTCATGCCGCCGGTGTGCACCAACGCGGCCTGACCTGATTTGATCGCAAAGTCAGCCGCCGCGCCCATGGCCACCTCGCCGACCACGTCCAGATAGGCCGGCATCCCCGCGGATGCGCCGTGCGTGTCGGCCGCCTGCAGCGCGTAACCGTCCACTGTACACCGGACGAAGGTCGGCAGATCGTGGGGCGCGGTCGCATCTTCGGCCAGCACGCGGTCGAGCGCATCAACTACTCGGCACGGCTCGCCCGCGACGGCCGGCCGGAAGTGCGCCTGGAAGATTTCCCACGCCTCTTCGGCCGTACGAAGTCTCAGGAATTCGGTCATATCCAATCTGAAATCCGAGATCTAAAATCGTCACCCGCCCGACGCGATGGCTATCGCGATCAGCCCGGCCAGGGCCAGCGCCAGCAAGACCAGCAACCCCACGGCGATCAGCAACGGCAGGATGGCAGCCAGAAAAGCGCGCTCGTAGGTGAGATCGTGACTGATCTTGACCGCCTTGACGTAGAGCGCCGCGCCCCAGAAATAGGCGACGATGCCGAGCAAGCTGCCCAGGTAGGGCACGCGATCGAAGATCGCCAGCAGGTGTGGCATTGCGTAGAGCGCGGTCGTCCCGAAGAAGTCGGCCAGGCCACCCTTGCCGCCGAGCAGCTTGGCGAACAACATGACCCAGATGCCGTAGCCCAGCCATGTGCCCAGCGTGGCCGCGGCCAGCGGAAAACCGCCGCCGAACGGTCGGGATAGCCAGCCGCCAGCCGCCTCGAGCAGCACGACAAGCGGCCCTGGCAGGGCCGTCGGCAGGCCGACAACCTCCGCGGTGATCTCCATGCTCATCTGGAAACCCAGGCGCATCTGCTCCAGGAACTGGCGCCGCGCCTCGTCGGGCAGATTCTGGAGGAACGGCTCGGCGCGACGCAGGAACTCTTCGAAGCCGGCCCTGGCCTGGCTCAGATCGGCCTCGACCGCGGTATGACGCAGGCCGCCGATCGCGTCGATGGCCAGCGCCGGCAGACCGGTCAGCAGCGCGACCAGCGCGAGCAGCGCGAGCCCTTGCAGGAACAGGCCCCCGCCCCTGCGGAAATCGCTGAAGCCCTGGTCTCGAAACAGCAGAGCATTCCAGAGGGTGCGCATCCAATTCGCCATGGCTCACCTCCCCGCGCTCAGCATGGCGGTCGCCGCCGCGAAAAGCCCGCCCAACACGAGCCAGGCGAGCAAATAGACCGCGTAGGGCAGCAGTGTGGCCCAGAACGCGCGTCCCCACGTCAGGCCATGGACGCTGTGGATCGCCTTGTAGCGGCAGATCAATTGCCAGGTGTTCAACACGCCGCCGATGACCAGATATGGGACGAAGCCCAGGCCCCGGAAGAGCAGCGGTGTGAACGCCAGCGCCAACGTCCCCAACGTCTGATTCAGTGAGCCGCTGCCGCCGAGCAGCCGCGCGCTCAGATGCGCCAACAGCCCGTAGAACAGCCAGCTCAACACCAGACCCAGCGGCCACAGGATGATGTTCAGCGCGGCCCTGGTCGGATCCGGCGCGCCGAAGAGCGGAGGGAAGACCTGCCAGCCCACATCCCACCAGCGTTTGAACTGCTCGACCACGTCGGGCAACGCGGCCAGCTCGGCCCACCACGGCGCTCGCTGATACGCCTGCCAGATCGTCTCCTTGATCGCGGCCATCTGCGGCATTCCTGCCCAGGCCACCGTCTGGCCGATCAGGTTGAGCAGGGCCGTGATCACGCCGATCATGACGAGCAAGAACGATCCTTCCACAAAGGGATTGTCGTCGTCGCGCACCTGATCGTACGCGTCGCTGTCCAGGAACAGCGCCCGAAGTACAAGGCCCAGAGACAATGTCCGATGACCCATGCGTGCCTCCTGTCAAGAGCAGCGCCATCTGCTCTCCAGGCAAGTATAGCACAAGACGTTCGCATTCGGCAAAGCGCCCATCTGACAGAGACGCCCACAGCAAACATGCTGTGGGCGTCTCTGATAACGCCGGTTTGCAGGCAGTCTGCGACTGCCGCCGAACCTGCTTCCGGGCAGATCAGCTCGAACTCATGGCCGGCCCGGTCGCGGGGTATGCGTGGGCTGTGGGCCGCCGCCGGGGGTCCCGCTGGATTGCGGCGTCCTGCTCGGTGTGTGCGACGAACCTGGCGTGACGCTCGGCGTGTGACTGGGTTGGGGCGTGACGCTGGGCTGGGGCCCGGGTCCGCCCTGGGTGCGCGTCCGCAGCCAGGTAGCGATGCGGACGCCATCGCGCTGCTGCAAGCCGCCTGCCTCGGCCGGCTCGCCCAACCGCGCCTGCTCCACGCCATGAAGCCTGGTCTGGCGAGTGACCTGGATTTGCTGTCCCCCGATGGTCCACGCGCCCAACACGCCGTTGTCGGGCTTCGACTCGATCGGCCCCGCCAGGTGGAAGCTCTGGCCGCCGCCCGATGGGCTGGACAACACCGAGACGTGGCCGGCGATGACACGGTCTCCGCTCCGCCAGCCGGTCGCCTGAACCACGGCGCCTACTTCCACCAGGCCCTTTGCCTGTGCGATGACCGTGGAGGATGTGACCTCGACTGACTGTCCATCCACCTGCCACAGGCCGTCGAGACCGCCGCCGGGCAGACTCTTGACCATGCCGGTGATCTGCACCCGCGGACATGCAGCGCCAGGCTCGTGCCAGGCAGGCTGCAACACCAGCGCCGCCAGGCCGCCGCTTTCCAGCAGCAACGCTGACGCGTGGGCCAGCAGTCCCACCTGCGGCTCGCCCATCACCAGCGTCTCTGGGGTCACGGCCGCTGAGATCGCACTGACGACCCAGCTCGCATCGGAATACGCCTGGATCGCGCCGAAGACTTCCACGGTTTCCTGCAGCTCGATGCCGCGCACGCGAAGAGCAGTCAGCACGCCCGCGGGGTCTTCCAGCGCGGACACCTCGACCCAGTGGCCCACATCAACCGGCCCGCCGCGTTGGCTGAATGTCGTGTCCGCCGTCACCCAGATCGTCTGTCCCGCGACAACCCAGGCGCCGATGCCGCTCTCGGCCTTCGCCGTCACGGGTCCCTTCAGGCGAACTTCGGGGGGGCGAACGATGATCATGATCGCCCGCAGGCTATCGTCGGCCAGGCGTTTGGCTGTCACGTCAGCCCACATTCCCACTGCAACTGCGCCGGTGCTCAAGCGCACACGAGTCGTAGCGTCTACTGCTACGATCTGCCCGGCGATCACCCATGGTTCTGCGGCCGTCGCCGGTACGGTCACGATGACGCCAGAGAATTGCACGTCGAAAGGCGGCTGCTGGGCCGCGGTCACCGAAGAGGCAGGGATCAACGCCGTCGCGATCAACAAAGCGACCGTTGTCAGCCAGCGGAAGGTGTGGAAACGATTGTTCATTGGGGTCCTCCGGCAATCGAGATGGATGGTAGATAGCCGCACCGCCGCAGCCCAAACGGGGTCGCAGTGCTCGATGCTGTGGGCGTCGGCGTCGCGCTCGGGGAGGCTGTCCCCGTTGGTGCGCCGGTCGCACTGGGCGTCGCAGTGGGCGTCGCGGACCTGGTCGGCGAGGCGGTCGCGGTCGGTGATGCAGTTGGCGACAGAGTCGCAGTCGGCGTTGGGGTTGCCGAGGCGGTCGCGGTCGGTGATGCGGTTGGCGACCGAGTCGCAGTCGGCGATGGGGTCGCTGTGGGCGAGGCGGTTGGCGCAGTCCCCGACGGACAAGCCAGCACGCTGACATCGTCCAGATAGAAGTCGCTGATGTTGTTCGCGTCGGTGCGGGCCGCGAACTGGATGGCGACGGTCTGACCAGCGTAGGCGCCGAGATCGAGGGTGATGTGGTCCCAAACGCCGACCGTCGCGGTGTTGTCCACGGTCAGCAGGTCAACGATGGCCGCGCCGTCGGCCGTGAGCAGCGAAACGGTCATCGTGTCGAACGCGCCGCCGGTTTCGGATAGCCGAAGCCGTGGGCGTTGGGGTGATGACGGGCGTCTGCGCCGCGGCGGTGGCCGCCAGAGCGGTCGCGCGCCTCCCCGGCGCAGGCGTCGCCGCTCCTCCTGTGTCGGCTGGCTCGGTCGGCGCGGGCGGCGGCGTGAAGGCGGCGGGGGGTGAAGGCCATAGGCATCAAGCTAAGGTCGTTCTGGTCTCATCGCGCGCTTGTAAGGGGTCTGCGACCCCGCCTTGACCGCTTGTTTGGCCGCTTCTGGCGGGACCGTC
>VGOD01000227.1 GCA_016876015.1 Chloroflexota bacterium
CGGCGCTGTTCACGGTGCTGATGGTCCAGGCGCTCCCGGTCCAGCGGGCATACTTCAGGTCGAAGTTGTTCCAATCGTAGTAGGCAATGTGGGGAAATCCCGCCCCGTCCAGCGCCAGCGAGGCGTACATGCCCACACCCCAGGCAGTATCCACGGTCTCGATGCGCCAGCTGCTGCCATCGTGCCAGGCATGGTAGAGATGATCCTGCCCATACACGATGTGAGGATGGCCGGCCGCATCCAGGCGGAGGCTGCGGTCTCGCATGTTGTGGAAGACCTTGGGCGCATCCACCTGTTGGATGCGCCAGGTCTGTTCCTGCGGAAAGTCTGAGGCGAGCGGCGGCGTGGTTGGTGATGCTCCTTGGGGCATGGTCATCGGCTGCGGGCGCGATCGGGCGATCATGCCCGTGGGTGGTTACCTGCGCCCCCCGATAGTCTTTCAGGTCGGGCAAGCCGTGGCGGTCATTGAAAATCGCCCACCACGCGCCAGGCGCTTCCGCAGCGCCTGGCGCGTGGTGAGTTTCATCCGCCGCGGCGCAGCGTTCCTATGCCCGCGCCCGGATGAACTCCACGATCTCGCTCGTGCTCGTGCCTGGTCCAAAGACGCCGTGGATGCCCAGCGCCTGGAGCGCCGCGACATCCTGGGTGGGGATGATGCCGCCCACCAGCACGAGCACGTCGTCCATGCCCTGGCTGCGCAGCAGCTCCATCACACGTGGACAGAGGGTCATGTGTGCGCCGGAAAGGATGGACAGCCCCACCACGTCCACGTCTTCTTGCAGCGCGGCCTCGGCGATCATCTCCGGCGTCTGGCGGATGCCGGTGTAGATCACCTCCATGCCGGCGTCGCGCAGCGCGCGGGCGACGACCTTGGCCCCACGGTCGTGCCCGTCGAGGCCGGGCTTGGCGACGAGTACGCGAATTTTGCGGTCTGACATGCTTGGGTCACTCCTTGCTTATCTCTGGCAGAGACAAGAAGCTCACCTGCTGAAAATGCTCATCGAAGGTAAAAGCCGTGCTGAGTCCAAGCTGTTCCATGACCACAAAACTGGTGCAGTCGGTCATGCTGACGTCTTTATCGTCGTAACGCAGGAACTTCCGCCAAGCCGCCATCTCGGCAAACTCATCAATCCGCACGACCTTGATCAGCGAGCTTTCGTACACCATCGCACGCAGGCGAGCAATTGTCGGCCGGGAGATGCGATCCACCAGGCCGGTGTAAGCCTCTGCCAACACCCAATTGGTCGTGACCAGGGTTCGTCGTTGCCGATTGAGCGCCGCCATCTCCTGTTCGGCCTCACCTCGCCACTGGTCACGCGGATCCATCAGGGCAATCCAGGGGCCGGTATCCACGAAGATGGCTGGACGGCTATTCATCTCGGTGCCCCCGGCCCGGCGCCTTATCCAGGTCAGCACCATACAGATAGTAGTCATGGCGCACCGACGTATCTGTGGGACGATCACCCCAATTCACGTCTTCGGGACGAGTCAACTCGGTGATATGAAACAGGGGATCATCCATCGTTTCGCCACTGTTCGATCGGTCGCCAACGCGCGGCGAAATCAGATACTCTGCCAGGCTTTCACGGACAATCCGAGCCAGGCTCTTGTTTTCATCGAGCGCCACTTGCCGGAGCTTCTCGTGCATCGCTTTTGGCAACCGGATATTGGTTGTCACGTACTCGATCATGGTTCACCTCCAAACGAGGCTATTGTATCATGATACCGCCGGGTCGCCAAGACGTACCAGACACCTCGGAAGTACCTGGTACGTGACTTGTGCTCAAAAAAACACCGGCTCCTGATACTCCCCAAACACTTGTCGGAAGACGCCGGTGATCTCGCCCAGTGTGGCGTAGGCGTTGACCGCCTCCAGGATCGGGTGCATCAGATTGGTCTTGCCGTCGCGTGCAGCATCGGTCAGACGAGCCAGGGAAGCGGTGACCGCGGCATTATCCCGTCCGGCGCGCACGCGGCGCAGGCGGGCGAGCTGGCGCTCGTAACCTTCGGGATCCATCTGCAGGAGCGGGATGGTCAGCGGCTCGTCGGCCACGTAGTCGTTGACGCCGACCACGGTGCGCTGCTGCGTGTCAATCTCCTGCTGATAACGGAACGCGGCCTCGGCGATCTCGCGCTGCGGGAAGCCAGTCTCGATGGCGCGCAGCATTCCGCCCAGCGCGTTGATCTTTCTGAAATAATCGTTGGCTTCGGCCTCCAGGCGGTCGGTGAGCGCCTCGACGTAGAACGACCCGCCCAGCGGATCGAGCGTGCTCGCCACGCCGCTCTCCTCGGCGATCACCTGCTGGGTGCGCAGGGCGATGGTGGCGGCCTTCTCCGAGGGGAGCGCCAGCGCCTCGTCCATGCTGTTCGTGTGCAGGCTCTGCGTGCCGCCGAGCACGGCCGCGAGCGCCTGCAACGCCACGCGGACGACGTTCACCTCCGGCTGCTGCGCGGTCAGGCTGACGCCCGACGTCTGCGCGTGGGTGCGGAG
This sequence comes from Chloroflexota bacterium, assembly GCA_016876015.1. GTDB lineage: Bacteria > Chloroflexota > Anaerolineae > CG2-30-64-16 > CG2-30-64-16 > VGOD01. Next base: position 2,492 of record VGOD01000227.1, read on the forward strand.
CATCCAGGAACGAGGGTCTTTGGCGCCGTACTTCTCGCGCAGCGCCCGCGCCCAGATGCGCCGCGCCGCGCGGAACTTGGCGACCTCCTCGAAGAACTCGTTGTGGACGTTGAAGAAGAAGGACAGTCGCGGCGCGAAGTCATCCATCGCCAGCCCACGGGCCAGCGCCGCCTCGACGTAGGCGAAGCCATCGGCCAGGGTGAAGGCCAACTCCTGGCCGGCCGTCGCGCCCGCCTCGCGGATGTGGTAGCCGGAAATGCTGATGGTGTTCCACTTGGGCAACTCGCGAGAGCCGAACTCGATGGTGTCTGTGACCAGGCGCATCGAAGGCGCCGGCGGGAAGAGAAACTCCTTCTGGGCGATGAACTCCTTCAGAATGTCGTTCTGGATCGTGCCGCCGAGCGCCGCCCGCGGGATGCCGCGGCGTTCGGCCGCGGCGATGTACATGGCCCAGATGATCGCGGCCGGGCCGTTGATCGTCATGGAGGTCGTCACCTGGTCGAGCGGCAGCCCATCGAGCAGCGCCTCCATGTCGGCCAGCGACGAGATTGCCACCCCGCACTTGCCGAACTCGCCCAGCGCCTCGGCCGCGTCGCTGTCGTAGCCGTAGAGGGTCGGCATGTCGAACGCCACCGAGAGGCCGGTCTGCCCCTGCGCCAGCAGATACTTGAAGCGCGCATTCGTCTCCTCGGCCGTGCCGAAACCGGAGAACATGCGCATGGTCCACAGCCGGCCGCGATAGCCGGTGGGGTGAACCCCGCGCGTGAACGGATAGCGGCCGGGCAGGCCCAGGTCGCGGTCGTAATCCAGGTCAGCCAGGTCCGCGGGGGTGTAGAGCCGCTCCACCGCCGCGCCGGAGATGGTGGTGAAGGGGTCGCGGCGTTCGGACAGACGGGACGCGGCGCGTTGGACGTCGGTGGTTTGCCAGTGTTCGACGGATTCACGGATGTGCTGAACGGTGGACTTATCGTGCATCAGACACCTCCCTGCGCGTTTCGGGAATCTGGTCTCCGGAATCCTCTTTCCAAAACCGAACGATATCCGCCAGGAACGGAACAGACTCAACCAGCAGGCCTGGCCCGTGCGCCGGGTTGTAGCGTTCAGCATAGACGCGGGCGACCTGGTAGGCCCACTCGCCGGCCTGCGCGACGTTGTCGCTCGCTACGAAGCAGCGCAGCGCGTCCTCGATGAGCAGGAGGTCTTTGCTGCGGATCAGCCGCACCGGGGCTTTCCACGGCATGGGGCGCACGATTTCGTTTTGCGCCTGGAAGACCTGGGTCAAGCTTGCACGCAAGGCCGACATGCCTTCCGGCGTGGCCGCGTCCAGGTAGCGGCGCATCGCGGTCACAGCCGCGGTCGCCAACGCCAGGGATGCAACGTCCGGCGGCGGTTCGGCCGCCTGCATCCGCGCCAGGGTGCGCTCGGCCAGATAAAGAACGAAGCGCATCGCCATGAGTCCGGCTCCAATAACGCCATTATACCCTGCCCCACCTGCCCGGTCAAACAAAACGGCCCAAGTCAGGGTTACCGACCTGGGCCATGTTCGCAACGGAGACCACGAAAGCATAGGGGTGCGGACATATGTCCTAATCGAAAGTTCGGCGATTTCGTCCTCGCCAATCAGCGGGGGCAAACGGGGCAAAAAACAGTTCGCATGATCTATCCTTGAGATGCTCGGGTATGATCCAGGGGGCAGTTATTCATGTCGGCCGCGGCGCCTCGGCGAAGAATGAGCCGCCCCCCGGCCCCCAATCCTGGGGGAAACGCGCTCGCCATAATCCCAGGGGGAATGCGCTCCCCCCAACTTTGGGGGGTGGGGGACATGATCACCGCGCGTCCGCAGGCACATGCCGCATGATCTGATCGGCCCATTGTTTTGCTTGCACGGCCAGGATGCTGCGTTGAAGCGCGTTGTGCTGCGCCTCGGGCCAGGCCCGGCGCCAAAGCGCCAGCATCACTTGCAGGTCTACCAGCTCTCCGGCCAACTCAACCGGCGCTTCGGCTGCCGTCCACTCGATCAGGTATTGGCTTTCCTCCAGCATGGCCGCGACCGCTGCGCCCCCCGTCGCATGACGGGCTGAAGACGCCACCCGGCCGAGGTCGGCCGCCAGGCCAGCAAGGCGCACGGGCAATGCATCTCTGAGATAGCGCGCCTGGATCCGCTCGCGATTTCTCACTGAACGCCTCCCAGCAGTGCATGGGTGATGGCTGCGACTTGCTGCCGGATCTCTTCGCTCTGAATGATGATGCTGCGATTGCCAAGCCGCGGCCGGATGTTGATCAACGACTCGAACTCGATGCGCTGCTCGGCCGGATACCAGTTGGCGCCCCACAGATCATCCTGCTCGCTGCCCTCAGCCAGCAACACCGCCTCGCAGTCTGCATGCATTTCGCCCCCACCGGCCAACAGGCGGCGCCGGACATCTACCACGATCTTGATCATGATAGAGTAGATCTCCAACATCTCTTGGACCTGGCAGGGCGTCGCCGGTTGGGTCAGCAAATGAATCATCTACGCTCCTCGGTCGGCCGGTGCGCCGATGTACTCAGCGAAACCGGAGCCTGTTAGCGCCGCACGGCGCCTACTACCGCCGCCACCCGCTCGATGTCCGCCTCCGTCAGCGCCGTACCCGATGGCAGACACAGCCCATCGCGGAACAGCGCCTCGGTCACGCCGCCACTTGAGGAGAAGAGATGTGCTGTTCACGATACCCACACAACCAAACCTTGACTGCCCAGAATCCTCCAAGCGTTTAGGAAGGTACCCAATTCCAGCGCCAACGGCTGATCCAAGCTTGGATCCAGGCAGATGACTTGCTCATAGTTGATTGCGATCAGGACCACCGCATGCAAACCAGCACGTCCATGAGGCAAATTCGCCGCTCGAAGAAAGACGATGACCGGCCAGTCATGGCCCAAGAGATCAATGAGGCGCTCCAGCGTTGCATTCTCGAACCAAAGAGCATGGTAGCCCATGCTTTCCAAGCCGGTGATCGTGCTTTCTGGATTTGTGCCCAAGCCGCGCACTATGCCCAAGGCCTGCACCAATTCCTGCTCACTGTGCTTTCGGCCTCGATAGGCGAGCGCCATGCGCACACAGGCTGGCAAACACGCGTCGGGCGACTTCTGCCTGTAATGAGGAACGCCAAGCACGAGTTCTATTGATCTCCCATGATTTCGACAGCGCGACGACGCATGGTCTCCAGTGGCGTCGAAGGCTCCTCAAGGAAATCGCCAGCCAAATCGTAGATCAGTTCGCCGATCGGCCGCAAACTGCCCGACGCAAAAACGGTCACACGCCATGCGCCTTCACGTTGCCGCGCTTCGATGGTCACCGCATCACCCAGGTGGCGCAGCAGATGGCGCAGCGCCTGGCTCTCTATCTTTGGACGATGAGCCAGGGCCGGCAGGACACGGATGCCTTCGGCCTCTAATTCTAAAACGACTCGAGTACCTGGCTGCAAACCATAGCGCTGCATCAAGGGGAGGGGAATCTGCAATCCATCGCCACTGATCATCTGATGAGCTCGCTCCATAGGACTACCTCCGTAACATTGCTACGCACTCGATCCGTTCCAGCTCACCCCATTATACCCACTTTGCCCAACCGGTCAATCGCACCTGCGCAACCTGGCAGCCTGTTTGTCCCTTCCGCGCGTTGTCGTAGGCCTTGCGCTTGACCTGCGGCTTCGGGCCGAAGTTCAGCAGCAGCCCCCCCTCGAACCTGGCCGCCTTGAGCTATTTCAGCGACTGCGCCTCATGCTCTTCCGCCAGGGCCTGCACGGCTCTCCCCCTGTTTGGAGACGCAGATTCACGCAGATGGACGCTGATTTCCTTTCTTGTGATCCTTCGACCCTCTGAATCTCAACGCCAATTGTAGGGTCAAGATTGGCCCAGAAAACGTCACCGCGTTGAATTCCGGGCGTCATGCGATGTCCTCGAGTGGAGCTTCGGCATCTGAAAAAGCAAAATCGGCCAAGAGGGCGCGCTCTTCATCCCGGTCTTCAGCCGCCCGCATGGCATAGTAATCTTCATAGGCTTGCTGACGTTGTGATCGTTCCAGGTTTTGAGCATAACTTTCGAGCAAAAAAGCTACCAACTCCCGCGCGGGGCCGGGCGCCGAGACCCGCGCTCGCTGCAGGAGGGCCTGCGGCAAATCAATCTTGACACTGGTCTGAATCATCGAAGCAACCTCCCATCCACACGCGCCTGTTATCAGCAGTCGTTCACGACATTGAGCGTATTGTAGCATTCGCCCGATAGTCAGTCAAGCCCAGTCGAACATCTCACTGCCCAAGATCTGAGCGCCTGTCCGGGGGTAGGTCCAAAGGTGTTACACCCATGCTGACCTCTTGCTACTCTGTTTTGACGTTCGCCGTTGGCTGGATCACTGCTTTTGCGCTCCCAGCGGAACAGCCCGTAGTGTCACTCGATTCCTGTAGGACGATTATACCTCGTCCGGTCAAACAAAATGGCCCAGGTCAGGGTTACCGACCTGGGCCATCTGCTGGTTGACCACCGGCTTTGGGGACGCAGATGAACGCTGATTGATCCTTCTCAGCCGCGCAGACGGTAATACAGATAGCCATACCACTCCCGCAGCGCGAGCTCCGTCTTTTTCAGGCCTTCCGCGGCGGGCAGCAGATGCAGGATCGTGAACGCCCGGCCTTCCGGCACGCGGAAATCCACCGGGTAGGGGAACACGTCCACGCCGGCCTGCCGGAACAGCCAGGCTGAGCGGCGCATGTGAAAGGCCGAGGTGACCAGGATGACGGGGCCCGCGGCCGCAGGGTCCTCATCGTGCAGCAGTTGCGCCACGGCCTGGGCCTCGGCGGCCGTGTTCAGCACCCGGCCGGTGACCCGCACGCGGTCGCCGGGGATGCCCCGGGCCACGGCGCTGGCGGCCAGGACCTCGCCGGCCGGCCGGTCGGCCGGCCGCCAGGGCAGCCAGCCGCCGGTGAGGATGAGCAGGGGGGCTTTGCCTGTCTGGGCGATAGGGTTGATGCCGCGATTTTTCCCAGATGCTTCACTCGGAGTCAGCTGCGACCAGGTGAGTTTCCAGGCTGCAGCAATCGGAAAGTTTCCAGCGCCTCCAGCCGCTGCGGATCGGCGCGTTCTCCATAGGTCAATTGCGGCCCAAATGCCGCATACACACGCTCCGAGAAGTTCAGGACATCTACTGTGACCACACGACCTGTGTCTGGCTCGTAGCGCACCCAAATCTCATCGGCCGCCTCTTCGGCCACAGCCGGCTGCGGTTTTTCAGTAAACGAGAAGGTCAGAATATCACCTGCGCGATCATAGTGAACGCGAATCAACTCTCTCAGGTTTCCGTTTCCGGCCATAGCTGTTCTCCTCTTGCATAGATTGTGCGGCTCAAGTATAGCGTACTCACATAGCCGTGTGTGCCGGTCGGTTCGATGACGTATTTTACCACAACCACCAGATGCTTGCCAGTGAAAGACGCCCGTATCGGAAAAGCTGGTCATGAGACCCTACGTATCACATTCACGACTCGCATCAAGTCATCCTCGCTCAGCGCCGTGCCCGACGGCAGACACAGCCCCTCCCGGAACAGCGCTTCGGCCACGCTTCTCCCCTCCCTCGCAGAGCCTGCCCTGAGCGTGTCGAAGGGGAGGGGCCGGGGGTGGGTGACGACTTCGCAATCCTGGAACACCGGCTGCAGGTGCATCGGCTTCCACAGGGGGCGGGATTCGATGTCCGCCTTGTCCAACGCCACGCGGATCGCCTCCCGGTCGGCGCCGAACGCCTGTGGGTCCACCGTGATGCAGGTCAGCCAATGTGTGCAACGGCCCCACGGCGCTTCCGGCATCAGCGTGATGCCGGGGAGGTCGCCGAGGGTGTCGGCGTAATACTGGAAGATCTCCCGTTTGCGGCGCACCCGATCGGGCAACACCTGCAACTGGCCGCGGCCCACGGCGGCCAACAGGTTGCTCAGGCGATAGTTGTAGCCGATCTCCGAGTGCTGGTAGTGCGGAGCCGGGTCGCGCGCCCGGGTGGAGAGTTTAAGCGCATGATCAATCAGCGCTTTATCGGCCGAGACACATGTCGCCGCCGGAGGTGGTGATGATCCTGTTGCCGTTGGT
>VGOD01000228.1 GCA_016876015.1 Chloroflexota bacterium
CGCCGACGCCCCATTGCTGGCGACGGTCCCGCCAGAAGCGGCCAAACAAGCGGTCAAGGCGGGGTCGCAGACCCCTTACAAGCGCGCGATGAGACCAGAACGACCTTAGCTTGATGCCTATGGGGTCGCAGACCCCCTGAAAGCAGGCTCGTAGGCGGTCTGTGACCGCCGTTTCCCCGGATTATTGAGAGGATACGCAACCTGCGAATCAGCAACAAGGATAGCACTAAAAGCGTTTCAAAAGCGTTCCGTTGGGGGTGAGAAACGGACGCGGCGAACGCACCAAGCGTTTGCGAAGCGCCGGCGCGTCCAGCGAAGATCGCGACCAAAGAGCTTCATGGTGTTGCCCGCCTTCGCAGCCAATAGACCGCCTCTCCTGCCAGGTAGCCTCGGTCGCACTGCCGTGCCACGATCTTCTCAACGTGAAAATGGAGGCCGAAGTTGGCCTCGATCTCGCCGGGCTGCATGGGACCATAACGGAGGAGGGCCAGGATCAGCCGGTCGTACCAGCGATACGGCCATTCGTGGACATAGATCAGGAACTGGCTGCGGGCGTGAGTCATCGGCAGCACGTTGCGCAGATAGGCGCGGCGGGCGGTCGGGCTGAGATCGTCGTAGACGCCCCAATCCACCAGGAAGTCGAAGGGGCCGCGGACGTGTTGCAAGTTGGTCAGGTCATCCTCGATCCACTGCACCGTCACGCCCGCGGCCGTGCCCCGCTGCCGGCAGAGGGCGATGGCCGCGGACGAGTAGTCGGTCCCGGTCACGTCGAAGCCGTGCTGGGCCAGGAAGATGGCATTGTTGGCCGTGCCGCAGCCGAGGTCAATCGCCCGGCAGGGCTGGATGCGCCCGCTCTCAACCGCCTCCACCAACTCCCGGCGCGGGCCGAGATCCCAGGGGGCGCGCAAGCGGCTGTAGAGGAGGTTGTAGAACAGTTTCATGCTGCTTCCCTCTCGGCCTGCCGCGCAAACAGCACGCCGGTGGCGATGATGATCAGGTGGATGGCGATAAAGACCGCATAGCCGACCGCGTCATAGCCACGGGCGATCAGGTAGATGTCGTCCAGCACGCCGTGGGTAAACTCCAGCCAGACCAGCAGCCAGGCTGCGCCCAGGTTGCGGCGAGGATTGCGCGAGGCCCACAGGGCAAAGGTAGCGATGCCGAAGATCTCGAAAGCGAAAGGCGACCAGCCATCTACAAAGGCCTGGGTCGTGTCCGGCGTGACGGGGAATGGAAACGCCGCCATGGATGTCATACCAGCCGGGTTGATCAGGACAAAGTAGAGGTTCATCAGCGCCAGCAGCAGATAGAACACACCGACGATGCGAAACCACCAGGTGAGCTTTTTCATGGATTCGTTCTCCTTTGCAAAATGTGTGAATGGGTTGCTTGATCTACAGCGACGCCTCGACCAGGCGCAGGGGGAACATTGGCGACTCGGTGGGGACGATGACACGGCGCATCTGCAGGCCGGCGTCAGGCTCGCCTGCACCAGTCTGCGCGGTTTCACGGCCGCGCAGACTGTGCATTCCGGCAAGTTACGCCTTGCGGAACATGCGGATGCCGCCCCACACCAGCCAGACCAGCACGAGCAGAAACGCCGGATAATAGGTCAGGTTGCTCAGCAGGGTCAGCGTCGGGCTGGACAGGTTGGTCCAGTCCCCGCCGCCGGAGATGTTGACGATGGCGTTGACGACGCCCAGCGCGCCGCCGACGATGCCGAAGATGGGCAGGAAGCGTGGGAAGCCGGCTTTGCCTCTGGCAGCCAACCCGGCCAGCAGAGCGGGAAGCATGAAGGCCAGCACCATGAAGCTGTTGGTCGGGGTGGACGGATCGGTTCCGGTGAAGAACAGGCCGATGCCGCCCACCACCGTCGAGCCGACCGCAGCCAGGCCGAGGGGGGACGAGCCGAGGGATTTGTCCAGAGTATAGTAGAATAGGGCCAACAGCAGCACGCCGATCCCCAACAGCGCGGGAATGGCGTACCCGCCGAACAACAGCAGGATGCCCAGGATGGCGGCGATGCCGCCGATGCGGTTGACGGATGCGTTGTTCATGGTTTGTTACTCCTTCAGTTGGGTGAGTGGGGTGGGTATGGAAAAGGCTCAGGCCACAGCCGTCGCTTCGATCTCGACCAGCATCTCCGGGAAAGCCAGCCGGGCCACGCCGATCAGCGAGCCGGTGTGCTGGCAGCCGGCCGCGGCCAGGCGGCTAATGAAGGCGTCGTAGTGCGCAAAGAACTGATCCACGTCGGTGGTGTAGATGTTCAGCCGCACGATGTCGGCGAAGCTGAAGCCGGCCGCGGCCAGCAGCGTCTCCAGATTGTCCAGCGCCAGGCCGATCTGGCCGCGCATGTCGCCGGCCAGCACCGCCGCGCCCGTCGCGTCGTTGGCGGCCTGCCCGGAGCAGTACAGGGTGCGCTGCACGCCGCTGACTTCGTTGGCCTGGACGTAGCCGAACTCGTCCTGCCAGGTCCAGGGGTTGATGATACGTCGTTCCATCGGTTGCTCTCCTTGGGTTGGTAAGTTGGTAGATTGGTAGGTTGGTAAATTGGTAGGTTGGTAAATTGGTAGGCGGGTTGCTCGTCTCTGGCGCCTGACCACTGCCCCCTGACGCCTGATCACTGTTTCCCAGCCACGCCGCCAGGTACGCGGTCAGCCCCGTCAGGTCGGTGAAGCCGCGGCGCTCGGCAGTGTGTGGGTCTTGCAAGCTGAAGCGCCAGGCGGCCGGCTCGCCGGTACGACTGCTTGCCTCCCACGCACTCAACACAAAGATGTAGTAACGCGCCGACCTGGCTGCCGAACCTCGCGACATTTGCATTCGCCTTGCGTCTCCATTTGTGTTATACTTGCTTCATTATAGTCTTGAATCGTTTGGAGATCGTTTGCTGGCGCGGAAGATGGACACGAGTTTAGAAATTCGTCTGTTCGGCGGCTTGCGCGTGGCGGTGGACGGCGCGCCGGTGACCGGCTTCATGTCGGCCAAGGTACCGGCGCTGCTGGCCTACCTGGCCGTGACCGGCCGCGGCCAGCGCCGCGATGACCTGGCCGGCCTCCTGTGGGGCGAGATGCCCGACGTCGATGCCAAGAACAACTTGCGCCAGGCGCTTGCTAACCTGCGCCGCAGCCTCGAGCCGTGGCTGATCATCACGCGCGAGGAGGTGGCGCTGGATCCTGAAACGATGCTGGCGGCGAATGCCCACGCTGCGGCCGGCGAAGATGCCCGGCGACCGAGGTCGCAGCAACCGCTGCAAAGTCTGCCTGCGCAGACTGGCTCAGCCGACGCAGGTCGGCTTCGCAATGGTGGCCGCGCACCTGCCAGAAGCGCGACTGATAGCTGATGGCCTGGGGCGGCGCCTGCCACTCGGCGGCCTCGATCTGCCAACGCCAGGCCCGGCGCAGGTTGGCCGTCTCCCGCTCGATCCGGTCGAGGATGGCCGGCTCCCGCGGGGAATACGCGGCCGGCCACTGGCTGTCGAGCAGGTCGAAATAGAACCCGGCCTGGGCCGCGACCAGCCGCTCCCACTCCCCGGCCGCCTGGCACGCCTGCCGGGCGAACCCGGCCAGGGCGTCGAGCAGGCTGTAGCGCGGGCCGTCCTCCCCGCGGCGCGCCTGCACCAGCCCCTTGCGCGCCAGGTTCTCCAACACCTGCCGCGTCACTGCCTCCCCGCTGACAGGCAGCGGGCTGACCCCGTGGGGGCCGGCGACTGCGGCCAGGGGCGCCTGTGGCTCGGCGTAGCCCGCGGCGACGATGCTGGCCGCGGCCAGGTCCCAGCCGCCGTCGAAGACCGCCAGCCGCCGGAAGAGGATCTGTTGCACCGGCGACAGCAGGTCGTAGCTCCACTGGATGGCGGCGCGCAGCGCGTCGTCCCCGGCCTGACTCAGCCCCAGTTCGATCTCCGCCGATGAACGGCGATCCATCTGCGCCGCGGCCAGCTCGATGGCGAGGGGGATGCCCTCCAGCCGGCGGCAGATGCCGGCCACGGCCGCGGCGTTCCCCGCGCCGAGCTGAAAACCAGCGTTGGCCGTCCGCGCCCGCTCCACGAAGAGGCGCATCGCATCGTTTTGACGCAGCGTCCGCAGGTCGCTGCCCTCCGCCGGCGCGGGGAAGGGGGGCGTCTCCCAGGCCACCTCGCCGGGCAGGTCGAGCGGCTCCCGGCTGACGGCGAGCACGGCCAGCCCCGGACAGCGGGCCAACAGAAACTCCACGACCAGGGCGCAGGCGGCCAGCAGATGCTCGCAGGTGTCCAGCGCCAGCAGCAGGCGCTGCCCGCCGATGCGGCTGGCCGTCAGGGTCAGCAGGCTCTCGTCGCCCCGCTCCGCCACGCCCAGGGCACGAGCAATGGCCCCCGCGACCAGCTCCGGCTCGGCCAGGGAAGCGAAATCCACCCACCAGACACCGTCTGGATAGCCGTGGCTGGCCTCGTCGGCGGCCTGGATGGCCAGGCGGGTCTTGCCGCTGCCGCCCGGCCCCGTCAGGGTCAGCAGGCGGGTTTGGGCCAGGAGCGTCTCGACCTGCTCCAACTCCGCCTCGCGGCCGATGAAGCTGGTGAGTGGGCGGGGCAGGTTGGTCAGCCGGCCGGCGCCCTCTGCCCCCTGCTTGCGGATGCTCGCGGCCAGGGCCAGGGTCTCGGCCGACAGGTCGGCGTCCAGATGTTGGCGCAGCGCCGCGCGGCACGCCTCCACCTGGGCCAGGCTGGCATCCCGCTCGCCGCTCGCGGCCAGGCAGAAGATCAGGTGCTGGTGCGCGGTCTCGTGGGCCGGTTCGCGCTGCAGCAGACGACGGGCCTGCTGGATGGCATTGGCGTAGTCCCCTGCGGTCCGGTAGCGCTCGATGAGCAGGAGCAGGGCCGCCAGCCAGGTCGCCCGAAAATGCTCACGCAGGGGCAGCACCCACTCGTCGTAGAGCGCCTCCAGTAAATCGCCGCGGTAGAGGGCCAGGCCGGCCAGCAGATCGGCGGTGAGCGCGGCGTGGGGTTTGCCCAGCAGGCGGGCGAAGCGCTGGGCGTCAATCTCGGCGGCCGCGGGGTTCAGCGCCAGCGCGTCGCGGTCGCCGAGCAGCGTGGCGTCGCCCAGCGCCTTGCGCAGGTCGGCCAACGCCACGCGCAGCGAACGCCGCGCGTCTTCGTCCGCCGTGTCCCCCCAGAAGAGCGCGGCGATCTGCTCGCGCGGCTGCTCGCCCGGGTGCAGGGCCAGATAGGCCAGCAGCGCGGCCGTCTTGCGCCGGGCGAAGACGACGGACTGGCCGTCCCACTCGACGCGCAAGGGGCCGAAGAGTTGGATGCGCAATGCGCCGGTGGAGTGGTTTGGCATCATCTGACTTTCTACGGCAGAGCAGAAATTCTCACTGGGAGTGCGCTTCGCACGATCATGGATCCGGTTCTTGACCCCGCCGCCCTCTACAAGAGCGGATCCGGCGGTTGGCGGCGGTTGAAGATCCAGACGTAGGCCACGGGCAGCACGGCAGCGATGCCCAGGGCCATGGCGACCAGCACACCCAGGGCTCCCAGGCCCGATAACGCACCGCCGGTCTCAACCAGAAAGCCCTCCAGCAGCACCAGCAGCAGGCTGGCCAGCAGGATCAGCAGCCCAGCCGCGCCCAATGCCAACGTCAGGTTGCGCGCCGGCCGGAAGGCTGCCTGCTTGCGGCCATAGACCTTGCCCGTCTGCCCGTGGATGAATACCGGGTACACGACGCCATCTGCGTCTGCGTAGTAGCTGGCATACACCGGCAGCACCAGGTGCGTCCACTGCCGGTTGCCAAACTGGGGGCGCCACTCGAACTCGCGGATGTGGTGGGCGCGGCAGGCGGCGCCGCACTCGGCCGCGGCCCGCTGGCGGATCGCAGGCGCGGCGTCGCTCCAGGCATCTTCGGTGGAACGATTGGCCGTCCGGATCAGGGCCGATTCTGGCAATCGTCCGGCGACCGGCGCTGCCGGGGTCAGGTCAAAATCCCCCAGCCGCTGGCGCACCGCCTCGTCTTCCTCCATCGCTGGCGCGACCACGTTCTCGTAGCGCCGCACCAGGCGACCCACCCGCGTCTCCCAGCGCACGCGCGTTTCGCGCACCTCGCGCGACTGCCATTGCCTGGTCGCATCGCTGTACTGGTCTTCGTGGCTGACGACCTGGTAGTTGAAGCCCACCTCCGCGCGCCACTCCGCCTGCACGTCACAGTCCACCAGCCAACGCGGCAGATAGAGCGACTGCAGGCGGCTGCGCAGGTTGCCCGCAGTCAGGTCCGGCGGCGCGAAGAGGAACCCGCTGGCGAAGCGTTGCAGGTTGGCCGTGAGGTCCACATCTGTCACGCTGAACGGCACGGCCAGCTCCGGTGCGGCCGCGCCGGCCGCCAGTTGCGCCGTCAGCGTCAGGACAGCCCGCTGGCAATGGGGACAGACCGGCAGCGCCTCGCCCGCAGGCACGAGGAAGCCCCAGTCGCAGTGCTCGCAGAGGGTCGAGGCGTCGTCCAGGGTCATGTTCGAGGTGGAGGTAGGGAATTCAGACATCGTCCAACCTCGCAGCAGCCGCCAGGATCGCCAGCGCCGCGGCGATGCCGGCCATACTCAGCAGGACAGCCAGGCAGGCGACGGCCGACGCCGCGTCGGTGACCTGGCTCAGCCCCAGGATGCTGAACAGATAGAGCAGCGGGCCGGCGGCCAGCAGCAGCGCCACAACGGCCCCCACCTTCAGCCAATCGGCCGGCCGCTGGCCGGCGATCCCGCCGCTCTGGCCGTTGATCACGACCTGGTATGTCTTGCCGCCGTGCTCATAGGCTGCCAGGTAGAAGGGCAGCAGCAGGTAGCGCCACTCCTCGTCGGCAAAGTCCACGTTCAGAGTGAAGTTGCGCAGTTTCTGGGCCTTGTCAGCTTCCAGCGCCTGCGCCCGCGCCGCCTGTACGGTGCGCTCACGGATCTCGCGGTGGGCTGTTTTCCACGCGCTCTCCAGCGGGGTGTCGTAGGCCTGCGCCTGAAAACCCGCCAGGTAATCCGGCTCATAGGGCGCCAGGCCGGCCAGGCGGAAGTCCCAGATGGACGCCAGCAACCGGGGCGGGATGCGCGCCGTGCCGCTAACCAGATGGTTGCTGAAGCTTTGTCTGACCGCGCCGGTCTGCCAACGCCACTTGATCTTATCGCGGTTCTTGTAGCCGACCTCGGCCTGCCAGGCGCCGGCGCATCTGAGATCGAACGACCAGCCCGGCAGGTAGATGGCGATAAAGTCGGCGCGGCTGGCTGCCTGGTGCAGGCCGGCTGGCATCATCCAACTGCTGCCCAGCCAGCCGCGGGCGATTCCCCGCACCGCCTCCGCCTCCACCTGAAAGGGCAGCAGGAAGCGCGGCCGCAACTCGTCCTGGGGCGCCTGCCGCTGCACCACCCGGTTGGACGCGCAGAAGGGACAGGTGTGGGACAGCGACTGGGCGGGCAGGGTCGTGTGTGCGCCGCAGTTCTGGCAGACCAGCTCCTTGCGCGCCACGCCCCAGCCGTGGCTGGCCCGCGCCACCACATCCACGGTGAACTCGAAGCCGGCCGCTTCCTCGCCCACCGGTCCGTGTCGCGGCGCCTGGTGATAGCCACAATAGGTGCAGACCAGGCCGCGCTCCGTGATGCTGTAGGCGGTGTTGGCGCCGCAGCCTGGACATTTGAAGGTAACGACCTCGCGATGGGGTGCGGTCGGCGGCGCCGGCTTGAAGATCTCGATGCCGGACACCGCCGACTCAACGGCGATGTAGTCAGGAGGAGGAAATGTTTGGCTCATGCTGCTGTTGTGGGACATGGTACCCCCGAGTCTGGGAACTGGGAATCAGAGGCGCTCATCCATCCCAGCAAGGCCGATTGACGTTGCTACTGCGGCTCAGGCCGGCCGATAGCTGCTCGAAAAGGCGCACACTCCGCCGCTGCGCATCCCCCGCGTCGGCCTTGGCTATAGTCATACCGGATAGAAAAATCGAATTTCTCGCTATAGCGGCGCTAGAACGTCGGTCAAGTAATCCGACACGGGCGACCGAGGTCGCAGCAACGCTTGCGAAGTCGCCCTGCGGCGACTAGATTCAGCCAACGAAGGGCGGCTTTGCAATGGTTGCAGCGGTTTCCAATCGCCCGACCGTGGAGTTCGGCATTACTTGACCGGTGCTCTAGGGTATTCCATCATCATCCACCTCCACCGTCGCCCGCAGCGGCGGGTCGTGAATAAACCACGCCAGCCATTGCGCGTAGGACAGACCCGCTTGCTTCTCGTATGACCAGATGCCGGACGACAGGTCGTGCTGCTCCCGCTACTTTCTGCGCACCAGGCGCACCACGCCCGACCAGAGCACGCTGCCGTCCCCGGCGTAGATGGTCAGGCGCTGGCCGGTGGCGAGAAAGAAGGGAGAGCCCAAACTCCTCGACGAACAGCGCATACTCGACGCGTCCTTCCCATCCCTACTCCCAATAGGCTTCCAGCAGGCCGGCGTAGCGATGCACTCAACTCCCCCTTCACCACGGCCAGGGCAGCCATACCGCCGAAGCGATACACGCCGCCAGCAGAACCGCCAGCAGGAAGAGATTCGAG
>VGOD01000229.1 GCA_016876015.1 Chloroflexota bacterium
ATCGCCCGCAAATGCCCACACCGCCCGGCACAACTCTGAGGATGCCAGCGCCTGAGCCAAGTTGCTCTCTATGCCATTTGATTGGAGGTGCACTGTGTATACCCGATCTCGATCGGGTTGAAGTCCGGCGAATAGCGCAGCAGCTGATACACCGTGATGCGGTCCGTGTGGGCTGCGAAGAACGCCTGCATGGCTTGGCTGGTGTGATACCTGGCGCCATCCTGGATGCCGAACACTTTGTAGGCGCGGCGCTGACCGCTCGTCTTGACCTCGGGCTGGTGGCCGCGGCGTGACCACGTGGAGCTCAACGAGCCCCATTGCGCAAAGCTGCACTCGTCGCCGAACAACACGAGCGCGTTGCGCGCTTGCGCCTGCCGCCGCAACTCCGGCCACGTCTTCTCCAGCCATTCCTGTTGCTCTGGCGCCACATCCGCCAAGTGGTCGGAGACGAACCGGGCCTTCTGGTACGAATAGCCCATGTTCTTTAGCAGCCGGGGCGACCGCAAGGGTGCGCCCCTACAAATTGAGAAGATACTGCGGGTTGTATTCCACACCAAAGCGGGTGAGGATCAGGTCTTGAATCAAGCACGTGTTCCAGCCGCCACAGTCGTAGCCTGCGGCCTCGGGACCGCCGTCGATGAGCTGTGCCAACTCCTTTCGGTGCGATTTGGTCAGCTTGGGGGGCGACCTGCGGGACGCTGATACACCAAGCTGGCGAGACCTTTCAGGATGAACGCCGCCATGTAGTTGTAGATCGTCTGCGGACTCAAATCCAGTATTGTGCTGATATCAGCCACGGACTTGCCTTCCCCGATGTACAGAATGGCGTGAATCCGCTTCACCAACCGCAGTTGACCCCGCGCATACGCCTGGTGCAAACGCTCGAGCAGTTGCGCTACGCTTTGAGAACTCAGGCTAATACGAATGCGCATTTCGCTTCCCCCTTCGTGTCACAGATTTGCGGTTGGCTCGCCGCAGCGGAGCTGCACGTGCAGACAGGCTGGCCTGTACCGAGCCCTACGAAGGGGTATTATACCAGAAAGTCTAAATCTTTTTCTGGTGGTCTATAGTTACAAGCATCCTGAGCGGAGTCCGGCGTCGTGTGCCGGACGTAGTCGAAGAGCCTGTCCAGAGCGAAGTCGAAGGAATGCGGCCATGCCCGGCGACCGCTCCGCATCCTTCGACTGCGTGGCCGGAACAGCGTGTCCGCTCTGGATGCTTCGCTTCGGAAGTCGCGAACTAAGTTTGAATACACCCGAATGAAACAAGGGTGATGCCTGTGGCCTGTTTCAACACTCGTCGGCCGTGGTGTCCATCGCCATATACAACTCTCCGCGTGCAAACCCCAGGCGTTCGTAGTAGGGTCGCGTGCCGATGGCCGCGATGACTGACAAATGGCCAAAGCCGGCCGCCCTGGTCCGCCGACGCGCTTCGGCGATCAGCCGGCGACCCAGGCCGAGGTGTTGCGCCTCTCCCGCGCTGGCCGCGCCGAGACCGAGCGCTGGCCCGTAGACGTGTACTTCACGAATCATGGCCGCGCCCGCGATCTCTGGCAGCAGGGCATATACCTGCGAGACCTCCGTGACCTCCGTCTGCCGCGGCAGCCACAGGCGCAGAAACCCCGCCAGTTTGCCTGCGGCCGTCTCGTAGGCCAGGAATTGCTCCTGACCGTCGGTCGTCTCGTAGGCGTGAACCACAAGCTCCAGCTCATGCTCAGCCACCGCTGCCCCGCGCACCTCGCGGCAACGGATGCAGCGGCACACCTGACCCTGGGCGGCCATCCGCTCGTGGACGAGCTGCCGCAGGTTGGAGGTCTTCACGCCGGCCGCGATGTCATCGGCCGGGATGTCGCGGAACACGCGGTTGACACGACAATAGGGCGGAATGATCGCTTTGCAGTCCGCGATCAGGCTGATCAACTCCTCGCTCGTGTAGGGCTGATATTGGCCCGCCTGCCACAGGGCGTACAGCCCGGTCCCAGGGATGATGGAACACGGATAGATCTTGAGCTCATCCGGTCGCAGGGCCGGGTCCGACCAGAGCCGGTCGAAGTCGCTGCGATCTGACTCTGGTGTGGCGCCGAAGAGGTTCGGCATCCAGTGCAGGTGCAGCTTGAAGCCGGCCGCGCGCAACAACCGCACGGCCCGGCGCACGGCCGCTACATCGTGACCGCGCTGGTTGAGGGCCAGAATGCGATCATCCAGGCTTTGCACGCCCAACTGGACCTTCGTGACGCCCAACTGACGCAGGTGGATGATCTCGGCCGGCGTGACCCAATCGGGACGCGTTTCGATCACCAGCCCGACGTTGCGGTGCAGCGCCGCTTCGTTGCGCAGTTGCGCTTCTGCCAGCGACGCCGCGCCAGCGGCCGGGGCGTTCATCGCATCGAGACAGCGCCAGACAAACCACTCTCGGTAGGCGCGCGGATAGGCGCTCCAGGTGCCGCCCAAGATCAACAGCTCGACCTTGTCGGCCGTGTGTCCCATGGCCTCGAAGGTCTCCAGCCGCGTGCGCACCTGGCGATAGGGGGCGAAGCCGCACTGGGCCGCGCGCCGCGCGGCCGGCTCGTTTGGCAGATAGCTTTTGGGCATGCCATCGGCGTCGGGGCAGAAGATGCAACGGCCGGGACAGTCGGCCGGCTCGGTCAGCACCGTCACCGGCACTACGCCCGACGCGGTGCGCACCGGCTTCATCTGGAGCCGGCGCAGCACGCGGCGCTCGAACGGCAGATCGCCCGCGGCCGTCAACTGGCGATACGCCGCGATCAGATCAATCTTCGAAAAATACCCCGCCCCCCCGTTCGGCGCGGGCCCTTCGGCAGCCGCAGCCTGAGCCGATGCCTTGCCCTCGGCCGGGTGCTGTGCTAAGATGCGCAGCAGCGCGTGCTCGTCCCAGCTCGCGCTCTGACGGATGGCGTCGAAGATCGCCAGCAGCGTTGCTCTATGGGCCTGCACGTCCAGGTCGCGGCCACGCGGACGCCATTCCTGCTCTATTCGGGTCACGATTGTCATGGATCCACACATCTGCGCGGCGCTGGCCGACCTCAACCGCACATTCTATGCCGGGTTCGCCGACGATTTCGCGGCCACCCGCCAGAGTTGGCCGCTCAGCTACGAGCGTATTCTACCGCATCTGCGCGATGCTGCCAACGTCCTGGACCTGGGCTGCGGCAACGGCCGGCTGCTGGCATTCCTGGTCGAACGCGGCTGGCGCGGACGCTACCGGGGGCTGGACAGCAGCCCAGAGCTTCTGGCGATCGCCCGGCGCAATGCCCTGTCGAGCTGCACGGCCGGCGACCCGGTTCGCCCAGGTCCACAGGCTGCCGAGAGATCGGCCGGGCAGCCGATGGCGCCAGCAGCCAACCTTTCACAAGCCGAGTTCGTGTGGGCCGATCTGCTCTCGTCCGAGTGGGTTGGCGCCGTCGCCGGATTCGCTCCCGAAGTCATCGCGGGGTTGGCGGTTTTGCATCATATCCCCGCCGCGGCGAATCGCCTCCGCTTCGTGGCCGACTGCGCGGCGCTCCTGCGATCGGGCGGCAGGCTCATCGTCTCCACCTGGCAGTTCATCACCGCGGCTCGTCTGCGCACGCGCATCTTGCCCTGGGCTGCCGTTGGTCTGCGCGACGAAGACGTGGAGCCAGACGACTATCTCATTTCCTGGGGCGAGCAAGCGGCCGGCCGTCGCTATTGCGCGGCCATCAACGCGGACGCCTTAGGACGGTTGGCTGAGAGCGCGGGGCTGGAACAGATAGACACGTTCTACGCGGATGGCCGCGAGGGGAATCTCAACCTGTACGGGATCTACCGGAAGCCTTGAAGAGCGTTACTGCCAGGAGAAACGCCGCGCGGGGCTCGGCGGACTGAGCGGCTGGACGGTCTGGCTCGGCATGCCGGCAACGACCTGCACTTGCCACGTGAATTCGGCGGCCTGTCCAGGCAGGCGGAAGTCGGACGAGAGCCGCCAGGTGGTTCCCTTGGTCCAATAGGGCGCCACGGCCGTGTCTGTGGACGTGACCTTGAGCGTGACGACATACCACTGGTCGGCCGCCAACAGCCCCGCCGAAGCCCACCTGAGCA
Source organism: Chloroflexota bacterium (assembly GCA_016876015.1). Classification (GTDB taxonomy): domain Bacteria; phylum Chloroflexota; class Anaerolineae; order CG2-30-64-16; family CG2-30-64-16; genus VGOD01. The sequence goes on from VGOD01000229.1 coordinate 4,077, forward strand.
GGACCTCGCCGCCGGTCACGCTGCCGCCATCCGCAGGGGCCAACAGTACGGGCGCAGAGAAGCCAGCCTTGGGCGTGAAGGTGACGATGGGCGCTGGCGTCGTAGTCGCGGAGGGGGTCGGCGTCCTGGGGGTCAGCGGCACGAGCAAAGCCTGTCCCACTGCCAGGCGATCGGGGTTGGCCAACCGGTTAGCCTGCACGATCCAGTCTATCTGAACGCCGAAACGCATGGCGATAGATTCGATGGTGTCGCCTGGCTGCACCCGATAGACCAAAGTCCCTCCGGCCGGCGTGGCGGTTGGACCAGCCCCGCCGCTGGGGCCAGAAACGGGCACGATCAGCCCCTGACCAACCCGAATGAAGCCATCGGCGCCCAGCCCATTCGCCTCGGCGATATCCTTGATCGTCGAGCCATAGCGCCCCGCAATCAACTCCAACGTGTCGCCCGCTTCGACCTTGTGGCGGACGGGCGTGGGAGCCGAGGTTGGAGTGGGCGGGGGCGTGTTTGTGGCGGTGAAGGTAGCGGCGGGCGGCGGGGGTGTGGCGGTAGGAGTCTTCACCGCGATGCTCGCGGCCTCCTGGCGGGCCGTCGCCGAGGCGCGCTGCGCCAACAATGATGGCTGATTGGCCGATGGTCCGGCCAGCCACCCGAACCACCAGATGGCCAACAGCGTGGCGATGATGCCGAACAGAATCAGATCGGGCCAGGGCAGCCGTCGTCGCGGGCGCCGGCGCGACTCATCCAACGCCGCGCCGCAGGAAAAACACGTTTCGGCCTTTTGCGCCACGCGCGTCCCACAGTGCGGACAGCGGCGGTCACGACCGTAACGCGCTGAGGGGATGTCAGGCTGACTCATACGTTTTCAGATTGTAGCACAGCGCCGCGGCATCGGGCAAATCAGCGGATGCCAGCCCCAGGCGGCCTGGCTGAACGCTCATCGCGTGCGCCGATCAACCACAACACCAACAACCCGACCAGGGCGCTGAGCGAAATGATCGCGGCCGCGCGGCGCAGCGGCGTCGCGCCAAAGCGCAGACGCACCTCGTGCTCTCCCGCAGGCAGCGTCAGGCCGATCAGACCGTTGGGCGGATCGGCTGCGATTTCGGCCGGCCGGCCGTTCACCTCGACGCGCCAGCCGGGAAAGAAATAGGTGTAGAAACGCAGGCGAACCCCGCTCTGGGCCTGCACGTGCGCTCGGCCAGAAGCGCCGGTGTGCTGCTGTTCCAGGATGACGCCCTCGCCCGCGACGATCGCGGCCCTCTGCAGCGGTTGTCCCGCCAGGTATTGGGCGATCAGCGGCGAGTCGGCGTCGGCTGGCATCCGCTCAGCCCAGCGCGTCATCCCCCGCATGTCGGGATGCTTCGTCTCGAACTCGATGATCGCCACAGCGCTTTCATCTTGCGGGCGAATCGGTCGCAGTTCGGGCCTGGTGTAGGGAAGACTCGCCGCCACGAACGCCAGTGCGAGGAGATAGACGTATGGACTGGTTCGATCATCGACGGGCGCGGGCTGCTCACTATCTGACAGGCTCAACCAGTGCGCTCCCGCGGCCGCCAACAACGCCAGCGTGATCGTGGTGATGGCCAATAGCCGCCACGGGAACTGGATCAGCCCGACCAGGGGCAACGCATCCCAGATCGGCTGGGAGGCCGGGGTCATCGCGAAGATCGCAACGACGGTGACAGCAGCCAGGAAGAGGGGGGGGACGGGAGACAGGAGACTGGAGACCGGAGACCGGAGACGGGAGATTGGGGGTTTCTGATCTGCAATCTGCAATCTGCAATTTGCAGTCTGCGCTCTCGAGCCGATGATTCCGACGAGCGCGGCGATGAAAGGCAGCAGCCCGATCTGAAAGCTCATCCCATCGCCAGGCCCCTTGACGGAATAGCCGAAACCCCAGTCGGGACTGAAGAACTGACTTGGGTAAACGAAGTGCTGCCGGTAGTTGTAGGTGTCGTGAACCCACTGGGCTTCCACGATGTAGCGGCGCTCGAACAGCATGGGTACGATGAAGATCGCGGCCAGCAGCACGCCGAAGACAAGGGATTGGAGGCTGGAGGTTGGAGGTTGGAGGTTGGAGGTTGGAGGTCGTGAGTCGCCTGTCAGTTTGGCTTCACGTTTGGCGTCGTGCGTTCTCCGTCTCGCAGCGGCCAGGTCGCCAACCCATTTCGTTGCCAGGAAGGCTATCAACAAGGGTGCGAAAATCAGGCTCGAAACCGTGTGGGTGAGGAGCAAGGCGGCGAATGCAAGCGCGGCGCGCACGGTCTGGCGCAGACGCGGCGCGTCCCACAGCTCAGCAAACGCCAGCAACACCCAGGGGAACCAGGCCAGGGCGACGAATTCGGCCAGCGCCGCGCGCACGTAGATTTGCACCAGGTGATAGGGCGCATAGGTATACGCCATCGCTGCGACCAGTCCAACCGCGTCGCCCCACCAGCGACGAGCCAGGCGATACATGCCCAGCGCGCCGACGACGAAGCTGAGCGCCCAGGTCGCCTTGACGGCTGCGGTGAAACCCAGGCCCAACAGGTGAAACGCCTCAGCCACGTAGTAAGCGAGCGGCGCGTAGACGAGCCAGAGCGGGTAGCCGAACCCCAACGCGTGATCTGGCCCCCACACCGGCCAGAGAACGCCATCGCGGATCGCCTGGTCGAATTCCACCAGGAAGAAGACGCTGTGGTGGGCGTCGTGCGCGTCGAAGAAGTAGCCCGGCGCGGCCAGCGGCAGGCAGGCGGGAACGAGCAGGATCAGGGTCAGGCGTAGGGCGGGGGGAAACTGCACCGCTGAAACGCGGCGAGCCAGCCACATCCAGACGCGAGAGAGCCTCCTCGCCATAGCGCCGATCGGCAACCGGGGGCGCGATGTGTTGCGAAGTGAGTTCATCGGCGAGGACTCTCGGCTGCGAAACAGGCCAGCGCGCCGGCATGGCCGGGCAGCTCACCGTACACGCGGCCAAGCCAGGCCAGATCCTGGCGCATCACGGCCAGGTCGGCCGCCGCGCAATGCTGCCGCGCAACGCGATAGGCCGCCAGGGCCTCAGCGGTGCGGCCCTGTACCAGGAGCGCGTCGCCCAGGTTCAGATAGGCGAATTTGGGCAGAATGCCGCTGGCGATCGCCAGGCGGGCGGCCTCTTCCGCGGCGGCCGGCCGGTATTGGGCCAGCCGCACGATCCCCTCGGCCAGATAGAGGTGCGGATCATCCGCGGCGAGCGCCCGCGCGGCCGCGATTTGCACGCGCGCATCCATCACGCGACCCATCATCGCCAGCACCTCGGCCAGATTGCAGCGCGGGGCCGCCTCGGAAGGCAGCAGCTCGATCACCCGCTCGTAGACGCGCACAGCTTCTTCGCCCCGGCCCACGCGCCAGAGGGTGTTGGCCAGCGCCCACTGAATGCGCGGGTCTTGGGGCGCCAGCCAGGCTGCGCGCTCGAAAGCTTCCAGCGCCTCGACATCGCGGCCAGCGGCCAGCAGGCCGCGGCCGCGCTCGGCGTGCGACAGGGCGATGGCAGGATCTATGGGTGTGTCAGTCATGCGGATCTACCGTGTAGGATCAGTAGATCACAGCTTCATGCTTCAAGTGGGTCCATGACCCGCCGGATCACGGATCCGGCCTGAGCAGTTGTGATCTACTGAGGATGGGTTCGTTCGGCGTCAGGCTTCGTCTTGCACCAGGCGCGCGCCGGCCGGCTCATCTTTGCCCGGAGCCAGGATGACGCCGCCGCCGCCTGCGCCTGTCGCTTTGGGCGGCGCGGGCGCGGGCGCGGTCTTATCCAGGCTGGCCACAAAAGCGCGCAGCCTTTCGGCTTCCACCAGGCTGACGCCATAGCGTTCGGCGTGCGCCAACAAGAAACGGCTCAAATGGGTCATGACCGCGCGGCGCAGCGCGGGCAGATCAGCGCAACGCGTCCAGTTCAGGTCGGCGTTTTCCTGGAGGAAGACCTGGCCGGCCGGCGTGTGCAACCCGTCGAAATAGCACCCTATGATTGGCTTCTCGGTGCGTCGCGCCCACCACAGCTCCAGCCCCACCGGCGCGACGATGTCGGGGCCGAATAGCAAGACGAACAGGTGGCACTCAGCGACCGAATCCACGTCTGGCGTGCGTTTGATGACCCAGCCCACATTTATTGGGAACTCGGCCAGGCTGCGTCCGAGCAGTTCGCGCGCCGGGTCTTGATCGGGGCCCGCGCTGATGTACAGACGGACTTGCGAAGGCATGACTTTCTCCTCCCGGAGATCGGGTTGGCTGCTATTGTACCACAAGGAGCGCGTTTCACCATACCGCCCGCCGAGACCGTCACGAGTTTGGGACATGCTCTTGCGGGATAGGCCAGACGATGCTCAGACCGGCACAGATGGTGGTCATGGGCAAGCGGCTGACATCATACCCGGTC
>VGOD01000230.1 GCA_016876015.1 Chloroflexota bacterium
GACGCCACGGCGTAAATATAGAACGGGTGGCCGCCGGTTAACTCATGGAGACGCCGGCCGGCGCCAGCCCCTGGCGTCGCGCCCAGGATGCGCTCGCCGAGGGCCAGGGTCGCATCGAGCGGGAAGCGCGCCACCTCCACCGACTCGAATTGCAGGAAGAGCGGTGACTGTCCGTCTTGGACCAGGTGCTGCATCGCGCTGATAGCCGAGGCCGCGACCACATACCCCAGGCGGCCCTGACGCTGCAGCGCGGCCCGGAACAACTGCACCGGCCGGCGTACGGCCGGATAGTTGCCAAGCACTGCGAGCTCCGTAAATTCGTCCAGCAGCAGGAGGAGATAGCAGTCCAGCTCGGCGGCGAGCTTCTCGGGGAAATCCAGCGCGGCGCTGACCTGCAAGGCCGGGTCGTCACGCGCGCTCTCCAGGGTCGCCAGCGTTTGGGCAACACAACGCAGGCCCGCGGCGGGGCCGCCCAGGAGGCCGGCTGGCGTCAAGAAGCTCTCACGCTCGCCCTGTCCGCCGGTCATAGCCCAGAACGTCACCAGACCCACGTAGCGGCGGCTGAACAGCTCCGGCGAGGTCACCAGTTCTTCCATGTCCACATACACCGGCCGGACGGTGCCGGTCGGCGCCTGTTCCACCAACCGCGTCAGGTGCTCCAGCAGCAAGAGCGTCTTGCCGATGCGCCGCAGGCCAAACAACGCCAGATGGCGCGGTCGGCCCTCCGTCAGGCTGAGCGTGGCCTGCTCCAGCATTGTCAGCTCGCGCTCGCGGTCGGTGAACAAGGCCCGCAGGTGCGGTGGATAGAAAGGCGTGGTCATGGGTCATACTCCAACATGTCGTTTAGGGCAATTGCCTTATAGGGCAATTGCCCTAAGTCTATCACAAGGGCTTTTCTCCTGCAACATCGCTCACCACCCAATCGGTACCTGTCAGGGCATCCAGCGCAGTTCTGCGGCGCACCTCCTTGGGATCACTGATGGGCGAAAGGGCATCTGCAGAACGCTGATGCGAGATCAGTCGCTATCGCCCACGCTGGATCGCCAGGCGGCGATCCAGGATGCTATACGATCCAGGGCTGGAAAGATGTACTGCCAACGCAGCTCAGGTGGGTCCGGCTGCACGCCGTATTCGCAGCAGATGCTTTCGAGCTTCGCCTTGAGCTGGTTGATTCTCAATTCACTCGCGGCCAGCTTGCGTTCCAGTTTCACCTGACTCATCTCACCAAGCTGCCCCAGGAGCTTCTGTCTGGATGCTCGCGTCCGGATCTTCATCGCGATCGGAGCGCCGGCGAGCTGACCAGCGAAAGGCTGCCCTTTCCAGCATACCGTCTTCCAGATCATGACCGCTTGCGGTTGCTAATGACAGATACAGCCGTTCACGGTCTGCTCATGAGCGGGAAGAACAAGTCGTACACGGAGTTTCTGGAGGTCACCTCCCCCATCCATCGGAACGCCTGTGTGGAAGGCTCCCAGACATAGCTTGCAACATGAGAGACGTTGAGCGGCTGATTGCTGTCTCGCTGACCCGTCCAGATGCCGCCCTCTCCGATGTCAACGCCGGCGTCGCCGAAAAACCCGAATGCCTGCTGGCCGTCCTGCTCTATGGCGGGAATCGTCTGGAATGTCCGTCCATCCCATCGGAACGGATATAGCACCGAACCATGAGCACCCACTCCCCATAGGACGCTGAGGATGGGCGCACCACCGCCAGCCACAGTGGTCGTGAACGCCACACCCACAGCCAGGACACCCTCCATCGGATCGCTTTCCCACTCTACCTCCCCATCCGTCACACCACGAAACACCTTGAGTCTGCCAACATCCACTCCCACTTCTGGATCGCTCACCAATACCGAGAGTCCAACGAGTTGTAACTGCCCGTTGCCCTTGACATCGGCCAACATACGCGCAACCTCATGTTCGCCTGGACCCACAAGCGGCCAGACTGCGGCTGCGTGCAATTCCGTTGGCGGCGCCAAAATCTCTGGCTCAAACGCGGGAGGAGCCAGGAAAGGCAAGACTCGCGTAAACCAGTCTTTGACAGGACGAAAATAGCTCGCCTTTCCGTTGTACCCGACAATGACTGACCGCCACTTATCTATATTGAGGTCGGGTTCCTTCAGGGTGGGAGCAAGCTTTTGCTTCAGCGTTGCGAGAAAATCCGCGGCGGTCGCTATGTTGAGGACGGGATCATATAGACTCTCAGGCCCATGTCCTGTGATCAACCTGTCTTCCCTGTGGAACCAATAAACCACTTGGCCGAGGCCGTAGCTTGCAGCCAACCGGTACTGGGCAGCGAATACTGGATACTTATCCGCATCAGATGGCGGGGTTGGATTGGAGAGGCCCCACAACTGTTGGTAGCGCCGGAGGTCCTGGGGCCAAGATGGCGACCAGTTAGTAGTGCTGAATACTTGCCGCCAACCTACACACCTGGAGTCGTTATACCTGAGAAAATCGGGAAAGGCGCAGCCGCCGACAAAGTCGAGGTTCTTTGTCTCCGGACTGATGGGCACTGTGACACCCCAGAAGTGATTATAGGGATATTGCGCTGGCGGATTCGATGGCAGCAGATATTGAGTATACGTCACAGGGGCAATAGGGAGAGATCCACTTTGGTGAACCTTGCGGTAATCCACAGTGACAGGTTCATACAGGAAGGTCAATTCCGGCCGGTCATTCCGCAGAGCGTCAGTTTCTTGAGCGATGATGGCCTTTACGATAGGTGCAGGAATGCCCTTCTGATGTGAATAGAGGTGGATGAGGCGGTCATACTTGTTCCAGTCGAAAAGATCTTTAGCCCAATACCTGCCCGCGTATTCCTCCTGTCCCAACAACAGCAACGTGCGAGTAATATCCCCGCGCACTGGTCGGTCTGGATCCCCAGCCGCTATCCGATAATAGTATGGCACTCCGATGCTGTCTGTCACCGGTAGATGCAAAGAAATGGTCACAACGCCGGTGGTGGCAACCTGTGTGCCCGTAATCTGATAGCTGGTCAGATTCTCACCGTCACTCCATTCGAACCAGACATTCGTAGTTCCAGTAGTAGTGATCTGTCCTCGTGCAACGACTTGATGGAGTGGATCTGAGCTGGATAGCTGGGGAGATAACGTTTTTGCCTGCAAGGCAACAGCCGTACCCACAAAATCCTGCGCGGTCGCATCCGGCGGGACACTCACCGCACGCGAAGCAGGTGAAAAGACATAGCCGCTCTTCGATGGCGTAATCGTGTACGTGCCTGCCGCCAGGCCGCTGAAGACGTAGTTGCCGCTGCTATCGGTGACAGCTGTATGTCCCGCGCCATCCGCGATGGTGACGCCTGAGATCGGATTGCCGCTGCCATCGGTCACGCGGCCGGAAATGGAGGAGGTAGGCTCTCCTGACCAGCTCAAGCGCACACTGGCCGGGCCGCTGATGTCGTTGTATTCCAATCGCACCGGATGATATCCATCTGTCAACGCGATATCGGCGCTGTATGTCCCTGCCGGGCCGTCCCAGCGGTCCACCATGAGATGTCCATCCACCCACAGCCGTGCGCCATCGTCGGCTTGCACTGTAAAACGATAGGTTCCGCTGGTGAGGGGCAAGGAACGTTGGATGCGAGCGGAAAAGCGATCCGTGAGGAAAGTGGGATCGGGCGCGTCGGATCCCCAATTGAAATCTACCTCAGCCGTCTGAGAGATAAGTCGTGGGCGTTCAGTTAGCCAGCGGTTGGGAAAGAACTCCGCGCGCCACGTGTTTGGAAAGGATGTGCCGAAGGCCTGAACTCGGCTATTGTCCTTATCTGCAACATATACGGTACTATCCTGTCCGACTGCCACACCAGATGGCCCTTTGAAGTATCCGTCGTCGCTGCCGAAGGAGCCCCACTTACCAAGGAATTGACCTGTAGCGGTGAAACGCTGTATACGGTAGATGGCCGTATCTGCCACGTACACGGTACCATCGGGCCCGACCGCTACGCTGGTGGGTTTCACGAACTGCCCGTTACCACCACCGAAAGAACCCCACTCACCAGCAAATTGGCCGTCGGCGCTGAAGCGTTGGATGCGGAAGTTGTTTGTATCTGCTACATAAATGGAATCATCTGGCCCGACTGCGACTCCAGATGGCTGGTTAAACTGCCCATCGCTGTTACCGTAGGTGCCCCATTTCTGCAGAAACTGGCCGGTTGCGGCAAAATGCTGAATGCGATGGTTGCCAGTGTCTACTATGTACACGCTACCATCCGAGCCAATTGCCACACCAGAGGGGGTATTAAACTGGCCGTCGTTGCCGCCTTGAGAGCCCCACTCTCCAAGGAATTGACCCATCGCGGTGAAGCGCAGAATAGAATGCTTGTCTGTATCTGCCACATACAAAGTACCATCTATTCCAACCGCAATGGCAGATAACGAACTGCCATACCAGCGCCATTTCTACCCTCGACCTGGCGGTGGTCATCTTCCCCACGCAGCCCACACTCAGCCTGGGGCGGCTCAACGATCTGATGGGCCTGACGCCGTTCGTCGCGCACCGCGCGGAAGCCGACGTGGCCGCGCTGGCGGCGATCTTCCGCGGCTTGTTGGCGCGCCTGGCGGCGCTGCCGGTCGAGGTGCGCCAGGCCATCAACGCTTTCTACGCGCCCTTTGTCCTGTGTGATGTGGCCGCTGCCGCAACCGCGGCTCCTGCGGCATCCGGGGATGGCCCCGCGGCGCAAGTGGCAGCGCCGCAGTTGGCTGTGACCGCCTACGCCTCCGCTGAAGGCATCCGAGGCATCTTCGCGGCTGGCGGGCCGGTGGCGGAGGAGTTCGGCCCCGGCTACGAGGATCGGCCCTCGCAGACCGAGATGGCGGCGTTGATCTGGCAGGCGTTCACCGATGACCAGTTCACGCTGATCGAGGCGCCGACCGGCACCGGCAAGACCAACGCGTACCTGTACCCGTCCATCGTGTGGGCGCTCACAACGGGCCACAAGGTCTTCATCTCGGCGCACACGCGCCAGTTGCAGGACCAGATCCGGCAAGCCATCGAGAAAGCGCAGCGCACCGGCTTCCCGGTCAGATATGCGATCCTGAAAGGCCGAGAAAACTACGCCTGCTGGACGCGCTGGCAGCGGGTGGTGGATGAGACGCCCAATGTCATTAAGTTAGTGCAGCGGTTTGTAGGTCATTGCAAAACGTCGGCGCTTGGTAGTTTTGTCGCGTGGATACTTACGGCCTGGGCGGATGGGTTCGACGACGCTGATCATAATCTGCCACAGGCTGGTCAAAATATCCGCAATGTGCGTGCGGCGGAGCAGGAGCACCACGGTATTCTTCATTTTGGAAAGGAGATGGGCGAAATTGACTTGGTAGGTGTATTGCTTCGTCTGACTGTGTTGGGCCACGACCGCTTGGGCTGGCTGAGCCAGGATGGCCGTCAAATTGGTGGTGAACACTTTGGCGTGGAAGTCCTGGTAAATGCTCAGCGGCGACTTGCCCGACCAGTTTTCGACCTCGACCCGGAGTTTGAGCACTTTGTAGTCTTCCTCGACCGGCCAGCGGTGATGATACAGGTCTTTGAACACGGCATACGGATAGCGCACCGCATCCAACAGGGACGTGCACAGGACCTCCACCTCCCCGCTGTCCAGGGTCATCCGCACCAAGCGGACTTGCAGCGGGCGGCTGGGCACCTGATGCGTTTGACAGTCGGCGCGCGCCGCGGCACACGGCGTCAAGGTCACGATTTGCTCCGGGCGGCCGGTGGTCAGGAAGGCATCGACGACACTCCAGCGGCCGAGCGGCATGCGGGCGCAGAAATCGGCGGCGCGGGTCTGAATGAGGCTAAAGAGCCAGAACGCGGGATAGCCCCGATCCAGCAAGATCAAGTCACCGGGGCCTATCTGTGCGAAGTGGCCGGCTGCATATTCGCGTTCGCCCACCGCGGTGACGCCAAGCTGCGCGTCGAGCGTGACTTTGCTGAGCACGTCAAACATCTGGGAGGCCCGTGCCAGGGGCCGCGTGCCCCACAGCCCAAACTCCGCCACGATCGCCGGCGCTGCTGGCAGTTGCAGCGTGGAGCCATCCACCGCTAACAAGCGGAACCCGTGCCAGGTCGGCGGGTTCCACTGGGCGTAGAAATAGGCGCCCTGCACCTGATGCAACTCGACAAACGCGTCCGCTTTGCGCTTCAGCCGCGCTTGGCAAAAGGCGCTTTTCGTCACCACCTGGGCGGCGACGGCCGCCCCTGGTTCCAGGTTGAAAAAGGCATCCAACTCGTCCTGTAAGGCGCGTTTGACCAAGTTGAGCAGAAACAACACGACGACCACGAAGGGCAAACACCGCTCACGGGTAAAATCCTTGACCGCCTGGCGATGCCGCTCCAAAAACGCGCGGGAAGTCAAACGTTGCTGTAAGGCCGTGAGTAAACCGGTGCATCGAGCCGCGGTAGTTTCAGGCATAGTGAGCCTCCTGTTGAGATTGCAGGAAGCATACTACACCCTTCCCGCGCAGCCTAATGCTAACTTAATGACATTGGGACTGAGATAGGAGGCCGGCCGATCCAGCAGGCCGCCGATGTCAGCGGGCGTCCGATTGCCGGCCGCGATTGCCTTCAGGATCGCCTCGTAGGTCTGGGTCTCGCGGCGGATGACATCGCCGATCAGGATGAACGGCTCGCTGCGGAAGAGGCCCGTGCGCTGCATCAAGAGGCCCTTCAGATTGGCGCTCAGGCTCTGCGCCGGGTCGAACTGCTCCAGATAGGCCGGGATGCCGCCGACGACTGCATATACCGCGACGCGCTCGGCCGCGGTGTAACGGGGCAGAAAATCCGCCAGCGCAGGGAAGGCCAGGGGCGTGACCGGCAGTTGCGCGGTGAAGCGGCCGTAGAGCGGCGCGTTGTAGCTCATCTGCTCGACCATCACGCCGATGTGCGAGCCGGCCAACACGATGGTCAACGGACGTTCTTTGAACAGGTGGTCCCAGGCTGCCTGCAGGTGGGAGGCCAGGGCGGGGTCGGATTCGGCGGCGTAGGAGAATTCGTCCATGATCAGGATCACCGGCTGGTTCCCGATCAGATCGGCCGTTGCGGCGAAGACCTCCTGCCAGGACGCGAAGCGCGGGATGGCCTGGCTGCCGGGATGCGCCCACTGCCACACGGCGCGCATGAAGCCCTGCCGGAGCTGCGCCGGTGTGTCGCGGGCGGCCACCCAGTAGATGACCGGCCGGCCGGTCTGGCCGGCCCAATGCAAGATCAGCGTGGTCTTGCCCACCCGCCGCCGGCCGTAGACCAGGATGAACTGCGCCCCTGGGCGGGCCAACACGGCGTTGAGCTCGGCAATCTCGCGCTGGCGACCAACGAACTTGTGTGGCATGGTCTCTCTCGGCCTGTGTATAAGTAGCTTATTCTAAGCTGCTTATATTATACCTTGCGGCAGGGCTCCTGTCAAAAGCGGCGATCAATTCCGCGCCGCGATACAGCGGATATCGTCCGTGCGCAGAGCCGCCGCTGCGGGCGAATTGGGTGCGTCTGCCATCAGCCATGCGATCAGGATGCCGGGGGGCAGATTGACGGCGCTGGTTGGCGTTAGCGCAAGAAACGCAGCTTGCGGCTCACCAGATCCACCGCGTCGGCGACGGCCGGACATTCGCCCGGCGCGACTCCGGTCAGATGGGCGTCCCACAGGGCCGCGATCTCCTCGGCATGTTGGAAGAGATCCACGCGCCGCCAGCCACCAGCTTGAATTTGACCGGCACCAAGTCGTTGATGACTTCGGGGTGATAGGTCAGGGCTGGCTGGGTGAAGATGAAGTAGAGGTCGTAGAGATCGCCAGGCTTAGGCCTTTGGTAGAGCGCCCGCACCTTCTCGGCGATGATTTCATCGAGCTGCATCACCGACACCGGAAAGCTGTCGAAGAAGAGATTGTGAAACGGGACGGTATCCGGCGGCAAGAGCACTTCTTCGCGGTAACTGACCTCGATTTCGACTGTCCCCGGCACGCCCAACGGTCCGCGATACGAAATCGGCCGCAGATGAAGCGAGAAGCGGGTCGGCGGAAGCTCCCTGGGGATGTGGATGCTCAACCCCGCGGTCATTGCGATCACCTCGCGGATCCGTTCCGCATCCACACGCCGCCGACCGGTGAAGTCCAGATCCACCGACAGGCGTGAATTACCGTAAATGTGATGCAGCGCCAGACCTCCCTTGAGGATCAGGCTTTCGGCGAGATCCGGTTGTTGGGCAATCTGGCGCAGGAGGCAGGTGGGCACGTAGTCCTTTTCCAGGTGATACACGTTCAGCCCCCTCTCGCCAGCCAGTTGCATCAGCCTGGCACGCGTCAACGTCAGCCGTTCTCTTGCCATCCAGTCAAGACCTCCGTGGGCACATTCACCCACAGCTTCC
>VGOD01000231.1 GCA_016876015.1 Chloroflexota bacterium
AGCCACCCGCACGCGGCCACCGGCTACCGCGGGAACAGTTACAGCTATGACGCCGTCGGCAACATGACCGGACGGGTGGTCAGCGGCGTGACTTATGCGCTCACCTACAACGCCGAAAACCGCCTGACCCAGGTGGTCAGCGGCACGCTGACCGCCAGCTACACGTACGACGGGGATGGGAATCGCGTGCGCAGCGTCATCACGGCCGGCAGCCAGGTGACCGAGACGCACTACGTCGGCGCACACTACGAGCGGACCCTCAACTCCGGCAATACCAAGTACTACACCATAGCCGGCCAGCTCGTGGCGTTCGAGCGGTCGGCCGGCTACGGCGTGGACTGGGGTCGCCGCTTCGTCTTCCGCGATCACCTCGGCTCGACGAATGTCATCATCAACGGGTCGTCAGGGCTGCTGCTGTGGCGCGATCGCTACCTCCCCTTCGGCGACGTGCGCGACACCTATCGCAGGGACGCCGGCTTCAGCTTGCAGACGCAGTACCGTTTCACCGGGCAACGGCTCGAACAACGGCTGGGGACGCCGGAAGGGGGGCTGGATCGCAGGTCGTACTTCTATGGCGCGCGGTGGTACGATAGCTCGCTGGGGCGCTTCATCCAGGCGGATATCATCGGTGCCGCAGCCGGGGATTCGCAGAGTTGGGGCACAGCGTACTGCTTTATGCTCAAACCTTATCTTGGAGGACTTGGCGGGCCCTGGTGGGTGTGATAGAATTGGGCCAGACAAGGACGTAATGGTTGATGCATTCTTGGTCGGTGGCCTTTCTTTGGAGTTAAGCGAGGGATCAGCATGATTGATGTCACGATGCAACTGCCCGACCAATTGGCCGGGCGAATCTTGCCTGCACGGCGTTGGTTGCCCGCGGTGCTGGAGCTAAGTTTGGCACGGTTCAAGACGCCTGCGGCGGAGACGTCTGCCGAGATCGTTGACTTCTTGTTGAAGAACCCCAGCAAGGAAGAGGTCTCCGCTTACCACGTGTCAGATCGCGCCCAGCGCCGGCTACAAAGGCTGCTTGCCCTCAATGCAGCAAGTCTGCTTGGCGAAGCGGAACAGGCGGAGTTGGCGGAATTGGAGCGCCTCGAACACATCCTGATCATGCTCAAGGCGCAAGTTGCGGAACAGGCCTGGCGGGACAACTGATGACAGTGGTCATCTCACCCACACTGCGCCGGCTGGTCGTGCGGCAGGCTGGCCATCGCTGTGAATACTGTTTGCTACCCGAGGCCGTCGCGCTGCATCGTCATGAGCCTGATCATATCATCCCCGTGCAACATGGCGGCGTTACAGACCCTACCAACCTTGCTTTGGCCTGCTTGCGGTGCAACCGTTACAAGGGTCCGAACGTTGGCTCCTTTGATCCGCTGACAAATCAGTTAGTGCCGCTTTATCATCCGCGTTTGCAGGTGTGGGACCAGCACTTTCGACTCGTTGGCGCCGAGATCATGCCACTGACGCCAGAGGGACGTGTCACAGTTCGCCTGCTTCGCCTCAACGATCCAGACCGCTTAGCAGAGCGCCAACGGTTGATTGAAGCCAGGTTATTGTGATGACTATGTGCCACCCGGCGCACCTTTGTGCGGCCGGCCGGCGAAGCGCACAACGCGCTTGCGCGCGATCACAAGCTGGCGACGTACACGGGTCAGCGGCGGGATGTCCACCAGGGCAGGCTACAGAGGCGGCAGCCTGAAACGCAAGGGCGCAGCCGACACCCGAACGACGGCCTGTACACCCTTCGACAAGCTCAGAGCTTGCCCTGAGGCACGAAGGGGCAGGCCCTACGCGGTCACCGGCTACCGCGCGAACAGCTACAGCTATCTGGCCACCCTACCAGGGCAACCGCGTGCGCAGCGTCATCACGGCCGGCGGGCTGGTGAGCGAGACCCACTACCTGGGCCAGCACTGCGAGCGGACCCTCAACTCCGGCAACACCAAATACTATTACATCCCCACAGGGGACGATGTCGCCGGCCAACTGGTGGCGGACGGCGATGAAGACGATGAAGAAGAAGTTGTGAAGACGAGTAGCTTTCGCCTGGCTTCTGACCGATGCGCTGTGCTGACCAGCGTGCTCTGTTGGTATACCGCGCGTCTTCGTGCTATAATCTCACGCGTGACCATCACTTCCGCATCGCATCACCACAAGGGAACGACCGTGCCATACGAAGAGATCTTCAGAAGCATCGCCGCCGAGTACAACCTGGACTGGCATCTGCTGGTCGAACAGGCCTATCGCGAAAGCCGGTTCGATCCGCTGGCGGTGGGCAAGGCCAATGATCTGGGATTGATGCAGGTGTTGCCGGCGACGTGGGACGAGTGGGCGCCCAAGGTCGGCGTCTACGATCCGTTCGACCCCGCGAGCAATGTGCGCGTGGCCGCCGCGTACCTGGACTGGATTCGCGCTCAACTGGTCAAGCAAGGCCGGCCAGAGCCATATTGGATGCTCGTGGCCTACAACTGGGGGATCGGCAATGTGCTCAAGCTGCTCAAAGCAGGCGGGAGTTGGGGCCAGGTTCCCCCCGAGCGCCAGGCCTATGCCGTGGACATCACCCTGGGCGCCGAGGCCAACGCGGTCGCCGAGCAGATGACCGCGGCCGCGCGGACCACGCAGGGCTGAAACAAAGGAGGGCCCGTTTGTATGAGCGACGCGCTTCCCACCGACCAGGAAATCCTGGCGCTGCTCGACCGCCACCTGAGCTCCATCTGGGCGGGCGATCTGGCGGCCTATAGCGCGACCACCGCACCCGACGTCACCTTTTTCGAGTGGTACATCAGCACGCAGCGCATTGACGGCCTGGAGTTTCATCTGCGCGAGACCGCGGCGAACCGCCGGGCGGCCGAAGACAAGCGTCTGGCGGGCCGGCGCTACGAGGTCGAGCACGAAGTGTTGGCGCCGAAGGTCCAGCTCTACGGCGAGGTCGCCATCGTCACCTACACGCTGTTGATGCGCTACACCACCGATGAGGGCGTGCGCCACACCGAACACAACGAAACGCGCGTCTTCCACCGCGAAGATGGCGGCTGGCGATTGGTGCACTGTCACAAGTCGCCCATGTGGCCCGCGCCGCACCATCCGTTGGCAGGCAAAGCCGAATAACACTTACTTGTCAATTGTAAGCAGAGTATAATCGCTGTGGAGGTAGTGGAAATGAGCGAGCTACAGGTCTTGACGGTCCAGCAGACAGCTGAAATCTTGCAGTGCCGCCCTGCAACAGTCTACCATTTGATCCGTGAGGACGACTTGCCGGCATTCCGTGTGGGCCGCATGTATCGCTTGTCCCGTATCGCCCTGGAAGAGTGGATTCGCGAGCGGTCACGGCCCGAGAACGATCGCTGGGGACGTGAGATGGCGCGAGTAAGTGAGGCTATTCGCGCTGATGCTCAAGCTGCCGGCTTGACCGACCTGGATGCAACGGAGAGAATCGCTCGCACGGTAGATCGGGTGCGAAGCCAGAAGGATCGCACAGTTGCGCGTCGTGTTTGATACCAATGTGTTTGTAGCCGCGATGTTGAGTCTCAAGGGACCGGCAGCGCAGCTTCTGGAGTGGAGGATTCTTGTGGAGATTCGTGTCATACAGGGCAGCATAGCAGAGGCGGCTGCCGATCTCGTTATCGTCAACCTGTTTCAGGGCGTGACGACGCCGGCCGGCGCCACCGGCGCGGTTGACGCGGCTTTGGGCGGCGCGATCCAGGCTGCGATCGCGGCCGGCGACTTCGCCGGCAAGACCGGCGAAACGCTGTTGCTTTACACGCACGGCAAGCTGCCAGCCCCGCGCGTGCTGATCGTTGGGTTGGGCGAGGCGACCAGGTTCAACCTGACTGCTGCCCGCAACGCCGCGGCGACGGCTGCTCGCCGGGCGCGCGACCTGGGCGTCCGAACAGCGGCTACCATTGTGCACGGTGCAGGCATCGGCGGCTTGGAGTCTGCTGTGGCTGCAAACGCCCTGGTCGAGGGCACGCGGCTGGGCCTCTATCGTTTCGAGGGGTATCGCTCCAAGCCGCCCAAGGATTGGAAGCCCGATCCTGATTGGGTCGCCATCGTTGAATTGGATCCAGCCCGCGCGCCGATCTACGAAACCACGGTGGCGCGCGCCGAGGCGGTGACCAAAGGGGTGATCCTGGCGCGCGACCTGGTGAACACGCCAGCCAACCTGATGACCCCGACCATTCTCGCCGAGCGCGCGGCGGCCGTGGCCGAGGAGACCGGCCTGCGCTTTCAGGCTTTGGGCCGCGCCGAGTGCAAGGCGCTTGGCATGGGCATCTACATGGCTGTGGCCGAAGAGTCCGAGCAAGACCCGAAATTCATCATCCTGGAGCACAATGGCGACCGCGATGACCTGCCGGCGGTCGTGCTGGCGGGCAAAGGCGTGACGTTCGATTCGGGCGGCATCTCGCTGAAGCCTGGCGAAGAGATGTGGAGGATGAAGGGGGATATGGCCGGCGCTGCCGCGGTGATCGCGGCGTTGGGCGTGGCCGGCCGCCTCAAGCTGCCGCTGCGCGTCATCGGTCTGGCCCCATGCGCCGAGAACCTGCCCGGCGGCCGCGCCCAGAAACCAGGCGATGTTTTCCGCGGCATGGCGGGCAAGACGATGGAGGTGATCAGCACGGACGCGGAGGGACGCATGTTGCTGGCCGATGCGCTGGCCTACGCCGCACGCTACCGGCCCGCGGCTGTGGTGGACATCGCCACCCTCACCGGCGCCCAATCCATCGCGCTGGGACCGCACGCGGCCGCGGTGTTCGCGAACGACGATCCCCTGGCGGCCCGGCTGCTGGCTGCGGCCGAGACTTCCGACGATCGGCTCTGGCGGTTGCCGCTCTATGAGGAGTATGCGGAGGCGATCAAGAGCCAGGTGGCCGACGTGAAGAACAGCGGCGGCCGCTACTCAGGCATCGGCAGCAGCGCCAAGTTCATCGAACACTTCACCGAAGGCTACCCCTGGGCGCACATTGACATGGCCTCGATGTCGCTGGCCGAGGAAGATAAACCCGCGCAACCCAAAGGCGCAACCGGCTATGGGGTGCGGCTGTTCACGGCGTTGCTGGAGGGGTGGGGAAGCTAGATTACGCCACTTTGCGGCCGCGCTGGTGGAGGACGAACGCCACCAGCCCGGCCAGCGAAACCGCCGACCCGACGGCCGCGCCCACGATCCAGCGCCGATTGGCGGCCTCGCTGAGCCACTCTCCTGCCTGCTCCTGCAGATCTGACCAGGGATCGGCATTGTGCGGGGTCAACGCCAGGGCCTGCCGGGTATGTTGCAGATGGGCGGCCTCAACCAGGTTGCGGTAGAGCGCAGCGCGGAATTCTGGCCGTGGGCGCACGGGAACCAGACAGTCGGCCAGCTCGCGGCGGAGGCGAAGAAAAGGCGCCAGTGAAAAGGTCGCGGCCGGGCTGGCCCCGCCTGGCAGCACGCTCTGGATCTTGCCAAGCACAGCCGGTCCGTCCTTGCCCCGCAAACTATCGAGCTGTACGATATTCATCCGTTCCTCCCCCAGCATCCCGGTGTGACGTTACCACTCGCGCGCCTCCAGATCGGCCCGCAATGCCTTCAACGTCCGAAAGTAGAGTGACTTGATCGAGCTTTCGGTGCGCCCCATCAGCCGGCCGATCTCTTCGTTGGAGAGCCGGTTCGCGAATTTCAGGATCAGCAGCCGTTGGCGCTCTTCTGGTTGCCTGTGAATCGCCGACCACAACGCCTGATGCCGCTCACCGGCCTCTGCGATGTGGTCAGGGGTCTCGAACGACTTGCCCGTGATCTCCACATCTTCGAGAGGCGTCAGTTTCCAGCGGCTGCGCCCGCGATGATAGTTCGCCACCAGATTGTGCGCGATCCGGTAGAGCCAGGCGATGAACGGGACGCCGTGATCCTCGTAACGGTGCAGGTTCGCCAACGCCTGGTAGAACGTGCGCGCGGCCAGATCCTCCGCATCTGCCTCATTGCCTGTGCGATACAAGACGTAATGGTAGATGCGCTCGACGTTGCGCTGGTAAAGCTCGCCAAAGGCATCTGGCCGGCTGCGAGCCAACTCGATCAGCTCGCGTTCCTCCAGGCTGGCGTATCCATTCGGATCAGGCACCACCTCGACCCCTGGCAATCAATAAACACCGATTTCTGTCAGAAGATGCGTGCATCTTGGCAATGCAGACCTGTCAGGTCTCGGCTCGCACCTGACAGGTCTCTCCCCGATTTTGGGCCACGAATTCCACGAATTACCACGAAAAGGCCTGAGAATTCGTGCTAATTCGTGGCTGCTCCTGTCCATACTGCGTAAGTCCTGTCATTGAGAAGGTATCGACCGCCACGCAAGATGTTCAGCTCCCCCCGTACACAGCGGCGCCGATCGTGCCCGGGCCGACGTGCGTCCCCAGCACCGGGCCCAGTTCGGCGATGAACATACGTTGTGTGCCGAAGCTGGCCGCCAGGGCTTGCCCGACCCGGGCCGCTTCGTCGGCGGCCTGCGCGTGCATGAGCGCCAACCGCACTTGCGGCCCGCGCGCCGAGACTTTCTGTTGCATCAGCTCCTGCATGGTCTCCAGCGCCTTGGCGCGGCTGCGCACGCGCGCCTCCGGCGTCACTTCGCCATCCACGATGCCCAACAACGGCTTGAGTTTCAGCAGCGTGCCGACGAAAGCCCGCGCCTTGCCGATGCGGCCGCCACGCTGCAAATACTCCAGCGTCTCGACCACGAAGATGACGTGAATCGCGTCGCGCATTTGGATCAGCCGCGCCGCGATTTCCGACCGGCTCATGCCGGCCTCGGCCAGCGCGACCGCCTCCTGCAACATCAGACCCAGGCCGACCGACGTGGTCTTAGAATCTATCACGTCAATCGGTCCATCCGGAACACTCTCTTTCGCGACGAGCGCGGAGTTGTAGGTCTGGCTGAGCCTGGCCGAGATGACGATCACGATCACTTCGTCGCCGGCATCTGTGAACTTCTGAAACAGCGGCTGGAACTGCCCAGGGGTGGCCTGAGAAGTCGTCGGCAGCTTGTCGCTGCTGGTCAGCCGCGCCCAAAACTGCTCGCGAGTGATGTCCACGTTGTCGAGGAACGTCTCCTGGCCGAAGATCACGGTGAGCGGAACCACGGAGACTGCCGGGTGTCCCAACAACTCGGGCGGCGCTTCGCAAGTGGAATCGGTGATGATACGGATCATGATGAGACCTCCTGGATGGATGATGGATGAACAGCCGAGCCGCCCTGGCAGTCGCCAGGCGCGGCAAGATGATGGGTCTATTTTAGACCAGAGCGGGGGGTTTGTCAACGAGGCGAGAGTCGTAGGGTGTGGATGATTACAGAGGCTGGGCCCGGCGCCATAGCAGACGGCGCGCCATCAGGGCGATCAGGCTGCCGACCATCCCTGCCAAAACGTAAACCTGGCCCACCTGCCCCCAGTCAAGCCTCAGCAGGAGCGCGGCGGCCTGGCCGAGGGCAAAGCCAGCCAGCCCGGCCGCCACATCGGCCAGGAGGTGTCGCCATCCTCCTCCGCGCCAGGCGTAGCACAAGAGCGCCACGGTCAGCCCCAAAAAGACACTCAGCCACAGCGCGGGCGAGAGAACCAGGTTCAGCAGTTGGTCTGTAATGCGGACCGGCAACGGGATTCCTCGATATCTTCTATCAGATGCTCAGGGCCTGGGCTGGCTGGTGGACGGCCGCGCCGGCGCCCACTGCGGGCATGTTGCGATCCAGGATCATCCCGCCGCCCAGACAGATGTCGCCGTCATAGAACACCGCAGCCTGGCCGGCCGTGATATCGCGCAGCGGCCGGGCAAAGCGCACCTCGGCCCGGCCATCGACCAGCGGCGTCACCAAGGCCGGCGCCGGCGTCGCCCGGTAGCGGATTTGCACCTGCGCCTCGAACGGGCCTGGCGGCGGCTGGCCGGCG
This sequence comes from Chloroflexota bacterium, assembly GCA_016876015.1. GTDB lineage: Bacteria > Chloroflexota > Anaerolineae > CG2-30-64-16 > CG2-30-64-16 > VGOD01. The sequence goes on from VGOD01000231.1 coordinate 7,901, forward strand.
ATCCAATGCGCTGGTCCTGTGCACAGCCAATCGCCTCCGAGGGCATCCGCCGCGCCAACGATCAACGCATTGCTGGCCATGTCCAGCCCCAACACGTATAACGGCTGCCCCGCCGCGATGCCCAGCCCGCTGCGCTGGCCGACCGTATAGAATGGCAAGCCACGATGAAAGCCCAGTCGCCGGCCGGTCGTGTCTACGATGGGGCCGGGCCGTACCGTCTCGGCCGCGTGCCGCGCCAGAAAGCGCCGATAGTCGCCATCGGCGATGAAACAGAGGTCCTGGCTCTCGCTGCGGCTGGCCGTGGGCAGGCCGCGCTCGGCCGCCATGGCCCGCACCTGCAGCTTGGTATAGGCGCCTACGGGGAACAGCGCCCGGGCCAGAACGCTCTGCCCCAAGATGTGC
>VGOD01000232.1 GCA_016876015.1 Chloroflexota bacterium
ACGGCTCCAGCCAAACCGTGGACGTGACCCCGCGGCGGGTGCAGCGCTTCGGCATCATCCCAGGCGCAGGCTACGACTGGGAGAACCGCCGCGTCAGCGACAACGGCCTGGTCGCGGGCGGCTCGGTCGTGGCCGACGCCGACGGGCTGATCGTCGTGCCTGGCTTCGCCGTCTCGCCTGGCGGCAATCGGTTGCTCCTGGCCCCGGCCGGCGGGCCGGTGAACACGCCAACGCCGACCAGGACTGCTAGCGCGACACCCACAGGCACGCAGACGCTCACGGCGACGCCAACCCGCACCGCGACCCCCACCCCGACGCGCACCGCAACCCCCACCCCAACGCGGACTCCGACCGCGACCCCCACCGGCGGAGCGACAGGGGAAACGTACATCTTCCAGGACGGCGTCAGCCCCGATGCGAGCTACGACGGCACGCGGGACGTGATCCTGGCGCAGGATGCGAACGCCAACGCCAACCTGGGTGCCGTGGATCAGTTGGAGGTCTTTTACGAGGAGGCGCACGCGGAACGCCGCCGCACCTTGCTGCGCTGGGATCTGTCGGCCCTGCCGGCCGGCGCCCGCATCGCCAGCGCCACCGTGGAGCTGTACCGCTACGACGGCGACGCGGACGGCCCGCTGACCGTGGCGCTCTATCGGGTCACGGCCGACTGGGTCGAAGGCACCGGCTGGGACTACTGGCCCGCGCCCAGCTACGTGCCCGACGGCGCCACCTGGAGCCTGGCCGCCCCTGGCATCGCCTGGACGACCGCCGGCGGCGACTTCGACCGCACGAGCGACTACGGCCACGGCGCCAACGGCATCCTCGACCAGCTCACCCTGCCGCAGACGCACGGCAATGGCTGGATCAGCCTGGACGCGACCGCGGCCGTGCGCGCCTGGGTCGAGGAGGGCCAGCCGAATTACGGCCTGCTGCTGCGCGGGCTGGACGGCGAATACACCTACCACTATTTCCACAGCCGCGAGCAGGGCACCGCCAGCCTCCGCCCACGGCTGGTGGTCGAGCTGGGGTCCTGCCAGGCCGACGTGAACGAGGATGGCATCATCAACCTGGCGGACGTCCTGCTGGTGGCCGCGGCGTGGCCCGCCCGCGCCGGCGAGCCTGGCTACGATCCCGACCTGGACATGAACCGCGACGGCATCATCAGCGTCATAGACATCCAACTGGTGGCCGGCCGGATCGGGATGACCTGCGCCGAGGCGCCGCCCTTGCCGCCCCCAGCCTCAACCGCCACCTCTACGCCGACGCGAACCCCTACCGTCACGTTCACGCCGACGCGCACCCCCACCGCGACCGCAACCCCGACCGGAACGAGGACGCCCGACGGCAGCCGGCGTCCCTGGCCCGACACCGGCCGCGGGGTTCACGTCTTCAACGACCAGCTCGCGGGCAACATGACCGACGCGCAGGTGGCCTTCGCTACGGCCAACTACGACGGCACACAGAAGATGACTCGCGACCAGGCCGATCGGCTGCGCGCCGCCGATCCCGACTTCCTGATCCTGCACTACCGGCTGGGGCACGGGCTGGGCTACCGCGCGATCAACTCGCCCTGCCAGCCCACCGGCGCGTGGCTGCACGTCATCGAGGGGGACGATTGGGTGCAGGAGTGGCCTGGGGACGCCGGCGTGGTCGAGAGCTGGTTCTATCACTGGCCCGAGGCGAGCAGTACGCGCGTGCTCAACTGCGACTGGGGCTGGTATTTGATGGAGCTGGAGGACGCCGGCTGGCGCGACTACTGGCACGGCGAGGTGCTGCGCCAGGTGCAGGCCAACGACGCGGACGGCGTCTTCATGGACAGCCTGAGCGTGCCCAACTACCTGATGGCCGACCACTACGATCCGAACCTGCCGGACGTGGATGCGGCCTTCGAGGCAGCCTGGGCCGCGCGCATCGAGGACTGGCTGGCCTGGCTACAAGGCCAACCGTTGGGCGACTATTACCTGGTGCCCAACGTGGGGGAGTGGATCACCAGCCGCGAGACCACCGACTACGCGGCTGCCGACGGCCTGATGGTGGAGGGCTTCGCCATCGCGGCCGATGCCAGCCCCTTCGCCCTGGACGATTGGCGTTTGCAGATGAACCGCATCCTTGGCGCGGTCGGCCGGAACCAGGCGTTGCTGCTCCAAACCACCGCCACCGGCGCACGGGAGCGCATGTTCGCCCTCGGCAGCTACCTGCTGGTCAAGGGCGGCCGCACCTACCTGAACATCGAGCTGGATCTGGCGCCGGAGTGGTGGCCGGAGTACGACGTCGCCATCGGCGCACCGACCGAGAGCGCGGGCGGCGACATCGCCACCCTCTACGACGCGGCCAACCAGGTCTACCGCCGCGACTTCGATAACGGCTTTGTGCTGGTCAACCCGACGAGTCCCTGGGATGGCACGGGTCACACGGCCACCGTCGCCCTGGGCGGCACGTACTACCTGGCTCAGACCAGCGGCGGCGGCGAAGTGCCCGCCAACGGCGCGCGGCCAGGCAGCGTCACCTACAGCCCCGTCACCAGCGTCACCCTGCCGCCCTACAGCGCGGCGGTGTTGTTGAACACCGCGCTTGGATTCAACGCACTTCCTTACGTCGCGGTTAAAGCCGCAGTGGATGAAAACAGGCGTGCATCCGGAGTCGGGCCTTCAGGCGGTCTGCTGCGCGTACGCGAGCAACCGGCTGAAGCCTCTATTCCAGTAGCCGCAGACGTGCCAGGCACTTCGCAAGTGCCTGGCGCGTGGGAGGCCACATCCGCCATCACGGCCACCGTGCGCTTCGCCCAGGCGCGATACGTGTTGCCCGTGGGGGACTCGTTGACGCTGGATCTGCGCGGGGAGGGGGTCGAGCAGTTGGGCGGATGGCAGGCTCAGCTCGCCTTTGCGCCCGCCATTGTCGAGCTGACCCAGGTGGCGCAGGGGGATTTCCTGGCCGGCAGCGGCCGCTCGGTCGGCGGGCTGGGGCCAGAGACGGTGGGCGCCGGCCAGGTGGCGCTGGGCGCGTACAGCTACGGCAGCCCCGCGGCCATGAGCGGCGCGGGCAGCCTGGCGCACCTGCGCGTCCGCGGCCTGGCCGTCGGTTCGACGGCGCTGACGCTGAGCGGCGTCATCCTGGCCTCGGTGAGCGGCGCCGACGTGGGCAGCCAGCCGGTCAACGCCCAGGCCGCCGAGATCGTCGTCGTGGCCCCGCTGCCGGTCGCCGTCTCCGCAGCGGGTGGGCAACTGCGCCTGGAGTGGACGTCGCCGACCTCGCCGCCCAACTTCCAGGTCTGGCGCAGCCAAAGCCCCTACTTCAGCCCAGGCGACCCAGGCGCGGCGCTGGCGGCGGAAGATGGCTCGGCCGCGTGCACGGTCGCGGGTGCGGTTGTGACCTGCGCGTTTGCAGGCGGCGTGGGCGATCCTGGCCGCAACGATTTCTGCGTCGTGCGCGCCTTCGATGCCGCAGGTGAGCCGGTGGGCCAATCATTCGGGCTGGGCGAGTTCGACTTCGGCCTGGTGCCTGGGTTCTGAATCCACATCCTTCTGGCAAGCGATCCCAAGCCGTTCCATTTGACATCCCCGCCGATCTCACTATAATACCTAAGAAACTTAGGCGACACCGATCTGACCCTTCCCCATTTGAGAAGTCCAATGCAACAAGTAGACCAGATGCGCAAAGGCACCACCACGCTGGCGATCCTGAAGCTGTTGGCCGACGCCGATCAGGCCATGCACGGCTATCAGATCATCCAGGCGCTGGAGCAGCGCAGCCGCGGCGAGTTTCTGTTCAAAGAGGGCCTCATCTATCCGCGGCTACACCAGATGGAACAGGCTGGCCTGCTGAGCAGTCATTGGGAGGGGACGCCAGGCACCCGGCAGCGCAAGATCTACGCCATCACCGAGGCGGGCCGGCAAGCGCTGGCCGCGGAGCTGGCGCAGTGGCGGACGTTCAGCCAGGGGATGGATCGGCTGCTGGGGCTGGCCGGATGAGGTGACGTTGTGACCGTTGACGACGTGCTCCAGCAGGTGCAGGCGGGGCTCCACCTGGAGGCCGAAACCGAGCACGAGGTTCTGGAGGAGCTTCGCGGGCACCTGGAAGAGGCTGTGGCCGCGGGGATGGCGCGGGGCCTGACTTCAGAGGCCGCGCTGAGTCAGGCCGCGGCCGCCTTGGGCATCGAGCAGACCGCGATCGAGCTGCAAGCCACCCACGCCGGTTGGGGCGCGTTGGAGGGCATCGCGGCCGCGGCTCTGCCGGTGATCTTCGCGTTGGTGTTGCGCTGGTTCATCTTCGCGCCCGACGGCACGGCCGCGGCCTGGCGCGAGCTGCCCGTGCGCCCTGCCTTGGCCGTGATCGCGGCGGTCGTCCTGCTCGTGCCGCTCATCCGCTTCCCGCGGCGCCGCTATGCGCTGGGCCTGTGGCTCATCTTCTGGGCCTTGTCGCTGCTCACCGCCATCTGGCCGACCACGCGGTGGTAATCGTTTGGGTGCATTCAAAACCAGTTCGCGAGCATCCTGAGCGGAGCCTCGCAGTAGTTCGCGAGGCGTAGTCGAAGGATGCGGTCATGGCTCAAGGCGCTCCGGCATCCTTCGACTTCGGTCACAAACAACGTGACCTCCGCTCAGGATGCCTGCGCTTGGGTGACTGCGTAACTCCCGTCAACAAGGAGGCATTCCAATTGAAAAACCTCAGCATCGTCGAAACGATCCTGCGCGATCGGCGCCGGATCTTCGCGGAAATCCAGCGCGGGGTGGGCCTGGGGGAGAAGATTCGGGCCATGCTGATCTCCTCCATCGCGTTCCTGGCGCTCTACGGCGCGGTGATGGGTTCGACGCACAGCCTGTGGCAGGCACTCAGCTCGGCCGCCAAGCTGCCCGTCCTCTTCCTGGCGACGCTGGTCATTTGCGCGCCCACCCTCTACTTTTTCAACCTGATCTATGGCTCCGATCAGAGCCTGACGCAAAACGTGGCGCTGATCCTGACGGCCGTCACGGTGACGGCGGTGGTGCTGCTCAGTTTTGCGCCCATCCTGATGTTCTTCCTGCTCACCAGCAGCAACTATCAGTTCTTCAAGCTGCTCAACGTCGGCATCTTCACGCTGGCCGGCCTGGTGGGCGTGCGCTTCCTGGCGCAGGGGATGCGCTTCGTCTCGGCCAACGCCCAAGAGGGCGCCAGCGCGCGGGGCCGGGTGATGCTGCTCTGGATCGTGATCTACGCGTTCGTGGGCAGCCAGGTGGCGTGGACGCTGCGGCCCTTCGTGGGCGCGCCGAACATGAAGTTCGAGCTGTTCCGCCAGCTCGGCGGCAACTTCTACACCAACATCTTCGCCAGCCTTGGCGAGCTGTTGGGCTTCCTCACGGTGAGGTAGGCCGATGAAACCATCCCTGTCCACCTCTCCGCCTCCGACCGGCGCTGGCTCGGCGCGGCTGGAACAACTGCTCGATCTACTGGCCGACGCAGTGGCCGAACGCTTGCAGGCGCGCGGCGCGAGTGAGTCGCTCCACGTAACTGAGCGGCCCAGCGCGGGCAAGCCGCCCACTGTCGCCGCGGCTGCTGACCTCCCCACGGCGCCCATCAACCCCGCGCCGCCAGCCGCTCCGCCTGCGCCGGTTGATCAGCCAATGCTGGCCGAGCCTGAATCGGCGCCACCTCTGGCGGCCGCTGCGCTGGACGCAGAATCGGAGGCCAGCGCACGACCATCGCACGCGGCTGCGCTGCTCGTCCGGCTGGCGTTGGCCCTGCTGGCGCTGGTCGTGGCGATCAACATCCCCTTCAACCGGCACGGCACGACCCTGGCGACCGCGCTGCCCGGCAGCGCCTCGCTGGTGATCCGCAATGGTCTGGTGGTCAAAGAGGCCGACCGGCCCGAAATCTACGTCTTCCGCAACGATCAGTTCCACTGGATCAGCAGCCTGGATGCCTTTGAGTACTTCGGCTACCGCTGGCCGCAGGTGCATGTCGTTGAGCCGGGCTTTCTGGCGAAGTTCGAGCTGGGCGCGCCGATCCACGTGCTGCTCAAATGCGATGCCAGTCCGCACATCTATCGCCTGGAAAATGATCGCAAGCGTTGGATCGTGGATCTGACCACCTTCACTGCGGAGGGGCACGTGTGGGAAGACGTGAAGATGGTCTCGTGCGACTATCTGCGGAACCTGCCCGACGGCGACAGCATCCCGCCTGGCCGCGGCCTCCCGCCGCCGCCGCTGCCGTGAAGGGTCTGTCGAAGTAGCTTGCCCAGTCATAAGGATTCTACCACGACGCAAGAAATTCTATCCACGAAGGCACACGAAGGATCACGAAGGTCTTTCTTCGTGTATCTTTGTGTGATTTCGTGGACAGAACGATTTTCAGAGCAGATGGACATGTCGGGCGCGGCGCCACGGCGGATGCAAATGTTCGTAGTGCGCACTTCAGTGCGCTAAAGCGCCCACTACGAACGATTTTCAGAGCAGGATGCTTGCGTTTTTGAGTAAAGGAGCTTGCACCATGACCTACCTGCAAACCATCCAACGTTCGATCACGAACCCGGAAGAGTTGGAGCTGGCCTATCAGCAGGCCATCAAGTCGGGGGCCGAGAAGGAGTTCGCCGAAGCCCTCGAAACCGGCTATGCCCAGGCCAGCGATAACCTGCTGCTGGCGGCCTGGCACTATCGTTTGCTCCACGCCGCAGCCAGGATCAAGGGTCGCGTCATCGCCTGGGGCTGGGCGCTGCCGCTGGGCGTGCTCAACGGACTGCTGCTCTGGCTGCTGTCCGACGACGAACGCTTCAGGTTAGAGATCGTCAGCCCGCTGACCGGCGCCACATCATACAACCTGGTTCCGCTCGTGGTTTTGCTGACCGCGCCGATCAGCGCCGCGTTGATCGCGCTCTTCCTGACGCTGGCCGGCCAGCGCGCATGGCGCCGCGCGCTGGCCGGCGGGTTGGGGCTGGCCGCGGGCGCGGCCTACGTCCTGTTGCTCTTCCCCCGCCTCTGGCCGCGGGTGTTCCAGCAGCAGTACGTCGGCCTGATGGTGTTGCACCTGGCGCTGCTGGCCTGGGCCGCCGCGGGGATCGTGGCGCTGGCGCGGCGAGCCGACCAGGCGAACCGCTTCGCGTTTCTGGTCAAGTCGCTGGAAGCCGTGGTGGTGGGCGGGTTGCTGGCGATCGCCGGCGGATTGTTCACGGTCATCACCTTCGGCCTCTTCGACGCGCTGGGCATCCAACCGCCCGAAGTGGTGATGCGACTTTTCGCGGCGGGCGGCGGCGGGCTGATCGTGATTGTGGCGGCGGCATTGGTCTACGACCCCCGCGCGACGCCGCTCGAACAGTCCTTCGACGAGGGGTTGAGCAAGCTGGTGGCGCTGCTGCTGCGCCTGCTGCTGCCGCTGACGGTCGGCGTGCTGCTGGTCTACCTGGGCTTCATTCCCTTCAACTGGCGCCAGCCGTTCGAGAACCGCGATGTGCTGATGATCTTCAACGCCATGCTCTTTGCGGTGATCGCCCTGTTGATGGGCGCGACGCCGGTGCGCCAGACCGACCTGGGGGAGCGAGCGCAGACCTGGCTGCGCCGTGGGATCATTGCGCTCGCCGCGCTGGCGCTGCTGGTCAGCCTTTACGCGCTGTCTGCGATCATCTACCGCACGGTCAACGACCACCTGACCCCCAACCGGCTGCTCTTCAGCGGCTGGAACGTGGTCAACATCATCATCCTGGCCGTGCTGCTGATCCACCAGGCGCGAGCGGGGCGATCGCGTTGGCTGCCGGCCATGCACCGCGCCTTCGCCCTCGGCATCGCGCTCTATTTGATCTGGTCGGTGGTCGGCGTGCTCGTGCCGCCCTGGCTCTTCCGGGGCGATCCGGGCGACGTCGCCGGCCTGCCGGTGAGCATCCAGCGGATCGCCTTCGACCAGCCGCCGCCGATCCTGCTCAAATGCCCGCTCAGCCCACACATCTACCTGTTGGAAAGAGGCCAGAAGCGTTGGGTGAAGGACATCCCGACCTTCGAGGCGCAGGGCTACCGCTGGAACGACGTGGCCCAGTACGTCACATGCGAAGACCTCCGCAGCGTGCCGGACGGGGAGACGATCCCGCCGGGCAGCGGTCCGCCGCCGCAGCCGTGAGAGGTTTGGTAGGAAAAAATCAGCCATCCTGCAGCTCACGATCGAGGTTCAGCGCATGGCGCCGCAGAGCCAGCAGCGCATCCAGGCCGCGCGCCATGCCTACCAGGACATGCTGGCAGGTCTCAACGAGGATGGCATTCGAGAGGGCGCGTTTCGGCCCGTGGATTCGTTGCTTGCTACTCGTCTCCTGCTGACGATGGTGACGCCGATCGTGTTC
>VGOD01000233.1 GCA_016876015.1 Chloroflexota bacterium
GTGGTTGTTGACCCGAAGTTCTATCGGCCGGCCGAGGTGGACCTGTTGGTCGGCGACCCCAGCAAGGCCGGCCGCGAGCTGCACTGGGAGCCGAGCATCACCTTCGGCGACCTGGTGCGGATCATGGTGGACGCCGATCTCGCAGCGCTTCGGCAGATGGGCAACCACACGCCGCAGGTGGGGTAGAACACTACGCACTACGCAGTCGCGAGGTGATTGGATGACAACAGTGTCAGTTGCACCGGGCCAACACCTGGCCTGGCTGGCTGACCGAATAGCCAGGCTCGATAGGCCCTATCTGATCACTGGTTCCCAGGCAGCCTATCAATACCATCGCTGGCTGACCCCGTTGGAGAACCTGGCCTTTATACAGGTCTACGCGGTGGATGTACTGGAGTGGCGGCGGTTGGCGGGTGATGGATGCGCGGTGTTCGAGACCCCTCCTACTACAGCTCAGGTTCGCGCGGCGCGAAATTCGATTGTCTTGGAACCAACTCTGAAACCAGGGCGCTATCAACGGCGACAGATCATCGAGGGGATGGCCTTTGTCGCACCTGAGGACTTGTGCCTTGACCTGGTCGAACGCGCACGGGGTGAGACCAGCCCGGCCGAAGCTGCGGCGATTCTGATTGCATTGCGTGATACCGTGGACTGGCGGATCTTGTTGGCGCAGGCTGGACAGCGCGGTTTGGCCCGGCGACTGGGGGTGTTGATAGAGGTTACAAGTGTCGAACTGGGCGCTGACCTTGCCCCGGCATGGTTTGTCGCGCAGCTTCACCGGCTGGCGACGGCAGAACAGCTCAATAGCCAGGACTATCCAGTCATGCGCCGTCGTGCGCCGTTGGAGACATACCCTGCGTTGGCCGAACGGTGGGGGGTGCGTCTGCGCCTGCCGCACCACGTCATCGGCAAGGTGGTCTTGGATCTTTCGACGCATTCCAGACCAGTTCTTCAGCCAGTAGGGAGATAACTCCATGGTAGACCTGCTGATGAGTGAATTGGAGGCTCTGCTGAATGCGTGCCGACAGCGCGATGTTACAGTGTTCGTTATCGGCGGATTTGGCGTTCGGGCTTACGGCAGTCTGTTGCGCCGCACCCTAGATCTGGATTTGGCCGTCGCCGCGACGGCATGGCCGGCTCTGGCTGACGTTCTTGGGACGCAAGGGTATCGCTTATCGTCATCCGGTATTTGGGTGACGGCTACTAAGAACGAAGGTGCAGAAGCCATCGAGATTCATATCGCAGTAGGCGATGTGGTGGATATCCAATCCGCCGCGCGCTACCCGGTAGGGATTGAGCCTGGTGACTGGCGTTCCCTCCCTGAGACAAGCTTGTCCTTGCCGGTGTTTACCCTGGAGGGACTGCTGATCACCAAGCTGATGGCTCTGCGGGATAACGATGTGGTGGACGTGGTAGCGCTGCTCCTGCAGCACGCCGGCCAGATGGATACGGGACGTTTCTGGAAGCAGGCAGGGGGAGCCGGTCTCAAGGCGTTACTCGAAGAGCGCCTGGCCGATCTGGCTGAAATACTGCATAGCGAGGAAGTGAACGCGATCTGGTGGGATCGCCTGGGACTGATGTTGGATGAAGGGGAACGGCAACTGGCGCTCGCAAGCGTGCGCCAGTTGTGGATGGCCGCCCACGCTGGACGTTGGCGGAACAAACCAGAGCACGATTGAGAGACCATTCAAGTTGAGCAATAGGAGTTCAGGCTGTGTCCGACATCATCTTCGGTACCGACGGCTGGCGCGCGCGCATGGCCGAGGACTATACCTTCGACAACGTGCGGCGCTGCGCACAGGGTTTCGCCGCCTATCTGAAGAGCGCCGGCGGGAATGAGCTCGGCCGTGGTGTGGTCATCGGCGGCGATCGGCGCTTCCAGACGGAGCACTTTGCGGCGGCTGCGGCCGAGGTGATGGCCGCCAACGGCATCTTCGTTCATTTCTGCGGCAGCGGTGTGCCTACGCCCGTCATCAGTTTCGGCGTCACTGAGCGGAACGCTCTGGGCGCCATCAACATCACCGCCAGCCACAACCCGCCCGAAGACAACGGTTTCAAGGTGCGCGATTCGAACGGCGGCGCCATTGACCCGGCAGGACTGAAGGCGATCGAGGCGCTCATCCCGCCCAGCATGTCCGGCGTCCGCCGCATGAACTTCGACACTGCAACCAGGGCGGGGCTGATCGCCCCCTATGATCCTGCAATCGCCTACGAGTCCCGCATTCGATCATTGGTAGACGTAGCGGCGATCAAGGAGGCCGGTTTCACCATCCTGGTAGATAACATGTGGGGCAACGGCGCGGGCTATCTCTCGCGCTTCATCGCGGGCGGCAAGACGCGGGTCGTGGAGTATCACGCCGAACGCAACCCCATCTTCCCCGATATGCAGCGACCAGAGCCGATCCCGCCCAACGTGGATGCTGGCCTGGCCAAAGCCCGCGAGATCGGGGCCGATGTCGTTTGCATTCTGGACGGCGACGCTGACCGCTGCGGCTTTGGCGATGAGAACGCCGCGTTTGTAGATCAATTGCGCGTCTACGGCTTGCTGGCGATGTACCTGCTCGAAGTGCGCGGGGAGCGCGGCACAATCGTCAAGACGATCAGCACCACCTCGATGCTGAACAAACTCGGCCAGCGATACGGCGTGCCGGTAGTCAGCACCGGCGTTGGCTTCAAGTATGTGGCGCCGGCCATGCTGGAGCACGCCGGGCTGATCGGCGGCGAGGAAAGCGGCGGCTATGCGTTCCGCGGTCACGTGCCAGAACGCGACGGCATCCTGGCCAACCTCTACCTGCTCGATCTGATGCATCGCACCGGCAAGAAACCAACCGAGCTGCTGAAGATGCTCTTCGGCCTGGTGGGTGGCCCGCACTACTACGACCGCATTGACACGCGCGTCAAGGACAATGCTGTCAAACAAGCGGCCAGAGTCCGCCTGGACGCCGCTCTGCCGGCGACCGTAGCTGACCTGCAGGTGACCGAAAAGGTTACAGTGGACGGCTACAAATTCGTCATGGAGGATGGCGGCTGGCTGCTCATCCGCTTCTCTGGCACCGAGCCGCTGATTCGCGTCTACTGCGAGACGATGCACGAGGAGAAGGTGTCGGCGATACTGCAAGACGGGTTGCAACTGGCTGGGATTGCGTGACATGGTGACGGGAGCGCTGCGTGTACTACTGCGACACCCACGGCCACCTCGACCTGCACCAGTTCGACGCTGACCGCGCGGCGGTGATCGAGCGAGCCGCGGCCGCCGGCGTGCGGATCATCATCGTCCCGGCTATTGATCTGGGTTCGTGCCGGCGGGTGCTGGCGTTGGCCGATCAGCACCCGAACGTCTATGCAGCGGTGGGCGTTCACCCGAACGACTGCGCCGATTTCGACGATGGGACGGTGGGCGCACTCAGACGACTGGCGCAGCATCCGAAGGTCGTGGCCATCGGCGAGATTGGGCTGGATTATTACTGGCGCAAGGTTCCTCCCGGTCGCCAGAAGCAGGTATTGACCGCGCAACTGGCTCTGGCCGCGGAGTTGGGCCTGCCTGCGATCCTGCACAGTCGCAATGCCGCGCCAGAAGATCGCGCGTGCACGACCGATCTCCTATCGGAAATCGCACAACTGGGACCTATGATACGGAAGCAGCGTCCGACCGGCGCGATAATCGGCGTCTGGCACGCGTTTTCGGGCGATTTGACCGAGGCATGGCGAGCCTACGATCTTGGGCTGGCGCTCGGCCTGGGTGGACCGGTCACGTTTCAGAATGCGCGGCGGCTGCGCGCCCTGGCGCCGAGTCTGCGCCGCGATCGATTGCTGTTAGAAACAGACGCGCCCTATCTGGCGCCGCATCCGCATCGCGGCCAACGCAACGAGCCGGCCTATGTGCCGCTGATTGCGCAGGCGCTGGCCGGGCTGTATCATATGCCTGTTGAGGAGATAACAGTGCAGACGAGTACGACGGCGCTAAGTTGCTTTGGTATCACGCGTGAGGGCGCCAACCTTGGCGAAGTTCGTTGACCTCAGCGCCAGGCGGCTGGTCGGCCTGGCGCCGACCGCCTGGGCGCGCTGGTTGACAGGAGACAACCTGGCTCAGGCGAGCGACCTGCTGGCCGGCAAGCAGTGGGGCGCGCGGCCCAACGACGTGCTGATTAAGGTCCAATCGCTAATGCAGGGTGCTTTTCTCGTCGCCAACGCGATCCAATTGCGGCCCGATAGACGCATGGCGCAGCACGCCCGCGCCTGCGTCGTGTTGGCCGAGGAGCGTTTTCACTTGCCCGTCTATCCAGTGGTGGTCAACGTCCTGCCGCCCGCGCAAGACACAGCGATTGCCAGTTTCTACCATGCGGAGTTCATGGGCATCGTCGCCCACCAGGATTTCCGGGTGATCGACCTGTGGGAGATAGAGGCTGCCCTAGTCTTCGAACAGGGCCTGACGCCGCTGTTGCCGCTCCTCCCGATCCTGCGCGGGGGTCAGGATGCGCTTTTGCTAGGCAAGGCCGTCAACCAGTTGCGCGCTGACGACAAGACCGCCGATCTGGAGCCGTTGTTAGCGTTCTTCGCCAGCTTTGTCCTGGATGCAGACATGGTGCGAGGCACGATGAGGTGGGACATGACTGTATTGCGCGAGTCGCCCTGGTATAACGAGATCATCAAAGAAGGAGCTGAGCAGGGCATCCAGCAAGGGCTCAGACAAGGCATCGAGCAAGGAATAGAACAGGGCCAGAAAGACCTGCTTCTGCACATCCTCTCACGCCGCTTTGGGGCGTTGCGGCCGGAACTGATTGCCTACGTGCGCACCTTGCCAGCGAGCCAATTGCGTCGTCTGGCCGACATCGCGCTCGACGCATCTTCGTTGCGGGCCGTGACCGCGTTTCTCCATAGCATGGCTTGATCCTATCAACTCAGGGAACTGATGACCCAGAAGTTGGCCCTTCTCGACCTGGTATACGACGACCTCCAACGGGTCGAAGTGAAGATGCGCTCGATTGGCGCAGGCGCCTACGCGCCATTGGCCGAGGCGTTTCTCAATCTGCTCAACAGCGGCGGCAAGCGTCTGCGGCCTGCGTTGGCGTTGGCGGCCTATGGCCTCTTGGCCGACCGCGCGTCGGAAAAGGCCATCGCGGCGGCCGCCGCGGTCGAGATGCTGCACAACGCCACCCTGGTGCACGACGATCTGATTGACGGCGCGCTTACACGCCGCGGCATCACCACGTTGAATGCGCAATGGAACAAAGGCGCCACCGTGCTCGCCGGCGACTATCTGTTTGCCAGGGCCGCCGGCTTCGCCGCCGAGACGGAAAACGTCCGCGTGGTGCAGCTTTTCGCCGAGACGTTGCGCACCATCTGTGAGGGAGAGCTGCGTCAACTCTTCTCTAGCCGGCAGTGGCGCCAGTCGAAGGAAAGCTATTACCCTCGCATTTTCGCCAAGACCGCGTCGTTGTTCGCCTCCTCGGCTCGTTCTGGAGCCATCCTGGGTCATGCGACCGCGGCGCAGGAACAGGCGCTCTACGACTATGGCTACCACCTGGGCATGGCGTTTCAGATCGTGGATGACATCCTGGACTACACCGCGGATGAGGATACGCTGGGCAAACCTGTGGGCGGCGACCTGCGGCAGGGCATCGTGACGTTGCCCTTCTTCTACTTCCTGCAGAGCCAGCCTGACCCGGCCCCCATCGTGTCCCGACTCGACACAGCTCTATCGTTGCCCGGCCGGTCATCTGGCGCAAACGACGGCCTCGGCGAGATCATCGCATTGGTGCGCGCATCCGGCGCGATCGAGGCGGCGTACACAGAAGCGCAGGAATTCTGTGAACAAGCCCAGGCTAACCTGGAGGCGCTGCCCGCAAACCCGTATCGCGCCGCGCTGACCGAACTCGCCGAGTACACCGTCGCACGGGGGGCGTGACGGGGTGACACGGTGAAGGCGCTTCCATCGCATTTCGGCTGTCGTGTTTCATCTGCTGACTTGTTGACTTGCTGATTTCTTCCCATGTCGGATAACCGTTCGCTCGATCTCTCCGTCATTATCGTCAGCTGGAATGTGCGCGAGTTGTTGGCCGCGTGCCTGTGGTCAGTTTTCAGTTGTCAGTCCTCAGTTGTCAGTCCTCAGTCCTCAGTTGTCAGTCCTCAGTCCCCAGCGACTGCGAAACCGAAAACTGATAACGGTGAACTGACAACTGAAGTTATCGTTGTGGACAATGCTTCTGCCGATGGCAGCGCGGCGCGGGTGGCGGTCGAGTTTCCCCGGGTGAAGCTGATCGCCAATAGGGAGAATCGGGGTTTCACGGCCGCGAATAACCAGGGCATCGCAGCCAGCCAGGGCCGCTACGTGCTCTTCTTGAACCCCGATACGACCGTGATCGGCGACGCGCTGGCGACGATGGTGGAGTTCATGGAGGCGCACCCTGACGTTGGCGTGGTCGGCCCGCAATTGCGTTATGGCGATGGCTCGCCGCAGTCGTCGCGGCGGCGTTTTCCGACCTTCGTCACGGCGCTCTGCGAGAGCACGCCGCTCGCCTGGCATTGGCCCAACAACCCCTGGGCGCGCTGGTATCGCATGGAGGATCACCAGGCCGGCGAGGTCGCCGCAATCGAGGACGTAGATTGGCTCGTGGGGGCCGCCCTGTGCACGCGGCGCACCGTGCTGGACCAGGTGGGCGGCTTCGATGAAGGATACTTCATGTACTCCGAAGAGCTCGATTGGTGCCGGCGAGTGAAGCAGGTGGGCTGGCGCGTGGTCTATCTGCCCACCGCGCAGATCATTCACCACGAAGGCAGGTCCAGCGAGCAGGTCGTCGCAGCCCGGCACATCCGCTTTCAGACGAGCAAGGTGCGCTACTTCCGCAAGTTCCATGGCCTGCTCGCAGCCCAGACGCTGCGCATTTTCCTGTTGGCGGCTTTTGCGCTAGAATGGGTCTTCGAGGCCGTCAAATGGCTATTGGGCTCCCGGCGGTCGCTGCGCGGTGAGCGAATGGCGGCGTACAGACAGTTGCTACAGACAGGGTTGCGTTCCAGGGCAGACAAGTAGACAAGGCTGGGATGCCTTGTTTCCCTGTCTACTACCAGAGGTGCCTCATGCGTGTTCTGTTCGTAACCGGCGAATACCCTGCCATGCAGGGCGGTGTAGGCGACTACACGCGGCAATTGAGCCAGGCGCTCGGCGCGCAGGACGTGCGAGTTCACGTGCTGACGCACGTCAACGCCGGCGGCGATCATCTGCGCACGCCCACAGCGGCCTACGAGCCTGTGGTCCATCCGGTGATGGAGCAAACGGGCTGGCGGCTGTGGAACTATGTCTCGGCGGCGACGCGGGAAGTGCGCCCTGATGTCGTGCATATCCAATACCAGTCGGCCGCCTATGCCCTGCACGCGGCCGTCAACTACCTGCCCTGGCGACTGCGCCTGGCGCTCAAGAGACCCCGCGTCGTCACGACCTTTCACGATCTGCGCTTCCCCTATCTGTTCCCGAAAGCCGGTCCGTTTCGGTGGCAGACCGTTCTGGCGCTCGCGCGCAGCAGCGATGGGTGTGTGATCACAAACCCCGTGGATTGGCTCCGTCTGATCCGCCGGGGCCTGGCCGCGCGGCTCCGCGCCATCCCGATCGGCAGCAACATCGAGAATCAGCCGCCCGCCGGGTTCGATCGCGACCAGCAGCGCGCGCGTTGGGGTGCGGGGCCCGACGATTGGCTGCTCGGCTACTTCGGCTTTCTCAATCTCGGCAAGGGCGGCGAGACCCTGATCCGCAGCGTGGACGCCCTGGCGCGCGCCGGACATCCTGTGCGACTGTTAATGGTCGGCGGGCAGGTGGGCGCCAGCGATCCCACGAACGCAGCCTATCTGGCGCACATCGAGAAGCTGATCGGCGAGCTGGGCCTGGCCGATCGCGTCAGGTGGACCGGCTTCACAGCCTCCGATCAGGTCTCGGCAAACCTCCTGGCGACCGACTGCATGGTTTTGCCATATCGCGAGGGCGCATCGCTCCGCCACGGCAGCCTGATGGCGGCCCTGGCGCACGGCCTGGCGATCGTCACCACACGGACCACGGGGACGCTCCCAGACGTCGCGGCGCCGTTTCCCACGTTGCGCGACGGCGAGAGCGCGCTGCTCGTACCCCGCGACGATCCGGCCGAAACGACCGGAGCCGTGATCCGCGTGATGACCGATGAGGCGCTGCGCAACCAGGTGCGACGCGGGGCGCTCGCTCTTTCTCGCCAGTTCCAGTGGAGCGCCATCGCAGTGCGCCACCTGGAGATGTATCGTGGGCTGGGTGT
>VGOD01000234.1 GCA_016876015.1 Chloroflexota bacterium
TTGCAGCAAGCGGGCCGTCAGCAGGCAAAATGGATAATCGTAACGTCATTGATCCTTCGGTGGAACATCTGCCGGATGATCAGGTTCTTGCTCTATGTGATCTGCAACTCGAGCCGGCGCAGCAGGTTGAACTCCGCCGGCTTCTGGCGCGCAATCGGGAGGGCGCGCTGAGCGGCGCCGAGATCGGCCAACTTGATACGCTGATGCAAACCTATCGGCGGGGCCTGGTGCGCAAAGCGCAGGCGTTCAATGTGGCGGTTCAGCGCGGTTTGCGCCCGCCGCTGCGCTGACCAAGTGGGTAGAAAGGCCATAGTCGCATGTCCTACCAGGTACGCATTGTTTCTGTCGAATGGGCCGAGCTTGAGGGCCGCCGCCCGCGCCATGCAGGCAGCAACGCCCGGCTCGGCGATCACGGTCTCACCGTGCGCGTCCCCTTCGCCCGGCTGACCGCCGACGATGGCAGCGCCGGATTCGGTTTCTGCCAGGCAGGTCGCGAACAGGCGGAGGCGTTGCTCGGCCGGCCGCTCGCCGAGCTTCTTTCGGAGGAGAGCGGCGCCACCGTTGCTGGCCGGGCGTTCGACTACCCGCTGTGGGATCTGATCGGCAAGCGCCGCGACCTGCCCGTCTATGCGCTGCTGGCTGCCGCCGCGGGCCGAGCGGTTGTCGAACCATTCGCCATGCCGTGCTACGACACCTCGCTCTACTTCGACGATCTGCACCTGGCCGACAACGCAGCCGCGGCCGATCTCCTGGCACAGGAGGCGCGGGAGGGCTACGCCCGCGGGCATCGCCATTTCAAGATCAAGGTGGGCCGCGGGGCGCGCCATCTGCCGTTGGAAGCAGGCACGCAGCGCGACATCGCGATCGTGCGGGCCGTGCGCCAGGCCGTCGGCGCCGACGCGCAGATCATGCTCGACGCCAACAACGGCTACAACCTGAACCTGGCGAAGCGGGTGCTGGCGGAGACGGCCGACTGTCGCGTCTTCTGGCTGGAGGAGGCGTTCCACGAGGACGCGGTGCTTTATGCCGATCTCAAAAGCTGGCTGGCCGATCAGCGCCTCGCTGTGCTGATCGCCGACGGCGAAGGCCAGGCGTCCCCCTCGCTGCTGACCTGGGCGCAGGATGGGCTGATTGATGTCGTCCAGTACGATGTGTTCGGCTACGGCTTCACCCCCTGGCTGGCGTTGGCGCGCCAACTCGACGGCTGGGGCGTGCGGTCGGCGCCGCACCACTATGGCCGGCTCTACGGCAACTACGTCGCGGCGCACCTGGCCGCGGTATGCCAGCGGTTCACTTTTGTGGAGTGGGATGAAGCCCAGACGCCGGCCCTCGATACGTCCGCCTATCGCGTCGAGGATGGTCGCGTCTATGTGCCGCGCCTGCCAGGTTTCGGCCTGACCCTCGATGAGCCGTGGTTCCGGCGCGCGGCGGCGGAGCACGGTTTCCTCGTGCGCGCAGACCACGCAGCGTGGAACTGATCGAGTGGGACCTCTTTCGCCCCGCCGGCTCTACTATGCGCTGCTCTTCATCTCCTCGGCGCTGTTCTCCCTGGCCTTCACGGCCATGGCGCTTTATGAGGTGCAGACTGCCAGACTGAATCCACTGCAACTGGTGCTGGTGGGCACGCTGCTCGAAGCGACGGTTCTGGTCTGCGAGGTTCCGACCGGCGTCGTGGCCGATGTCTATTCCCGCCGGCTGTCTATCATCATCGGCCACGCGCTGATGGGGGTTGGCTTCCTGGTTGAAGGATCCTTTCCGGCCTTTCTGCCCATCCTGATGGCTCAGACGCTTTGGGGCGCGGGCTACACCTTCACCAGCGGCGCAACCGAGGCATGGCTTTCCGACGAGATCGGCGAGGAGGGCGCCAACCGGGCTTTCTTCACTGGGAACCGCATCGAGCTGATCGGCTCACTGGCCGGGCTGGTGATCGCCGTCGGAGCCGGCGCATTGCTGTCGCTCGGCGGGATGATCGTCGTCAGCGGCGTGGGACGACTGGTGCTGGCGCTGTTCCTGGTCGCATTCATGACTGAGCGTGGCTTCCATGCCACGCGGCCGGAGGATCGCAATACCTGGCAGCATTTGGCGGCCACCCTGCGCAAGGGCGCGCAGACCGTGCGCAGCCGGCCGGCGCTGATCTCCATCCTCGGCGTAGGCCTGTTCTATGGGCTATACAGCGAGGGTTTCGACCGGCTGTGGGTCAAGCACCTGCTTGACCAATTCAGCCTGCCGTTCTTCGCCCAGAATGAGGTCGCGTTCTTCGCCATCTTGCGGGCAGCCAGCCTGCTCGTCTCGATGGCGGCCAGCGGATGGGTAGCGCGACGGCTGGATGTGGGGCGACCGGCCACCATTGGCCGCTGGATGCAGGGCCTCACGGTCGGGATCGTGGCGTGCCTGTTCATTTTCGCCTGGACGCCGCTGTTGTGGCTGGCGCTGGCCGCCTATCTGCTGCTCTCGGCGCTGCGGAACGTCGTCGGCCCGCTCACCACAGCCTGGGTCAATCAGCGGCTCGATTCGGATGTGCGCGCCACCATCCTCTCGCTCGCAGGTCAGGTGGACGCCCTGGGCCAGGTCGCGGGCGGCCCTGCGGTCGGTTGGCTCGCCAAGACGATCTCGATCCCGGTGGCGCTTACCTTCTCTGGTGCACTGCTGACTCCGGCGCTCGGCCTCATTGCGCGGGCCAACCGGCAGTCAGCCTCTCCCGGTTACGGCTCCTCCACCGGGATCGCGTAGCCCTTGCGCAAATCTGACTTTTCGCGAGCGATGGCAAGCCGCGTAAAGAGGATTTCGACGTTCTTGACATCTGGAAGAAAGGCGACAAAGCAGTGATGACACAACGCAAAGTGAAAGTCGGCATCGTCGGCTGCGGCGTGGTCGCCACAGCGTATTATCTGCCCTATCTGATGCGGATGCCGGAGGCCGAGATCACTGCGGTCTGCGATATCTACGAGGGGCGGACGGCCGCGTGCGTGCGGCTTTTCGGCGCGCGGGAACAATACCGCGACTACTACGAGATGATCCGGCGGGCAGATCTCGACGCCGTGTTCATCCTCACCGGGCCGGGCACGCACGTGCCGTTCACCCTGGCCGCGGTCGAGACCGGCAAGCACGTGCTGCTCCAGAAGCCGATGGCGCTGACGCTCGATGAGGCCAACAAGATCACGGCAGCGGTGCGGCGGGCCGGCGTCAAGACGCTGATCGAGCCGAGCCAGAACTCGCCGCTGGAGCCGGCCTATGGCCCGGTGATGGAGTTGATCCGGCAGGGGGTGCTCGGCGCGCCGTACTGGTTCACCTTGATCCCCGGCGCGGCGACAACCTATCACGCGTCCCTCGGCGGCAACCCATATGGCGCGGGCGCGTTCTACACCGAGGATTCCGGCGGCATCCTGTTCGATTTCCCCTACGCGCCCAGCCAGATCGTCACGCTGCTCGGCCCGTGCAAGAGCGTGATGGGCAGCTCGACGATCTCCGTGCCCGACCGCTATCTCGTCCCGGAGGAGAAGTACAACGAGTTCCTGGCTGGCGTCACCGATCCCGATCAGGCCAACTATTGGGACGTGGTGCTCGATCTGCCGAAGACCGAGCACATCCGCACGGGCGCGCCCGATAACGTCTTCAGCCTCTACGAAATGGCGAACGGTTGGACGGGGGTGTTCCACGCGGGCCGGCCGTTCCACCCCGTGCCGAAGGGCTTCCTGGGCGGGCTGCACATCTACGGATCGGCGGGCAACCTCTTCATGGGCGGCGGCCACTTCGCCTCGATCATTTCCAGCCGCCGCGATCTGCTGCCCCATGTGGACGCCGACGGCTGGTATCGCATCCCGGTGACGGGCGATCCGAGCAAGACGCCGTGGCCCAAGCCGACCTTCGGTGGGTTCAACTACTATCACGCTTCGACGCAACACCTGATTGACTGCATCCTCCAGGATCGCGACCCGATCGTCAACGTCGAGTGGGGCCGCCACATCACCGAGATGATGTACGGCGCGGTCGTCTCAGCGCGCACGGGCAAACGATACGAGATGACGACGACTTTGACAGGATGAACCTTTGTCATTGCGAGGGCTGGTGTGTGGCCCGAAGCAATCCCCAGCTTCACGATGGAGATTGCTTCGTCGCATACGACGCTCCTCGCAATGACTGATCATGCGCGAGATGCTCACATGGATAAAATTCGCATCGGTGTGGTCGGGCTGCGGTTCGGGCAGTGGCACGTGCGCACGCTGGCAGCCATGCCAGAGGCGCAGCTCGTGGCGATTGCCGACCGGGCGCCGGGCAACGCGCCCGACGGGTTGGCTGCCTACGCGGCGCGCTTCGGCTGCCAGTCGTATACGGACGGCATCGAGATGATGGAGCGTGAGCAACTCGACGCCATCAGCCTGTGCGTCTCGCCACGCTGGCGCGCGCCGCTGATCGAGCACGCGGCGCGGCGGGGGATCGCCCTCTTCATCGAGAAGCCGTGGGCCACCGACAACGCGCACGCGCAGCAGTTGGCCGGCCTCTGCCGCCGGCTGGATGCGCGGGTGATGACCGCGTTCAGCTTCCGCTTCCTGCCTGCCATCGTCCGGCTGCGCGAACTGCTGGATGGCGAGCTTGGCCCGGCATGGCTGCTCAATGCCGAGTACGTCTTCGGCTGGCTGCCGCCGCCGGGCTTCTGGCTGTGGGATCCGGCCGACGGCAACGGCTTCTTCAACGAGAACTCGTGCCACCTGTTCGATGCGGTGAACTACCTGCTGGGCCAGCCGGTCAGCGTGACCGCGGAGGCGGCGAACTTCACCGGCAGCCCGTCGGAGGATGCAGCGGCGATCTCGGTGCGCTATGCGGCCGGCGGCCTGGCCGCGCTGACGGTCGGCGCGACCGGCGCAAAGGGGTTCCGGGAATATCCCCGGCTGGATGTCACGACGCAGCACGGCCAGGCCAAGCTGCTCGGCCGCGATCATATCTGGGAGCGGGTGAGCTGGACGCTGCGCGACCGGGACGACGTGCGCTCGCTGCTGCTGCCCGCCGAGCTGGAGGGCCGGACGCGCTACACCTACGCCTTCCGCCACTTCTTCGAGTGCATCCGGGAGGGCCGCCAGCCGTCGGTCGGCGTCGAGGACGGCGTGCGCACGGTCGCGCTGGCGATGGCGGTCTACGAGTCGGCGCGCACGGGGCGGAAGGTGATGCTGTAATCTTGGAGGTCATATGCGATTAGGTCTCGAAGCTGGCAGCCACACCCTCGACCTGGCGGTCGAGCTGGGCATTCGCGGCGCGCCGATCTCGGCAGAGGCGCTCGTGCGCGATGGCGTGGACGCGACCCTCGCGCCGCTGCGCGCGCGGCCTGCACGTGTGTCAGATCGGCGCGTTCGGGTTCAACGTGCTCTCGACCGACACGGCGAAGCAGGCCCGGCAGCAGGCGATCCTGGCGGCGGCGATCCCGCTGGCCGCGGCGACCGGCTGCCCCTACATCGTGATCTGCGGCGGGAACTATCACCCGTCCGGGTTTGGTGCGGGGGATGCGCGCAACTTCACCGATGCTGCGCTGGACGAGATCGCGGCCGGGCTGGCGCCGCTGCTGGCGCTGGCCGAGCAGCACGGCGTCCGGCTGAGCATCGAGCCGTATCTCAAGACCGCCATCTGCTCGGCCGAGCGGTTCGTGGCGCTGTGGGAGCGCGTCCGTTCGCCGGCCCTGTGCGCCAACCTGGATGTCACCAGCCTGTACGACTACGCCGACCTGTGGAATCCGGCCGCCACGATCCGCCGCACGTGCGCGGGGCTGGCCGGCCACTACGGCCTGGTGCATATCAAAGAGATCGCGTTGGCCGAGGGATTCCACATCCACGCCGGGCTGGCGCCGCTGGGCAACGGGCCGACCGACTGGGCCGAGGTGCTGCGCCTGGCCGCGCCGCACGTGCCTGCTGATAGCTGGATCATCTTGGAGCACGTCGCCACGCCGGAGGAGGCGCGGGCGAGCGCGGCGCTGTTGCACGCCGCGGCGGAGCAGGCCGGGGTGGCGCTGATCTGATGCACGCCCACCGCCTCCCCACCAACCCCATCATCGTCCCGCACATGGACGGTCGGATGGGCGCGAACATCAACGGCCCGGCGCTGATCCGCGCGCCGGCCTGGATCGCGCAGCCGCTCGGCAAGTACTACCTCTACTTCGCCGCGCACGACGGGACCTACATCCGGCTGGCCTACGCCGACGCGCTGGCCGGGCCGTGGCGCACCCACGAGCCGGGCACGCTCAGCCTGGCGCAGACCAGCTTCCCGCGGCACATCGCGTCGCCCGATGTTCACGTGGACGATGCCGGGCGGCGCATCCGCATGTATTTCCACGGCTGTTGCGTCGCGGGCGAACCCAGCCAGGTGACGTGCGTCGCGACCTCGACCGACGGCCTCCACTTCATGCCGCAGTCGGAGCATCTCGGCGCATCGTATTGGCGTGTGTTCGAGTACGATGGCTGGTTCTACACGCTCGAAATGCCCGGCCAGTTCCGCCGCTCACGCGACCCGCTGACCGGGTTCGCGCCGGGGCCGCGGCTCTTCACGCCGGAGATGCGCCACAGCGCCGTGCTCCGGCACGATCACACCCTGCACGTCTTCTGGAGCAATGCCGGCGATTGTCCGGAGCGCATCCTGACGTGTACGATTGACTTGCGGCCCGATTGGACGGCGTGGCAGACGACCGAGTCGATCACACTGCTCCAGCCGGAGCTGGCCTGGGAGGGCACTGACCTGCCGCTGGCGCCGTCCCAGCGCGGCCTGATCCTGGAGCGGTCGCGCCAGTTGCGCGATCCCGCCATCTTCGAGGAGGACGGCCGCGTCTATCTTCTCTACGCGGTGGCGGGAGAGCATGGGATCGCGGTTGCAGAGATGAAAGGGGTGTAGCGAGGGGCGTTTGGAGCACGAAGTCGCGAAGGCGCACGAAGGACACGAAGCGCGAAGTCCACGAAGATGTCCATCGCGGTAGGAGCCTTCGCGCTTCGCGTCTTCGCGGTTCTTCGTGTCTTCGTGATCCAAACACTTCGCGCTTCCAACACACCATCAGCTTTATCAACGGAGCTGCCATGACACACACCGATCAAACCATCCTCCGCGACCTGGCGGCGCGCTACGGGGAAGTGTGCGGCCGGCCCGAAATGGACGCGCGCCGCGACCTGTGGCGTAGACATAACAGCTTAAAGTGGACGCGGCCGCTGATCTACACCCGCGCGTTCGCGTGGAAGGAGCTGCCGGAATCCGAGCTTGTCTGCCAGGATCCGTTCTTTCGTCACTTCGAAAACTTCTTCCGCTATCAGCTCTATTGGGACAGCCTGGGCGACGACTCGATCTTCGAGCCGTGGGTGACGCTCCACGCGACCTACCGGTGCAGCGGTTGGGGCGTCAGCGGCGCGCGGCATCGCACGAGCGACGAGGGCGGGTCGTACAAGGTGGATTATCCGCTCAAGACCGAGGCCGACATCGAGAAGCTGCGGCCGCCGTGGCACGAGATTGACGAAGAGGCTACGGCCCGCAACGCCAGCCGGCTGCACGACGCGCTCGGCGACATCATCACGATCAACATTGATCGCGGCCCGGCCTATCGCATGTGGACCGGCGACATCTCCACCGACCTGGGGCATCTGCGCGGGATCGAGAACTTCATGCTCGACATGAGCGACCGGCCCGCGTGGCTGCACCGGCTGGCCGGCTTCATGCGGGATGGCATCCTGCGGACGCACGCGCAGGCCGAAGCCGTGGGCGATTGGAGCCTCTCCGCGCATCAGAACCAGGCGATGTTCTACGCCGAGGAGTTGCCCGACCCGGCCGCCAATGTCAACGGGATCAAGCGCAAGCAGCTTTGGGGCTACATGGCCGCGCAGGAGTTCGCGCTGGTCGGCCCGAAGAAGCATGACGAATTCCTCCTGCAATATCAGATCCCGATCCTGAAGGAGTTCGGGCTGGTCGCCTACGGCTGCTGCGAAGACCTGACCAAGAAGATCGGCATCCTGCGCCAGATCCCAAACCTGCGCCGGATCGGCGTCTCCCCCTTCGCCGACGCGGCCAGGTGCGCCGAGCAAATCGGGACGGATTACGTGCTCTCCTATCGCCCCAGCCCGGCCGACATGGTGGGCTACGGTTTCGACCCTGACCGCATCCTCGCGATCCTGCGCCGCGATCTGGGCGCGTGCAAGGCGTGTCACACCGACATCACGCTCAAGGATGTCGAGACGGTGCAAGGCGATCCGACGCGCGTGCGCGAGTGGGTGAAGCTCACGCGGC
>VGOD01000235.1 GCA_016876015.1 Chloroflexota bacterium
TACGCAGTGGCGCCGAAAACCAGCCACGAATGACACGAATTGACACGAAAATGGGTTGACCAGGCGGCTGAATTCGTGAAATTCGTGCAATTCGTGGCTACTCCGCACGGCACTGCGTAACTCCTGTTATTGAGAAGATACCGACGAAGGTCATTTCCCACAGGCAGTGTCCGATGATCGCCAACTCAGGGTAGCGGTCTGCCGTTTGGGGATCAATCTCCATGCCCAGCCATTCGGCCCAATCGGTGAACTCGATCCCGAAAGAGGCTTCCTCATTGCCTCGTTCATCATCCCACTCCGCCTCAGGAGCGGTTTCACGCCGAGTCGTGCCATCCTGGAAGCTGGAAGCCAAAATCTGGATACTGGGTGCAAATACCTAATTCCCAATCCCCAGCTTCTAGCTTCCAGCATCCAGCTACCGTCTCACCACGCCGTCTTCAAATACCGCGGCAGATCCACCGCCTCGCGCGGCCCCACCTTGATCTGCCAGCCGGGCAATTCCTCCTCGAGCTCGCCCATCAGCACCGCCACGTGGCCGGGAATGACGACCTTGCGATGGCTGACCTTCTCCGCGATGCCGGTGTTTTTCACCGTCTTGGCGATCTTCTCAGCATCGAACTTGCCCGCGGCCCAGGCGGTCAGCACGCTCATCCCTTCGGCGTCGGCCACCAGCAGCCAACCCGGGAGGCCGCTGCTCTCGACCTCGTTAGCTACCGCGAAGTAGGTGATGGAGAAGTTGGTTGTGACCATCACCGGCGCGTCCGCGGTGGGCCTGTTGATCGGGTAGACGCCCGGCTCCACCTGGATCGGCTTCTGCGGGTCGGTGAAGAGGTTGGCGCGCAGCACCAGCAGCGGGTAGATCATCGCGGGATCGAATTTGCTCAAGACCACGAAGCCCGCATACTTCGCGACCTGCTGGCCTGCCAGCAACTCCTCCAGCGCCGGGTCAGAGATGCCCAGGTAGGGGAAGGTGATGAGCGGATAGCCGACCGGCCGGTAGTTCTTCTTTAGGGCCAGGCGGCGCAGTTGAGTCACGGTCTGCAGTGAGCCGCTGAAGCTGCGCACGGCCGGATCGAGCACCAGATCCTCTACCCCGGCTGCGACCAACTTTTCAGTCAGCTCGGCCAGGCCCGCAATGGAATCGGCGCGCACCGCCAGAGGCGCTTTGGCCTCCTTGGCCAGCTTCGCCATCGCTTCCCAGTTGGCGGCCGTGGCTGCGCACAGGAGCGGCGTGACGCCGGCCGTCTTGACCAGGCCGGCCGCCATCAAACCAGGGTCCTCAGTTACCAGAACCAGCGGCATGGCGCAGGCGCCGCGCACCGCGGCCACGGCTTCGGCGAATTGGTTCGCATCGCCGGACGCCGCCTCCACGGCCAGGCCGTCGAGCTGTAACGCCATGCCGACGTAGTCCACTTTGTAGTCGGCGGCTGCTTTCGCCAGCTTTGCGATCTCCGCGGCCGAAAGAGTGTCGGGCACGCGAACCATGATCGCGGCCGGGTGGAAGAAAGTCTTCTCGTGCCGGAAGAGCACCGTCTCGTTGCCCACCTCGATCTTGCGGCCGTCCGCGCTGAGGGTGATCAGCCGGATGGGGGGCGCGGCTGCGGCCGAGAGCTTGGCCTTGGCTTCGTCGCTCACATATTTGCACGCGGCCAACTCAGCTTGTTTGGCGGCCAGCTTCATCGCAAACGCCAGACAGGTGGGAAAGCCACACTCCTTGCAGTTTGCCTTGGGATGCGGCGGTTTCTGACCGCCGGGAAGTAGCTTGTAGATGTCCAGACCGGAAAGGGCCATGTGATGCCTCCGTTAGGGTAAGTGAAGTAGACAAGTAGCCAGGTAGACAAGACCCTTGTTTCCTTGTTTCCTTGTCTCCTTGTCTCCTTTGTTACGCCGTCATCAACTCCCCAATCATTTTCTTCACCCGCCCCACCGCCTCCGGGTGCCGCATCACGACGATGTTGGCGCCCGATTCGACGAGTGTGGCGGCTGTCATCGCTTCCCAATTGACCGCACGGGCAGCCCAATCGCCCCAAGCCACGGGGACCCCTTCGCCAGCGCGTGCTTCTTTGGTGCGCCAGGCCTCCTCGCCAGGAGTGACGATCATCGGCTGCTGCGTCATGCCATCCCCTTGCAGGGCGGCGACCCGCAGACGCTCCATCACGCTGTAGCCGTACTCGATGCCATAGCCCAGCGCGCCCGTCGTCGGGTCAACGATGATGCGCTCCAGCGGCATGCCCATGTCGTGAATCAGAACGGTCAACTGCTTGGACAGGTTCACATCCATGGGGGTGCGGCTAGTGACCAGGTGACCGTTGGCGAGAGCTGCGGCGACGATCGTGCGGTAGTTCTTGTCTTCGCACGGCCCCAACACCAACCGTTCCCCCGCGCCCTCTTCGGCCGCCGCGACCAACAGCTCGTTGTCCAGTTCGGCCTGACCCACGCCGAAGACGATCACCGGCAACCCCGTGGTTTTGAGCACAGTGCGCAGGGCCGCCCGCGCCTTGGCGCCGGTCATTTTCTGGCCGTTGTTATCATTGGCGCTGAGCTGCAGCACAATGATATCGCCGTCGGTTCCTTCGGCGGCCCTGGTCCAGGCGGCCAGGTCGCCCAAGACATCGCCCCAGGCGGTGACCAGCGGCGCCGGCCAATCGGCGGCCGGGTTGGTGGCGCGCACTTCGACGGCGATGCGCGGCCGATTGGGCGCCTTACCCTCGAAGCCGAGGAAGGGCAGCGTCTTCTCGCCGCCGATCGTGACGGTTTGGCTGCGCGTGCCGCCTTCGGCTGTCGTCGCGCCCAGTGTGATGGGCCGGATGCTGCCTATCCACTTCTCAACAGGGATTTCGACGTTTGGCATGAAAAAACCTCCTTGACGTGGTGCGTATTGCGTAAGGACCATACACCCATCTGCGCCAGCATTATAACGCGACAGACCTGCCAGATGTATGAGTACTGTCAGGTCTGGGCGACGAGTTGCGCAACGCATTGGGAGAGCGATCAGTGAGGCCCACCAGCCAGCACCCAGAGGAGCAGAGCGAACGGCGCGGCGATCAGCGTCAGCGCCAGCCCAAAGTAGAGCAGGCTGGCCAGCACCGCCATCGGCCTGGCCAGCAGCGCCAGCACGCCGGCCGAAGGATCAAAAGAGAAAAACAGGACCACGGCGTTGAGCAGGATCAGGATGAGCAAAAGCAGACTCACTGACCACCAGCTCAGCCTGACATCCTGGTAGCTCGGCGTCATGTGTTGGCTGATCGAGAAGACCAGATACAGATAGAGCCAGGTCCTCGGATCGGCGAAGTCCATGTGGCCGATCAGGTCTCTGATAGTGCTGACCACGTAGCGGGCCAGATCGCCGATGAACGGCAGATAGCGCGAGGGCGCGAAAACGACGCTGTGATCGAAAAGGGGCAACCCAGGCGCAGCGCCGAGATCGAACGTGAACTTAGGAATCAGCAGCCGGGTCAGGATGACCATCACCGTGACGCCGCCGAACAACGGCGTATAGTCGCACAAGAAGGCCCCGATCGTCTTGAGCGGATTCCAGTTGCTGGTTGATCCTGCCACCATGCCCATGAAACCTTGCGGCCTGACGTCGCCCAGCTCCACTCGACCGATCTGCGGGCCTTGCCCCGTCAGAATGAGGGGCAAGGTGTGAAAGAACTCGTGCAGCGGAATGCCCAGCCAGCCGAAGAGCGCCATGCCCGGCACGCCGTAGGGCATCACGGCCTGGCGGATGCGGCCGGCCAGGAAGCCTAACAGCAGGCACGGCAAGATCACCGGCAGCAGGAGCACTCCCAGAGCGCCCACCGAAGTGACGGTGGCCAGGGACAGATGTTCGAGGATGCTGATGATGAGTTCCCGCACAGTGGAGCGCCCTCCGCAACGTCCATAGCGCGCATCGGCTCTGGCGCGGCGCGCAGCGTTACCGGTTCGCCAATCCGTATCGCTGTCTGAACAGATCCAGCGGCGTCGGCCGCGGCGCGGCCGCGCCCTGATTCTGGTAAAACCCAGGCCCTGCCAGCACGCGCACCAGGTCGCGCAGACTGAGCACCGATGCGGGCCAGGCACGACCGCCTGCATGATGCAACATGAACAGATGATCCACGCCCATATCCGACATGAGCTGGCCAGCCGCCGCCACCGGGATGTCCGACGGACACTCGGCCACTTTCTCGTGCATGATGTCAGCGGCGGTCAGGCCGTGCGACGCGGCCGCAGACTCGGCGCCCTCGATTGTGTGGGCGATGCGCTGGTACGCGTGCGCCAGGTGGGTCTCGCTGATCCACCCACGGGTGTCGCCATCATCATCCAGCACGATCAGGGCTGTCGTCGCCTGGTCGAGCAGCAGCGCCGCGACCTTGTGCAGCGGATCCGTCTCTTTGCAGGTGGGCACGCCGATGCGCATGACATCGCGGACGAGAAGAGGTTCGGGCATGGGTGTTCTCAACAGATACGCGGCAATTGCTCGCCGCTGAGCATATCTACCATGCGCAGCCCGCCAATGCGGCTGCGCAGGAAGACTTTGCCAGGTTGGCCGTCGGCTACCTCGCCGATGATGGCCGCCTGCTGGCCAAGAGGGTGCGCTCGCATGGCTGCCAGGACGGGCACGGCGGCCGACCGGCCTACGATGGCCAGGCACTTACCTTCGTTCGCCACATAGAGCGGATCGAAGCCGAGGATGGCGCACGCGGCCTGCACCTCCTCTTGCACCGGGATATGCGCTTCATCCAACAGAATGCCGACGCGAGCGCGGGCCGCGATCTCGTTGAGCGCACTCGCCACACCCCCGCGTGTGGGATCGCGCAGCACGTGGACCGCCTCGCCTCCTGCGGCCAGGATGTCGGCCGCCAGGGTATGCAGCGGCGCTGAGTCGCTTTCGATCGCCGTCTCGAACTCCAGCCCTTCCCGCACCGACATGACCGCGATGCCGTGGGCGCCGATCGGGCCGTTGACCAACACGATGTCGCCGGGTCGCGCGCGCGTCGGCGCGATCTGTACGCCGGCCGGAATCAGTCCCACCCCGGTCGTGTTGATGAAGATGCCATCCCCTTTGCCCCGCTCAACCACCTTCGTATCGCCCGTGACGACGCGCACGTCCGCCGCTTTGGCCGCGGCGCTCATGGACTGCACAATGCGCCACAACTCATCCATCGGCAGCCCCTCTTCCAGGATGAAGCCGGCCGAGAGGTAGAGGGGCCGGCCGCCGCACATCGCCAGGTCGTTGACCGTGCCGTGGATGGCCAGCGAGCCGATGTCGCCGCCTGGAAAGAAACGCGGGCTGATGACGTAGGAGTCGGTGGAAAAGGCGAGACGAGTTGCAGATTGCAGATTGCAGATTGCAGATTGCTCATCTATGTGCGTCAATCCGAAATCCAGCGCCGCGCCGTCGTGGAGGATTTCCAGCTCGGGACAGGCGAAGGCCGGCGCGAACATGCGCTCGACGAGCATCTGCGAAAGCTTTCCCCCGCCGCCATGCGCCAGGGTGATCGTCGGGTAGTCGGAGATGGGGATGGGACACTGAAGTGAGAAAGCTGAATGCATTGGATGGCTTTCCAGGAAACGTGAAACGTGAGCATTTAGCGCGGGTTCACGCACTACGCGCCACGCTTGACGTTTCCCATCCTCCCATAGCTGTAATACGCCGCGCACGCGCCTTCGCTCGACACCATCGGCGCGCCGAGCGGCTGTTCGGGCCGGCAGAGCACGCCGAAGGCGCTGCATTGGTGCGGTTTCTTTAGTCCCTGGAGGATCTGGCCGGCGATGCAGAGCGACGACTCCTGCGCGGTCATGTCGGTCACGCCGAAGCGCAGCTCAGCATCGAAACCCGCGTACGCGGGCCGCAGCCGATAGCCGCTGGCCGGGATGAGCCCGATGCCGCGCCATTGACGGTCGCACACTTCGAAAACCTCGCCGATCAGCTTCTGTGCGGCGCGATTGCCCTCGCGCGTGACAGAGCGACTATATTGGTTCTCCACACCCCAACGCCCCTCTTCCAGGGCTGCCAGCGCCAGGTAGATGCCGTGGAGCAGGTCGAGCGGCTCGAAACCAGTGACTACGATGGGCACGCGGTGACGCTCCGCGATCGGCTCATACTCCCAATAGCCCATCACCGTGCAGACGTGTCCCGCGGCCAGGAAACCCTGCACCTGGTTGTCGGCCGAACCGAGGATCGCCTCCATTGCAGGCGGCACGAGCACATGCGAACACAGGATCGAGAAGTTGGCCAACCCGAGTTGTTTCGCCTGCCAGACGGCCATCGCGTTGCCGGGCGCGGTGGTCTCGAAGCCCACTGCGAAGAAGACGACCTGCCGGTCGGGGTGTTTCTGGGCCAGCTTCACCGCGTCCAGCGGCGAGTACACCATGCGCACGTCGTCGCCCTGCGCCTTCACGCCCAACAGATCGCGCGCGCCATGAGAGACCTTTGAGGTTTTAGAAACCTCAAAGGTCTGGCGCGCCGATCCAGGCACGCGCAGCATGTCGCCAAACGACGTGAAGATCACCTCGGGCCGGCGAGCGATCGCCAGCGCCCGATCAATCAGCTCCAGCGGCGTCACGCATACCGGGCAACCTGGCCCGTGCACTAGCGTGAGCTGCTGCGGCAACAGCCGATCAATGCCGGACTTGATCAGCGTGTGCGTCTGCCCGCCGCAAATC
This sequence comes from Chloroflexota bacterium, assembly GCA_016876015.1. Taxonomy (GTDB): domain Bacteria; phylum Chloroflexota; class Anaerolineae; order CG2-30-64-16; family CG2-30-64-16; genus VGOD01. Next base: position 6,649 of record VGOD01000235.1, read on the forward strand.
TCCATGATCGTCCATTCGCGGACCGCCAGCCGCTCGATGGCCGTCAGAAACTTGCGCGCGTCCGCCTCATTGCGGTATTCGTCAACGAAGCGCATGTCCACCCCGTACTATTGAGAAGATACCCGGCGATCTTCGTCCACCGTCAGGCGCTCGCTTCACCTTGCCATGCCTCGCGCTCGCCCATCTCCTTCAGCAGCTCGAACACCTCCAGCGCTTCCGCCTCATCCAACCTATTCAGCGCGAAGCCCGCGTGGACGATCACGTAGTCGCCGATCTGCGCCTCGGGCGTATAGGCCAGACAGATTTCTTTCGTCACGCCGCCGAAGCTCACCTTGCCCATCGTCACACCCACGGCATTCGGCTCGATGCTCAATACCTTGCCGGGAACCCCCAGGCACATACTTGCCTCCATGATGCGTAGTGCATAGCGCATACGCCGGCGTCAGGTTCAAGACGCGCGCTTTCTTCAAGCTGGAAGCACAGGGGGCTGTGCCGACCTGTCGGTCGGCATAGCCATTCCGCGTAGACACCATGCGCAGTATACGACAGCCTCCTGGGCCTGTCAAAGCTACCGACACTAGCGTGACAAGGGCGCGAACCGAAATCTGGGTCTGGCCTGCCACGCGATAGCGAACGCATCTACTTCAGCAATAGAGGCACATACAGCTTTTTCGTTGGATTATGGGGGCTACGGACGCACGGAACCGGCGGTGGAATTCGTCTGAAGACATACCGTACTGCAGTTCATACGCGGACAAACGCGCTGCCAATCGGCTCAATTCACCGACATTTCGCCCCGGCTCTTGTTCAGACAGCATTGGCATTTACACGCCCGCATAGGCCGGCGCCAGGCTCAAGACACGCACCTTCTGCAACCGGGAACGCACGGGGGCCAATTCGCCGACTTCGACGTAGACCACTGGTCGGTTGGTCAGGTCATCGGTGGCCCTGGTTCGCTGCGCGAATTCCATCGCCTGCAGGCTATATACCGGATCCTGCCGATCCAACAGCACGACCTGAGCGCCATCCGGTATGCGCTCGCTGAATTCAGGATGTTGGATCAGGTAACGCGTGAACTCCATCGTTAGCTCGCTCAATTTAGCTCGATAAAAATCACTCATCGGCGCATCTCCCTTTCATACCTCGCCCATCCACAGTATACGACGACGCCCGGAGCCTGTCAAGGCGCTTAAGCCGAAGCGCCAGACACATTGGAACGCGTCTGGCGCTTGATCTTCGTCGTTCGTCGTTGGTCTTTCGTCCACCTACAGCTTCCCCTTCACCACCTCCACCACCTCCGGGAAGTCAATCTCCAGCTTCTTGAGCGTCTCCAGCGTCGGCACGCCGTTGGGGGTCCAGCCGCGGCGCGCGTAGACCGCATCAATCAGCCCTTCATACTGCGCCTCGCGATACCGGCGCAGCGCGGCCATCTTCTCGGCCGTGGTCATGCCGGTCGGGTCAATGCCGACCTTTTCGCGGAGCTGCTTGTCGTAGCGCTCGGCGCGACTC
>VGOD01000236.1 GCA_016876015.1 Chloroflexota bacterium
CGCTGCACCCCAGGCTCATCATCCTGGATGAGCCGACCTCAGCCCTCGATGTGTCGGTTCAGGCGCAAATCCTGAATCTTTTGGACGCTCTGCAACGCCGGCTGAAGCTGACCTATCTCTTCATTTCGCACGACTTGGGGGTGATTCGCTATATCTGTGACCGGGTGGCGCTGATCTATCGCGGCAAGATCGTCGAAGAGGACAGCACCGAGCGCGTCTTCACCGCGCCGCGCGAAGAATATACGCGCAATCTGCTGGCCGCGATGCCCATTCCCGATCCAGACCTCTCGCCGTTTCGGAGTTGATGCATGGCCTTGAAGCAAGTTCTCGAAGTCTACGAGCTGTTGGACAGCGCGACTGTGGAGGGCGCGCAGGTAGCCGACCTGTTCGCACGCCACGGGATGGCCGGCGTATACGTCGAGCGCGTGACCGGCCCGTTGGGTCACACCGATTTCGTCTCCGGCGTCATCCCTGGCGCAGGAGATGGCCCAACCCTGGGCGTCATCGGCCGGCTGGGCGGCATCGGTGCGCGGCCGGCGCAGATCGGGTTGGTCTCGGATGCGGACGGCGCGATCGTGGCGCTCAGCGCGGCGCTCAAGTTGGCCGATATGGCGGCCGCGGGCGATGTACTGCCCGGCCCTGTGCGCTTTGCGACCCATATCTGCACCCACGCGCCGACCACGCCGCACGAACCCACGCCCTTCATGGGTTCGCCGGTGGAGATTGGGGCCATGAATGCCATGGAAGTGCACGAGGAGATGCAGGCCATCCTCTCGGTGGACACCACGCGCGGGAACCGGGTCATCAATCAGCGCGGCTTCGCCATCTCGCCAACGGTCCGCGAGGGGTACATCTTGCGGGTGAGTGAAGACCTGCTGAACATCATGAGTTGGGTTACAGGCAGGGCGCCGATCGTCTTCCCGATCACCACCCAGGACATCACGCCGTATGGCAACGGGCTCTATCACCTGAACAGCATCCTCCAGCCGGCCACGGCCACCAGCGCGCCTGTCGTGGGTGTGGCGTTGACCGCCGAGGTTGCTGTGCCAGGCCCGGCCACCGGCGCCAGCCAGGTCTACGACATGGAGGCGACTACGCGCTTCTGTGTGGAGGTCGCCAAGGCGTTCACGGCCGGCCGCTGTCGTTTCCATGACGCGGACGAATGGGGACGGATGCAGGCGTTATACGGCTCGTTGAGCTTTCTTCAGAAACAGCGTCGGGAGGCGTAAAGAGATGAGCATCATCGAACTGATGCGCGCAGCGCGCACCGCGGTCGAGACCTGTCTGGCGGTCAGGCCAGACGAGGCGGTCGTCATCGTGGCCGACTACGAGCGGCTGGCGATCGCCGAGGCGCTGGCGGCCGCCGCGGCCGCCATAGGCGCCGATCCGGTCATCACCACCATGCGGCCGCGTGAGCGCAACGCACAGGAGCCGCCCGCCAGCGTGGCGGCGGCGATGCGTTCGGCGTTGGTGGCCTTCCTCGTCACCACGCGTTCGCTATCGCACACCACCGCGCGCGAAGAGGCGACGCGGGCGGGCGTGCGCCCCTGGACCGGCACCAGGGCGGGCTGGCCAGTATGCCTGGCATCACGGCCGAGATGATGAAGACGGGCGGCATGACCGCAGACTATGGCGAGGTGGCGCGCATCAGCGACGCAGTGACGGCCGCGCTGATCGGCAAACAGGAGATCGTGATCGAGACGGCCGCGGGCACGCGGCTGCGCCTGGGCAAGACCGGCCGCGAGCCGGCGCAGCCGCCCGACAACGGCCTGTTCCACAAGCCGGGCGAATGGGGCAACCTGCCGGCGGGCGAGGCTTTCCCCTGGACCGGCACCAGGGCGGGCTGGCGCCGCTGGAGACGGAGGCCGATGGCGTGCTGGTGGTGGACGGCAGCCCCTGGACCGGCACCAGGGCGGGCTGGCGCAGATCGGCATCCCCGATCAGCCGGTGCGGCTGGAGTTTCGGGGCGGTCGGGTCATCAGCATCGAGGGCGGTCGCGCGGCGGATCGGTTGCGCACGCTCCCCTGGACCGGCACCAGGGCGGGCTGGCGAGCCTCGATGACCCCGCGGTCTACACGGTCGGCGAGTTCGGCATCGGCACGAACCCCGCTTCCCGCTTCTGCGGCATCACCGTCGAGGACGAGAAGATATTGGGCACAGCCCACGTCGCCATCGGCCGCAACACGGGCTTCGGCGGGGTCAACATGGCCCCCATCCATCTCGACTTCGTGATCACCAAACCCACCATCCGCGCCGACGGCGATGTGCTGATGGCAGACGGACAACTGAAGGTCTGAGGAGGAGTTCCTGATGCGCACAATGGAGTTGGCCCGCGCGGCTCACAAGGCCGTGCATCACTACGCCCGGCTGACGCCGGGCGAGAATGTGCTGGTCCTCGCGGACAGCATCGTGGATCGGGGTCTGGTGGATGCGTTCGCCAGCGCCGCGTATGCACTGGGCGGCGAGACGCAGGTGATGACCTTCGAGACGCGGCCAGAGATCAATCGCGAGCCGCCGAAAGCAGTCGCCGCGGCGCTGGCCGCGGCCGACCTGGTGCTCGACCTGATCCAGCAGTACATCATTCATACCAGCGCCTATTGGCGCGCCCGCGAGGGGGGCACGCGCATCTTGTGCGGCACAGGCATCACCGAGGAGATGCTGATCCGGCTGGTGGGCGGCGTGGACTACGATGAACTGGTCCAGCTGGGGGCTCGGCTGATGTCCGTGTTCAGCGCGGGCGAGGAATGCCGGGTGGAAACAGGCGAGGGCGATGTCTTGACGATGACGCTGACCGGCCGGCCCCAGGTGATGCGCGATGGGCTGTTGGATGGCCCTGGCGATCTGGACTACATGCCGGGCGCGCAGCTTTCCTCTGCGCCCATCGAGGAGAGCATCAATGGCGCGATCGTGATTGATGGCTCCGCGTATCCGCCGGTTGGCGCGGTCGGCGCGGCGATCAGGGTCTTCTACCGCGATGGCCGCGTGGTGGATGTGCAGGGCGGGCCGGCCGCCGCACGCTGGCACGCGTGGCTGACCAGGTTCGATGACCCGAAGATGTTCTGCGTGGCGCACATCTCCATCGGCATGAACCCGGCCGCGCGCCATACCGGCAACATCCTGGAGGATGAGCGGGTGGCGGGCTGCTTCGTGCTCGGCCACGGCTCTCAGATGCCGCACTTCAAGGGCAAGCTCGGCCGCGCTTCGTCGCACACCGATCTGGTCGCGGTAGCCCCGCGCATCCCCTGGACCGGCACCAGGGCGGGCTGGTGGACGGCCAGGTTGTCGCCGAGGGTGGGCAGTTCCGCATCTGAAGGCCGTGCGCGGCCGCGATCCAGAACCGCTTCTCCTGTCCGACCCGCCCCTGGACCGGCACCAGGGCGGGCTGCGTCAGCGAGCGCCTATCGGCGCAGCAACAGCCACATCACCCCCTGCAACAGAAGATAGACCATGATCGTCGCGGCAGGGAAGATCGCCGCGACGATCACGCGTCGCGCCAGCACGATCAGGCCTGGCCTGACCCCGGCCGATCCCGCCTGGTTGCCGGCGCTGGCGGCCCTGATGCGTTCGGCCCTGGCCTCGCTGATGGGCGTCCGCAGAAAATCCTCCAGCAGGAAGACGTAGACGATCCACAGCAGCCCCACGACGCCCAGGCTGATGCCGTCGGCCACGCCCGCTATGCCGCCAATGCGGAAGAACCGGCTCTGATAGTAGGGGTTCTCGAACAACACGGCGATGACGGTGGGGGCGACGGCCGAACGCAGAGTCAAGAGCGCCAGCCCGCTCCCCGCAGCCAGCGCGGCCCAACCCAGGAAGGCGAGCAGATAGCCCAACGCCTCCTGCCTGGTGAGCTTGACTTGACGCATCGGAGTGTTCACAATGAGTTCGCCATTGGCGTGCAGCTCGCGTGCTAGAGGATTTCAGCAAGCACGATCTCGGCGACGAATTCGTAGTGTTTGCGGTTGCGCGTGACGAGGGGCAATCTTTTGGTCCAGGCCGTGGCAGCGATCAAGGCATCATTCGCGCGCAAGTGCTGACTGGCATATCTCTGCAAGAGCTCAGATGCGGCGGCAGCTATGACCGGATCCACGTGCAACACGCGTATCCGACGCATCAAGCGCAGGATCCGCAGGTATTCGCTGGTCTTCAGACCGGGCTTGCTCAGCAACTCCTTGCGAGTAACATCGGAACAGTACAGGCGAACGTCGTCGCGCAGGATCAGTTGCCTGGCCCACGCGCGACCTCGGAGCCAATCCACCACGACATCGGTGTCAACCAAATAGTTTACTCGCGCCATGAGCGCAGGTCTTCGACGATCTCACGCAGAGTGCGTGTGTCTGCGTCACGCAAGTGGTTGACGTATGTGAGGCCATCCTCGACGGTTGGATCGTCCTTCCACATACCCAGGCCCAATTCCTCAGGGCAGAGGGTCGCAACAGGCAAGTCGAAGTAATCGTCAATCACCGATTTAGGGACGCGGTAGCGCCGGCCGAGGCGGATGGCTGGCAGACTTCCGCGACGAATCAGCCTCCGCACAGTATCCGCCGGTATCCTGAAGATGGCTGCGACTTCATCTACCGTGTACACCTGATCATGATAGAGTTTTCCAGTTTCCATGGCGCACTCCTCCGACAACTCATACGCAATGACATCGTTCGAGATTCTCGCGATCAACGCAAGTGTCGCGGGGTGATCCTATACGAATCGCACGCGCAACGCCTTGATCTCGAACGGTCTCATCGGGAATGACACGGCCTGGCCATCGCCCGGCAACGTCTCGCCGCCTTCTTCCACCAGGTTGCACGCGATCACCTGCCGCCACGGCCGCGCCGAGCGGAGTGTGACCGTCCCGCGTGCGCCGTGCGGCTCGTACAGCCGCACGATCCAGCCGTCGCCATCGTCGGCCGGTTTGACCGTCTCCAGGATGGCCGGCCCGGCGACGGTGAAGAAAGAGTGCGCCGGTGGGAGCGAGGGAGTGCGATCAGCCTGCCCCGGCGGCGAGCCCAGAGGGACCTGACTCTGGCTGGCGACAGGAACGCAGACGATCGGGACGTTCAGCTCCCAGCCGCGGCGGACCGTCTCGCCCTCGGTCCAGTCGCCCGCGTGGGGGAAGAGCGAGTAGCTGAAGCGGTGTTGACCGCGGTCAGCGTCAGGGTCAGGCGACTCGGGGCCGCGCAACAAGGTCAGACGCAAGACATTCCCCCGCACATCGTGGCCGTATTTGCAGTCGTTGAGCAGGCTGACACCGTAGCCCGGCTCCGAGAGATCGGCCCAGCGATGGGCGCACACCTCGAACTTCTCCTGATCCCACGAGGTGTTGCGGTGGGTGGGGCGTTCGACCGCGCCGAACTGGATCTCGAAGGTCGCTCGCGGGGAGTGCACCGCGACCGGGAAAGCCGCCTTCAACATCACCTGGCGCGCCTGCCAATCTGCGGAGGCGGCGAAGTCAATACGCGGCACGCGGTCGTAGAGGATCACGTCCTGCACGACTGTGCTGTCGCGATAGCGCCGCGTGACCCGCACCACGCCGCGCACTGGCCCGCTCTCGATGACCTCGATGCTCGCGACCGAATCCCACGCGTAGGAACGTTTCTCGAGGGTCGCATGGATGTTCCAGGCCGCCTCGCGTTCTGGCCCGTCCTGGAAGAGTTGCATGTCGTTGCCGCGCGCGCCGGCCGGGATCACCTCGCGGTCGTGGCGCTTGTCCAACAGCCTGACCAGGCTGCCATCCTCGCCCAGTTCGACCAGGAAGAAGCGATTTTCGATGCGCCGGTCAGAGACTTGCAGGCTCGTCTCCGCAGGCGCGGCGGCCGGCCGCACGGCCAGGCGCGCGTAGCCCGCGGCGGGCAGACCCTCGGCCGCAAAGACGAGCTCGATCCCGCCATCGCGCTCGCCGATGCGCTGCGCGGGCAAGATGCGGCCATCGGCTGTGATCAGTTCCAGGCGCGGGCTGCGGTCCGAGGCCGGCCCGACCGCGGGAATGGGTTCGGGGATCCATACGGCGGCGATGTCGCCGCGCGGCCACGAGAGGCTGTTGAAGGCCATTACATCGCCGGCCTCGCCGATGCGCTCGGCCAGCCTGCGCCAGGCGAGATCGCGCACCGCGGCGGCGGTCTCCGCGATGTGCGCCTGATCCACGGCCGCCTCGCGATACACCTCGCCGATGGAGCTGCCCGGCAGGATGTCGTGGAATTGGAGCAGCAGCAGGTTCTCCCATGCGGCATCCAGCCGCGACAGGTCAACCTGCAGGCCGCTCGCCTCGGCCATGAAACCGGCGATCTCCGCCTCGCGCAGCAACAGCTCGTTCGCCCGGTTGGCGCGCTTGATCTCGGCATGGGTTGTGTACGTGCCCCGGTGCGTCTCCAGATACAGCTCGCCCACCCAGGTAGGTAGGGAACAGGAGTCAGGCGTCAGTGTGTGTTCCCCGCTCTCTGACCCCTGACCCCTGACTCCTGACTCCTGGCTCAGCCGCCGCCGCACGTCATCGAAATACGCCTCGCCGCCGCCCTGCCTGGTCGCGGGCAGCCCGGGGAACGATCGGGCGCGGGCCGCGAACTCCAACATCTCCTCGGTGGGACCGCCGCCGCCATCGCCGAAGCCGAACGGGAAGAGCAGTTCGGCGTAGATGGCCTTCTGCTCGAAATTGTCCCAGCCGATGTTCAATTGCTCCGGGTTCGGCCAGCCGTTGTAACCGTTGCGCAGTCTGGGAATGTGCGCCAGAACCCGGCTGCCGTCAATGCCTTCCCACCAGAACAGATTCACCGGGAAGACATTGCGCGCCTGCCAGTGCAGCTTGTTGGTGTAGAAGTCGGGCAGTCCGCAGCCTTGGAGGATTTGCGGCAGCGATGCCGGGTAACCGAAGACATCGGGCAGCCACAACGAGTGCGGTCGCGCGCCGAACTCCTGGCGGAAGAAGCGCAGCCCGTGGAGCATCTGGCGGATCAGCGCCTCGCCAGAGGGCACGTTGCAGTCAGACTCGACCCAGGGGCCGCCGGTGCACTCCCAGCGGCCGGTCGCGACCCACTTCTTGATCTCCTCATACAACGCCGGAAAGTGCTGCCTGGTGTAGGCATAGAGTTGCGGCTGCGAACAGGAGAAGCGATAGTCGGGATAGCGTTCCAGCAGGCGGCAGGCGGTGGCGAAGGTGCGGCTGCACTTGCGCACGGTCTCGCGCAGCGGCCAGAGCCAGGCTGTGTCAATGTGCGAGTGTCCCGTGAGGAAGATGCGGCCGGCCTCGGGGTCGGGCGCGATGGCCGCGATCTGTGCGGCCAGGATGGCCCGCGCCTGCGCGATCTGGCCACGATACTCGCTGATCGGCGCGGTCAAGTCAACGGCGAGCAAGGCGGCCTCGAGCGCGGCGTGCAGCAGTTGTTTGCGCCGGCTGTCTTTGGCGTGCTGGCTGGCCTCCCAGGTGAACCAGAGGTCATAGTACGCGGCCTCGACTGCTCGATCCACTTGCACGAAGCTGACCTCGCGCAACCGGCCGCGTTCGCGGCGCAGCTCGGGCCGGTGCAGCGAGGCGAGCAGGCAAACGAACTCGGCTTCCAGTTGCAGCCGGCCGGCGGCCGGCACCACAACGCGCAGGTGGTTGGCGTCAATCCCGGCGTAGGGCTGGCCATTCACGGAGAGCAAGCCCTCCAGCCCTTCCGCGTCGAACTGGAGGAAGAGCTCGTCGGCCGCCACGCCGGTCGGGGTCTCGGCCGCGGCCCTGATGAACAACGTCTTGCCCGCGGGCCAGAACGTCTCGCCCTGCACGGCGGTCCACTCGCCGTCGAAGCGGTATTCGCCCACAGCGACGAAATCGGCCGTGCGCGCCTGCCACGGGCCGATCGGCCAGCGGCCGAGGATGGCGCTGCGTCGGATGTGATCGAGTTTCATGCGGATGATGCGGTCGTCCATGTGTCACCTCGGTGGGGTTGGGGGCTGTTGTCCACAACTTCTATGCAAACTGTGGTAGGTGTAGCTTATGCGCGGTCAGCAGCTCGTCCACCAACCTGGCGGCGACGGCCCGATCGGTCACGCAGCCATCGGCCAGCAGCGCCTCCACGAAGAGGGGCCGGCTGCCGGTCAGCGCGGCCTCGACCGTCAGCTCCTGGCTAGCGATCACGCGGCCCAACGTTGCGGCGAGGAGAGGCGGGAAATC
>VGOD01000237.1 GCA_016876015.1 Chloroflexota bacterium
GCGCTGGAGTCGCTCCAGCCCGGACCCCTCCGTGGGCCGGCGAGGGATGAATGTGGGATAAAGTGGGATAAGTGGGGGATAATCCTGCGGCATTTCCTTGTTTGGGCGCGGTGAGGTTGCTTACCGGGTCGCGTTGTGGTATAAAGCATACGTTCTGTTTGTTGGTTCTCCTTTGGCCAGCGTAGGCTTGTTTCCGCGTAGGCGGTGGCCCTGCCTGAATGGAGTCGCCCATGCCGGAACCCACGGAAGCCAAAACCCGCAAGGAACCCATAGATCCCGTTCTCAAAAAGGCGGGCTGGGATGTGGCCAACTCGAACTAGGTGGGGCTGGAGATCCCTGTGGACGGATTCGATCCGGCTGCCTGGCAGACGCTCCAGGGAAAGCTCCGGCGGGGTAGCCTATGACCTGGAGACCCCGAAGGGTGTCAGCGACTATGCCCTTTTCCGGCCCGACGCGAGATCATGGCCGTGGTCGAGGCCAAACGTACCAGCACCGATCCGCGTCTGGCCCAGGCGCAGGCCGAGTTCTACGTTTCTGAGATTGCCAAGTGGCAGAGCTTCCAACGCGATCCGGCTAACCAAGTGAGTTTGGTTCGGCAGTGTCGTCAATGGGTATGGGAGTGCGCCGACTATGCGTTTCACCCCGAGCGATTCCCTTTGACAGACTGAACACGCCATTGAAGCAAACGATCGGTCTTCGGAGACCTAACAGGTTTGGCGATATCGCGCGACCTGACAGGTTTCGGAAACCGTTACCGAGAAACAGGAGACAACCATGCCGCAGCCGAAGAGAATGTGGGTCTACGCCCCCAGGAAGCCGGCACCCCCCAGAGTTCCGGAACCGCTCAAGCGCGAGGTCGAGACGAAGGCGAACGCGCTGGTCGAATCGGTGCTCAAGCCGCTACACGTCCAGCCGCCGCCGGAAGACCCGCAGTTCAACTACGTCGAGCGCCTCTACACCAAGTGGTATCGTAGCTACTTCTACTTCTGTGCGCACTACATCGTCGCCGGTCCGAATGCCATGATGCCGTCCTTCGAGCACAAGTTCGCTCGTCTGACTTATCTCGGCGGCACGCGCTTCAGCCTGGCGGCCATGCGCTACACTGGCGAGTGGATCGAGATCTTTCCTGAATTGACGCTGGATGAGTGCCTGGCAGCAATCCGCGACGATCCGTGGTTTCATCCGTAACTTGACCGGAGTTCAGATAGCGGCTAGAATGGTCTTGACCAACATTCTGGTCAAGATACCGGCGCGGGTTGACTGATCCGAGCAAGGAGAGTGAACGGCCATGTTGATCCTATCGGTGAGCGAAGCGAAACGCCAGATCAAGGACCTGGTCGAGCAAGCTGGCCGGCGTAAGGAAGTCTTCTACATAACACGCTACAGCCGGCCCAAAGCCGTTATGATGAGCGTGGAGCAGTACGAGAGCCTGGTGCGTCAGGTCAGCCAACTTCAGGGCGACCTGGCGCGCATCTGGGCGGCGTTGGACGCCCCTGGGGACCCCGCTGAACCGATCCTATTGCCCACGCCCGATGGCGGCACGCGCCTGTTCCAACCCCGGCGGCCGGTCACGCCGAGTGTGCGAGAGGCCATTCGTCGCGCCGCCCAGTTCGCCCTGGCGCAGCGCGAGCGAGCGCCTGAACAGATCATTCAGGATGGTCGCGCTGCGCTGGAACGCGCGCGCCAGGCGGCAGCTCTGAGCGGCCAGGCCATCGAGGCGGAGGTCGAGGCGGCGTGTGGTGACTGATCCAGAGACGGTTGCCCTCGCAGACGCCGAGGATCGCACCCGCGGTGAATTGCGCGCCGTGCTGGACACCAACGTACCGATCGCCGCCCACCTCTCGCGCAATCCGCGTAGCCCTACAATCGAGCTATTGGAGCGCTGGCGCAGAGGTCAGTTCACTCAGCTCTACTCCGATGACATGCTGGTGGAGCTGGTCGAGAAGTTCCGGGCGCGCAAGATCGCGTCAGAAGCTTCCGACCGCTACCTCGCCGACCTGATCATGCTCGGTGAATTTGTCTTCGTCGCGCCTGAGCAAGTACCAAACGCAATCGGGGCCGATCCCGATGACAACGCGATCCTCGCCTGTGCCTTCGTCGGCCGGGCCAGTCATATCATCACCTACGATCCGCACTTCGATGTCTTGGATGGCGACTATCAAGGCATCTCGGTTCTCGATGGTCTGCACTTCCTCTACATAGTGCGCGGCGATCGGCCACCCGAACACTCAGGCGCAGAGACCGTACGCCCCCCGATCTCGTAGTCGCGCGATCGGAAGCGAGGTCGCACGTGAACCCGCAGCGCCTCAGCTCCTGCCCCTATGGTATCAGGCTGCGGCGTTTGCCGCGGCCATGACCAGCCCCTGACGCACCCAGGGGTCTGTCTCGCTGCTCCTGGCCTGGTCGAGCGCACGAAGGGCGGCTTCTCCGCCGATCTGGCCCAGCGCCCAGGCGGCGTGACCGCGCACCAGCGGCTCAGGGTCAGCCAGCAGGACCGCCAGGGCCGGCGTGAGGATTGGATCCCGGCTGTTGCCGGCCGCCACACATGCGTTGCGCAGCAGCCCGCGGCGTTTGGCCCGCAGCACAGCCGTCCCGCGGAAGCGCCGCCGAAATCCCTCTTCGTCCAGCGCCAGCAGATCAGCCAGCCGCGGCGCGGCTGATGAGGGGGCCGCAACCAGCCACGGCCGGCCGGCCGCGGCCGGCCGGCGGTTGTAGGGACAAACCTCCTGGCACACATCGCAGCCGAAGACCCAGTTGCCCATCAATGGCCGCAGGTCAGCCGGAATCGGGCCGCCGAGCTCGATGGTCAGATAGGAGATGCACCGGCGGGCGTCCAACACGTAGGGCGCGACGAACGCGCTGGTGGGACACGCGTCCAGACAGCGCGTGCAGCGGCCGCACGTCGCGACAGCTGACCGCCGACCGCCGGCCGGCAGGTCGAGGGCTGGGAGCTGCGGGCTGTGGCCAGAGCATAGCTTCTCCGGGATGATCAACGCAGCCAGGAAGGTCCACGATCCCAGACCGGGCGCGATCAGACAGGTGTTGCGGCCGATGAAGCCCAGGCCGGCCTGGGCTGCGAAGTCACGCTCCAGCAGCGGCGCAGTGTCAACGCACGCCTTTCCCAATGCCGACCGGCCGGCGCGGCGGCGGATGAACGCATCAAGCTCGTACAGCCTCGACTTGATGACCTCGTGATAGTCGGCCGACCACGCATAGCGGGCGATCCGGCCGTGGCGCGGGCTATTCCACTCAGGCGGCGGCGCAGCCGCATGGTAGCCGGCCGCCAACATGACCAGGCTGGCCGCGGCGGGCAAGAGCGCGGCCGGGTCGCCGCGCTCGGCTGCGCGACGGGCCAGGTAGGCCATCTCGCCGTGATAGCCAGCCGCCAGCCAGCGAGTGAATGCCCCGTAACGGGTAGGCGGTCGGCCCGGCGCAATGCCGGCCCGGTCGAAGCCGAGGCTGCGTGCGTATGAGAGGATGTCGGCAGAGAGGGTCTTGCGTGCGTCGGCGTCCATCGTCCTGCATTATACTATCTTCTCAATTCGCGTTATAATCCCCTCATGTCCGTCGAGAGCGCGCTGCAGGCCCTGCGCCTGGAACCCCGATTCATGCGCAACGTCGTGCGCTGGGTGCAACTGCCAGCGCGCGCCGCACGCTGCGCAGCATGGCCGCCAGGCCTGGCAGGACGCCTGATCGCCGCGCTGCAAACGCGTGGCGTGTCGCAGCTCTACGCGCACCAGGCCGAGGCGGTCGCGGCTGCGCTGGTCGGTGATCACACGGCGATCGTCACGCCTGCCGCCAGCGGCAAGACGCTCTGCTACAACCTGCCCGTGCTGAACCGGCTGCTGGCCGACCCGCAGGCCCGTGCGCTCTATCTGTTCCCTACGAAGGCGCTGGCGCAGGATCAATTGGCGGAGCTGCGCGACCTGCTCGGCCATCTCGCAACCGATCACTCAAGCCCGTCGCCCGCGCTGCCGATCGCGACCTACGATGGCGATACCCCTTCTGCGCAGCGCGCCAGGGTCCGCGATGCCGCCCGCATCATATTGTCCAATCCCGACATGCTGCACATGGGCATCATGCCGCAGCACACGCGCTGGGCCGGCTTTTTCGCCAACCTGCGCGTGGTGGTGATTGACGAGATGCACGTCTATCGCGGGCTGTTCGGCTCGCACGTCGCGAACGTGCTGCGCCGGCTGCGCCGCATCTGCCGCTTCCACGGCAGCCAACCGCAGTTCATCCTGGCCTCGGCCACCATCGCCAACCCGGCCGAGCTGGCCGAACGGCTGGTGGAAGCGCCGGTGACCATCATCGGACCAGAGCAGGATGGCGCGCCGGCGGGGATCAAGCACGTGATATTCTACAACCCGCCGCTGTTCGATCCCGCGCTGGGCATCCGGCGCAGCAGTGCGCTAGAGGCGGCAGACATCGCCGCGCACTTCCTGGCCCACGATGTGCAAACGATCGTCTTCGCCCGCGCCAGGCTGACGACGGAACTGATCTTGTCCGATTTGAGATCGCAGATCGCAGATTTGAGATCGCGAAATGACGATCTGCCATCCATACTCGCGACGCCACAAGCGGTGCGCGGCTATCGCGGGGGGTATCTGCCGGACGAGCGCCGTGCGATCGAACGCGGGCTCCGTGAGGCCTCGGTGCGCGGGGTGGTCGCGACAAACGCGCTGGAGTTGGGCATTGACATCGGCCGGCTGGACGCCACGGTGCTCGCCGGCTATCCTGGCACGATCGCCAGCACGCGGCAGCAGATGGGCCGGGCAGGCCGGCGGCAAGATGCGTCGGTCGCTGTGCTGACAGCGACGGCCGGCCCGCTCGACCAATACATCATCCAGCATCCGCAATACCTCCTCGAACGCAGCCCCGAGCGCGCGCTGCTCGATCCTGACAACGACGTGATCCTGGCCAGTCACCTGGCGTGCGCCGCGGCCGAGTTGCCGCTCGTCAGGGGCGAAGGATTGGCGGCCGGACGGTGGGAGCGGGAAGTCGAGTTGCTCGACGACCTGGCGGCGGCCGGTCAGCTCTATGGCGCGGGCGGTCGCTACTATTGGGGCGGCGCAGGCTCTCCCGCGGCCAACGTCAGTCTGCGCGCCAGCTCGGCCGACCGGGTGGTGATCCAGGTCCCAGGCGCCGACGGCAAGCCCCAGGTGATCGGCGAGCTTGATCGCGCGGGCGTACCCCGCTTGCTCTACGAGGGCGCGATCTATCTGCACGAGGCCGCGACCTACCGGGTCGAACGCCTGGATTGGGACGCAGGCGTGGCTCACCTGCGCACGACCGAGGTAGAGTACTATACCCGCCCCAGCATCGCTGAGGAGGTGAAGGTGTTGGCCGAACGCGAGGCGCGGGCGAGCGCAGAGGCTCTATCGCGCACGGCCTGGGGAGATGTACGCGTCGTGTCGCGCGCCACGGGCTATCGGATCATCCGGCGCACCACCAACGAGACGCTCGGCTTCGGCGCGATTGACCTGCCGGCACAGGTGTTGGAGACGCAAGGCTGCTGGTTGGCGCTTGCCGAGGCGTTGGTCGAGCGGTTGAGGGCAGCCGGCGCATGGTTTTCGGACCCGAACGACTATGGCCCCAACTGGGCCGGCCAGCGCGCCGCGGTGCGCGCTCGCGATGGCTATCGCTGCCAGGCGTGCGGCGCGGCCGAACCTGGGGTCACGGCTCAGCCTGGTCTCCCGACGGGGTCGCTCGCCCAACAACTCATCCCCTCACCCGCTCAGCCCGATCTCCCGACCGGGCCGGCCACGCAGCACCACGTCCACCACCGCATACCGTTCCGCGCGTTCGTCGCCGATGCCAGCCTGCGTAACGGGCTCCCGGCCGATCAGGCGTGGCAGATCGCCAACCGGCTTGACAACCTGGTTACGCTCTGCGCGTCCTGTCATCGCCAGGCAGAGGCCAGCGTGCGCATCCGTTCGGGGCTGGGAGGCGCAGCGGCGCTGCTGACGGCCGTGGCGCCGCTGTTCCTGATGTGCGATCCGGCCGATCTGGGCGCGGTCGTCGAACCGCAGGCGCCCGGTTCTGGATTGCCCACCATCACCATCCACGAGAGGACGGCTGGCGGCGTGGGCTATGCGCAGGCGCTCTTCGAGGGGATGCCCGATCTTCTGACCGCGGCCCACGATCTGGTCGCGGCCTGCCCGTGCGAGCACGGCTGTCCGAGCTGCGTCGGACCGGCGCTGGAACATGAATATGCGCTAGATGCCAAGTCTCTCGCCGCGGCGCTGTTGCGGGAGTTGGTTCCATGTGAGAACCGAGATTAACGTAGTGCAAGATGCCATCTTGCGCCACACCGCTGCTCGCGCCGGTTCCGTGAACCGGCGGCGGGTCACGGACCCGCCCAGAGCAAGGGGCGGTCGTCGGTCGGCATTTTCAGGACAGTCGCCCATGCTGGCCGCGGCGCCACGGCGGATGAAAACGTTCGTAGTAACGACTTCAGTCGTTCGGCGCGGGCCACGGCGGATGAAAACGTTCGTAGTAACGACTTCAGTCGTTCGGCGCGGGCCACGGCGGATGAAAACGTTCGTAGTAACGACTTCAGTCGTTCGGCGCGGGCCACGGCGACTGAAAACGTTCGTAGTAACGACTTCAGTCGTTCGGCGCGGGCCACGGCGACTGAAGTCGCTACTACGAACCTGCCCATTTTCAGGACAGGCTTCGCACAGCCTCGAGACCAGAGCGGTGGCCGGCCATTTTCAGGACAGAGGGAGGCCGAACTTGCTGGTTTGCCAACGCCCACGCCCGTGTTATAATACCCATCCGCCAGACCGGGGCGCTTGATCCCGAGAGCCCCGGCCGATCCCAGCGAGAGGAGGCTGAACAAGCCACATGAGCGGCGACCTACGCATCGAGCCGGTCACGGACAGAAAAGGTCTGCTGGAATTCGTCAAGTTCCCCTTCACCCATTACCGCGGCGACCCCCACTGGGTACCCCCTCTCATCGAGGAGCGCCTGGATTTCTTCGACCCCAAAAAGAACCCCTTCTTCGAGCACGCGCGCTGCCAGCTCTTCCTGGCGCGACGGGACGGCAAGCTGGTGGGCGAGATCGCGGCCGTGGTGGATGACAACCACAACGCGTTTCACAGCGAGCGGACCGGTGCATTTGGGTTCTTCGAATCGGTGGATGACCAGGCGGTCGCGGACGCGCTGCTGAATGCAGCCGAATGCTGGGTGCGCGACCAGGGCATGACAGTCATCCGTGGGCCGCAGAATTTCTCCACCAACCAAGAGATCGCCCTGCTGGTCGAAGGCTTCGATGAGCCGCCGATGGTCATGATGACCTACAATCCGCGCTACTATGCCGGGTTGATCGAGCGTCACGGCTACGGCAAGGCGATGGATGTGTATGCGTACATCTTCGAGCTGGCGGAGAGCTTCAAGGCTGCGCCCCAGAAGGTGTTCCGCGTGGCAGAGAAGGCTGCGCAGCGTGCCGGCATCCACGTGCGCAAGGTGGACATGCGCCACTTCGCGCGCGAGATCGAGCTGATCAAAGCAGTCTACAACAGCGCCTGGGAGCGCAACTGGGGCTTTGTGCCGATGACCGAACGCGAGATTGACCACCTGGCCAACGGGATGAAGCCCGTGCTCGATCCCAATCTGATCTTCATCGCGGAGACGGCCGGGGGCAAGCCAGTGGGCATCTCGCTCGCGCTCCCCGACCTGCACCAGGCTCTGCGTCGGTCCGGCGGCGGGCATATGTTTCCCTTTGGCCTGCTCAAGTTCCTGTGGCAGCGGCGCAAGGTGGACCAGGGGCGCATGTTGATCATGGGATTGGCCGAGGAGTTCCGCGGTCTTGGCACCGACAGCATCTTCTACGTTGAAACGGCCAAGGAGGCGCTGGCGCGCGGCTATCGGCGTCTCGAGTGCGGGTGGGTGTTGGAGACCAACACGATGATGAATCGCATCGTGGAGCGTCTGGGCGGCCGGCGCTACAAGACCTATCGCATCTTCGAGAGAGCTCTGTGAGGGGCAGGGCTGAGGGTCAGACATGAGGGTATTGGTCACCGGCGGGTCGGGCTTCCTGGGTTCTCGAATCGCGATGGCATTGGCGAGTCGTGGGGACGAGGTGCGTGTGCTGCGCCG
>VGOD01000238.1 GCA_016876015.1 Chloroflexota bacterium
AGGAGGAAGCGAATCTGTTGGTGATTGACGTGCGTGATGCGGCCGACATCGCCCAAACCGGCGCCGTGCCCGGCGCGGCCAACATCTCTTACGGCGCGCTAACCTACATGGCCGACAACGAGGCGCCCGAAAGCTGGCGCGATCCACGGCTGGCCGACCGCGCCCGGCCCATCGTCACCACCTGCATCCTGGGGCCGTTGGGCGCGCTGGGCGGTAAGCTGCTGCGCGACATGGGCTTCACGAACGTGCAAATCCTGGAGGGGGGCGTGCAGGCGTGGATCGAGGCCGGGCTACCGGTGTCTGGCAAGGGCTGAAGCGCTGCATACTCAACATCATCCGCAATCCCGTTTCTGTCTCGCTCAGGTTGAGGCATTGGGCTTGCTGAAGGGCGAGAGGCGACGAACGGCTTCTCGTCCTTCGCCTTGTCGTGCATCTTCCACATCAAGAAAGGAGAGAAACCATGTCTACCCACCACGTCCCCAAGATCTCGCAGGCTGAGTTACGGGTCGAGATCAAGAAGGAGTACGCCAACGTCGCCCTCGACCCGACCAAGGGCTACCATTTCCACACCGGCCGGCGGCTGGCGGGCATCCTGGGCTACGACGAGGCCCTTTATGCCGGCGTGCCCGAAGCCAACATCGCCTCCTTTGCCGGCACCGGCAACCCGTTCGCGCTCGGCCCGATCAACCCTGGCGAGACGGTCGTGGACATCGGTTCCGGCGCGGGCTTCGATTCGCTCATCGCTTCCCGGCTGGTGGGGCCGGCGGGGCGGGTGATCGGGTTCGACATGACGGACGAGATGCTGAAAAAGGCGCGCGCTGGCGCGGCAGCTATGGGCGCGGCCAACGTCGAGTTCCGCGAGGGGTTGGCCGAGGCGCTGCCGTTGCCCGACGACTTCGCCGACGTGGTGATCAGCAACGGCGTGCTGAATATGATGCTCGACAAGGCCGCCACGCTGGCCGAGTGGCGCCGCATCCTCAAGCCGGGCGGCCGCCTGCAGGTGGGCGATATCCTGGTGGAGCGCGAGGTGCCGGCCGACGCGCTGGACGACATCTCGCTGTGGACGGGCTGAATTGCCGGCGCTCTATTGGATATAGAGCTCCTCAGCGCCGTGCGCGCTGCCGGTTTCGAAGATGGCCAGATCGTCTACCGCTACAACAGCTACGTGGATGTGCCCGATCCCTCGGATGCGCTAGAGTTCGGCACGCAGGGCATCAGCTTCCGCGCCCGCAAGCCGGTGTGATGGTTGCAGGTATCCGGATCTCTCCAATCATCCAAGTCAGGAGGAATAGACATGAACGCAAACACCCCACTCAACGAGAGCGACGTCGCCGAACTGCGGGCGTTCCGCGAGATGGCGGCGCGGGATGCGTCTAAGGCCGACCGCAACCCGGTCCTGACCGCCCACTGGGTCGGCGGCTCGCGCTCGCGGGTCGAGTTTGGCGACAAAGTGACGCACCTGAACGGCGACGGCGACTTCAACGCCATGCAGATGCTGCTGGCCGCGCTGGCTGCGTGCGACGTGGACCTGGTGGCCATGCACGCTTCGTTCCTCGGCCTCCCGGTCGAGTCCCTCTCGGTGGAAGTGACCGGGCATTTCAACGTGCGCGCGTATCTGGGACTGGAAGACACGCCGGGGTCGGGCTACGACCGCATTGCCTACACCGTGCGCATCTCTGCCCCGGGCGCGACGCCGGAACAGATCGCCTATCTGCGCGAGCGCTGCGAGCGTTCATCGCCGGTGGGCGACTCGCTGGCGCGGGCGATCCCGCTGACACTGGCGTTCGAGGCCAACGAGTAAGAGGCGAGCGGCCGACGTTGAGGTTGCAGATGCCCGAATCTCTCCATCTGTCCAGTCCTACGAAATATCTGCTTGGCGGAGGGCTTCTGGTCGCGTCCGCGCTCGCCTGGGTTGCCAGCCTGCGCGCCGGGGCCGCCATGCCCGGCGACATCGCCGGCTTCACGGCGCTGTGGACGGCGATGATGGCCGCCATGATGCTGCCTTCGGTACTGCCGGCCGTGTTGCTCTTCGCCACGGTGGCGCACTCCCGCGCGCAGTATGGGTTCACGGTCGCCCCCACCGCCGGCTTCGTCGGCGGGTATCTCGGCGTCTGGATGGCAGCGGGGGCGGGCGTCGCCCTGGCAGACCAGGCAAGCGGGGGCTGGGTGACGATGAGCCCCTGGGGACGGATGCTCGCCGGCGGCGCGCTGGTGGCCGCGGGCATCTACCAGTTCACCCCCTGGAAGATGGCTTGCCTCGGCTACTGCCGCGAGCCGCTCCAGTTCTTCATGGGACACTGGCGCGACGGCCTGGTGGGCGCGGTGCAGATGGGCGCGTATCACGGCCTCTACTGCCTGGGCTGCTGCTGGGGGCTTACCCTGGCCCTGATCGCGCTGGGGATGATGAACCCGCTGTGGATGCTGGCCAGCGCCCTGGTCATCCTGGCGGAGAAGGCGGCGCCGTGGGGCGCGCGGTTCGCCCCGGTCATCGGCGCCGCGCTCATCCTCGGCGGGATCGGGATCGCGACCGGGTGGATCCCGCTGGAACACTCGATGCACTCGATGGGAGGGATGTGACATGAGCAAACCGGTCAAACCAGTCAAATGGAAGCTCAAGATCGAACACCTGATGGCGTGCAACTGCAACTATGGCTGCCCCTGCTCGTTCAATGCCCCGCCCACGCATGGCACCTGCGAAGCCGCGCTCGCCTATCGCGTGGTGGAGGGGAAGTACGGCGCCGTGCCGTTGGACGGGCTGCGGTGGATCGTGGCCGCGGTCTGGCCCGGCCCTCTGCACGAGGGCAACGGACGCGCGGTGGTCTATCTCGACAGCCGCGCCGAGGGCGAACAACGCGCGGCTTTGGAAGCGATTGCCACCGGCCAGGCGGGCGGGCCGATCGGCATCTTCATGTCCACGGTCACCGCCGGGATAGAGGTGCGTACGGCCGCGCTCGAATTCGAGTACGACGGCAAGCACAGCCACTTCCGCGCCGGGGAGGCGATCGAAGTGGCCTTCGAGCCGATCCGCAACCCGGTATCAGGAACAGAGCATCACGCCACGCTGTTGCTGCCGGGCGGGCTGATCGCCAAGCGCGAGGATCACTATTCGAGCCAAACCCTCCAGGTGAACGCGGATGGGTTCAATTTCAGCTACCCGGGCCGCACCGCGATCGCCATGCAGAGTGTCTGGCGCGGGCCGTGACGATAGGTCTCTCCGATGGAAAACCTTCATCGAACGCATCCACGCCACGCTCGCCAGGCGCCCCGCGACCTGAGCCCTGAGCAATTCCGGCAGCCCGCTGATCTTCCTGGATTGGACGCCGGCGGATAGCACCAAAGTGGTCGGCTATCGCATCTATCGGGCGGAAATGGCCGGCGCGTGGCAGCCCATCGGCGCCAGCTTCGAGCACGGCTACGTGGATCTGACCGCCGCTGTGCTGCACACCTACCGGTACGCGGTCAGCGCGTACACAGAGGACGGCCACGAATCGGCGCTGAGCCAGCCGGTGAACATCGGTGTGCCGGGCGTGCGCACGTTCCTGCCATCGGTCGCCCGTCAGTAGGGGCGCACCCTTGCGGTCGCCCCAGGGGGCAGGCGCAAGGCCATGCCCCTACCCCGAATTATCGAGCAGATACCGCGGCGATACCTGTTTGTGTTTCGCCTATTATCTTGAGGGGCAGGGAGTCAGAATGAAATCGCAAAGCAGGATGCTGTTCAGTCTCTGGTTGATCGCGGTGGGAGTGGTCATCGGTCTGCTGGCGAAGGGCGCGCTGGTCGGGGCGCAAGCCCAGGGAGTGACCGTCGCCTTCGCGCCATCCGCCAACTACACCGCGTCGATCGTGCAAGACAGTTGGGTGGACGCCAACCAACCCGATGCCAACTTCGGCGCCGATGCCAGTTTGCACGTGGGGCTGGTCATGGATCCGGCCGCGGGCAAGCTGGGCGAGCGCCAGGCATTGGTGCAGTTCGACCTGTCGGGCCTGCCCAAGGGCGCGACCGTCGTGGCGGCCACGCTGCAGCTTTACCAGACGGCCGCCTCCGGCTCCGACGCGTATCAGGTGGAGCCTGACGCGGCCTTTGC
Organism: Chloroflexota bacterium; assembly: GCA_016876015.1. GTDB lineage: Bacteria > Chloroflexota > Anaerolineae > CG2-30-64-16 > CG2-30-64-16 > VGOD01. The sequence continues at coordinate 4,083 of VGOD01000238.1, forward strand.
CGAGTGGCAGGAGGCGACCGTCGCCTGGAACAACCGGCCGCCCAACCCTAACCTGGGCGACCCGGCCATCATGCTCGACTACGCGCCCGGCTGGAAGCAGTGGGACGTCACCCAGATCGTGCGCAACTGGTCGAGCGGCCAGGTAGCGAATTTCGGCTTCGTTCTGGTCGGCGTGAATCCTGTGGGGACGCCGCCGTCGGAGCGCGTCTTCAACTCGCGGAACGCGACCGCCAACTGGCCCACACTGGTCATCGCCTACGAGGGCGGCGCCACCGCCACCTTCACCGCCAGTCCGACCGCGACGCGTACACGCACCCCGACCGCGACGGCCACACGTACAGCGATGGCCACCGCGACGCGCACGTCAACCACCACTGCCACGCGCACAGCGACCGCTACCGCGTCCCCGACGAGGACGGCGACGCCGACCGCAACCAGCGTGGCGCCTACGCCCACACCAACCCTGATCCCGGTCGTGACCCTGCCGCCTTTCATCTTCAACCCGTTCCCGCCCCCGCCGGCCGACAAGATCCTGACCAACGCGGTGGTCTTCGGCCACTCTCGCGTCACCCAGGGCCTCGACGAGGACATCAGCGGCGGCGTGTTCTACGACAAGATCGCCGGCAAAGACACGCTGGCGCGCTTCTGGGCGCACACGACGATGTGGGATCTCAGGGTGAACAGCGCCGCGTGCGAGGTCTACTGGTGGAACGGCTCGAAAGATGTGCTGTTGGGCGCCGTGCCGGCGGTGTCTAATCATGCCTGGGCCTACCTGGCCGACTGGTACCCGTCCGACTTCGGCCGATTCGACTGCTGGATCGCGGGCCAGACGCTGGCAAATGATGGCTGGTACCGCTTCCGCGCCATCCTCAACACGGCCGACGGCTGGAGCTGGAAGAGCTGGCTAGGCGGCTATCGCGAGTTCCTGCCGACCAAGGATTACTTCGGCCTCTTCCTCTTTCCCGCGTTCGTCAACACCAGCGTGATCACGACCGGCCACAGCTTCCTCAGCGCGGCCGAGCTGGCCCACCTGACCGGCATCACCTTGCAGACCTTCCAGCGCGAGCTGCCGCTGCGCGCCGGCATCGAGGCGATCCGCAGCGACGGCCTGAACCCGCACACCGCCGGCCTGCGCTATTACCTGTCGCCCAACCCCTACCGCTGCACCATCTACGAACAGACGACCGACAACCTGTGCGACGCCAACCAGCGCGCCGAGGGCAATCGCCAGCTCGGCCTGTTCAACTTCTGGTCGTGGATTGCCAACACTTTTTTGGGAAAGAACGTGGATTGGCTGGACTGGGGCGAGGTGGTCGTGCCGTTCGATCACACGGGCGGCGGCCAATCGTGCTGGGGCAACCAGCGGGTGGGCGGCCAGGGGGTCAGCCTGGATGATTGGGATGGCTTCGTGCTGATCCAGGAGGTGAGCCACTGCATGGGGTTGGTGTATCAGGGGCCGCACGCCAACGTGGCCGGCCGGGATGCGGCGCACAGCGCGACCGGCGATATTCTGATGTGGGGCGCCCAGCCGATGGTCAACATGCGCACGCGCCGCGACGAGTCCGCGGTCGAGGCGGTGATGAACGGCGGCATCTATCGCGTGGACGACCAGTCCATGATGGAGGGCTTCGAGTGGAACCGGCTGCGCGGCATCTTCCTGGGCAGCGACCCGTGCGCGGGCGGCTGCGCCGCAACCGCCGGACAGACGGGCGCGGGCCAGGAGCGGTTCTACTTATCGGGCCGCATGGATCACCACGACCGCTGGATCACCGATCTCTCGTTCGTCATCACTGCGCCTGTGCCGTTGCCGCCGGCGCCGACCGCAGGCGCATACGCGGTGGTCGTACTGGATGCCGCCAACAACGAGCTGGCGCGCAGCCCGTTCGATGTCCACTTCGACACGACCCACGGCGAATCGGCCGATGAGATCCCCTTCGACTTTACCGTGCCCTACCCGGCCGGCGCGGGCAAGGTGCGGGTCGTCCATGCCGCGGCCGTGCTGGCCGAGCTGACGCCGCCTGCGCAGGGGCCGCAAGTGGCGTTCCAAACGCTGAATGCGACCGCCGACGAGGTGCAGGCATCGTGGAGCGCCAGCCACCCCGACGCCGCGGCGCTGACCTACTCCCTCTACTTCTCGCCCGACGACGGCGTCACGCGGCTGCCCATCGCCGCCGCACTGACGACCAGCGCGTACACCTGGCCGACCGCGCTGGCGCAAGGGACGGTGGAGGCGCGCCTGATCGTGGTCGCCAGCGACGGCTTCCACACGGCCGAGGCGACCTCCCCGCGCTTCAGCATCCCGCGACGGCCGCCTGCGGTCTGGATCTCCGAACCCGCGACGGGCCGCCAGGGCATGGCCGGCGGCGGCACCGAGCACATCCCCCAGCCGATCACGCCGACGATCACCCTCCTCGTGGCGGGCCAGCCGATCGAGTTGCGCGGCAGCGGCTTCGACTTGAACGACGGCGTGTTGGACGGGACAGGATTGCGCTGGGCATCGGATCGGCAAGGGCCGCTGGGCATCGGCGGGCAGTTGACGGCAACTCTGCAAGCTGGCGTCCACGTGTTGACCCTGCAGGCGGTCTCGTCCGCGGGGCTGATCGGCAGCGACCAGGCGACGGTGACGGTGCAGGCCGACACGGACGGCGACGGGCTGCCCGATCCCTTCGAGGATGCCCATGCCTGCCTGAACAAAAACAAGGCGGCCGACGCGCAGGCGGATCAGGACGACGACGGGCCGCTCGCCCTGCACGAATTCCAGCTTGGAACTAATCCGTGCGCGGCCGACAGCGACGGCGACGGCCACAAGGACGGCGTCGAAGTCCAGGCGGGCAGCAACCCGCTCGACCGCAACAGCACGCCGCTGCCGGCGCTGGCGCAGGCGCCTGCGGCGCTGCGCTTCGGCGGCTGCGGCCTGATGCCCCCGCCCGCCGCGCAGACGGTCGTGTTGCAGGGCCTCAGCGCGGCGTACACGGCGACGACCGACGCGGCCTGGCTGCACGCCGCGCCGAACGGCGACGGCAGCCTGAAAGTGACGGCGACCTGCCAGACCCCCGGCGACGCGGCCGGCGCGATCCTGCTGACCGCCGCGGGCCGCCAGCCGTGGCGCATCGTGGTGCAGCTCGAGTTCGGCAAGGAGCGCGTCTATCTACCGGTCGTCTTGCGCGGAGTCTCTCGCTAATCTGGGATCATAATGGAAACACATCTCTCAGCCCCGCGCAACCCGCAGATCCCCGGCCCGCTCTGGTTCGAGCTGGCGGAACGGAACGCGCCTTTCGTCGAATTCGTCTCGGCCTACGCCGAAGCGGCTTTCGACCGCCAACCTCTGGCGGCGGCCCGCGGGCTGCTCGGCGGCGCGGTCATGTTCGAGACCACGGCCTGGCGCGGCGCCGACTTCCCGCCGCGGGGCGCCGGCCAGATCGGCCGCGGGCAACTCCTGTTCCTGAACGGCGGCCTGGAGTTCCGGCCCTTCACGGGGGAGAATCCGGTCAAGGAGATCCTCAAGGCGGGCCTGGGGCTGGCCGATCTGACCGGCCTGAGCGAGGCGGTGGGGCCGCTGGCCGAATTGGGCGACGCGCTGCTCGACGAGATCGGGTCGTCGCCGGGGAAGGTCAAACCCGTGCTGCGCATCCCGTTCGTGGAGATCGTCGCGGTCGCCCAGCGCCGGGGCGACGACCGCCTGGAGGTCACCTCCATCGTGTGCGAGAACGCGCAGGGGGCCAGCACGACCTACCACTTCGCGGGGCTGGGCCGCGAGTGGCCTGCGGCCATCATGGCCGCGCGGCTGGCACGGGAGCTGGCCTGGCTGCGCGCCAGGTTCAAGGAAGGCATTCTCGACGTCACAGCCATCGAGCGGGTGGTCAGCGAGCGGGCCAGCGCCAGGGATGGCGAGGCCGATTGGCCCCACCGTAAGGCGGAGGCGCTGGCGGAAGCAGTCGCGGCCGGCGACGAACAGCTTGCGGCCAGGGGCGTCACCCCCGCGGCCGAGGCCGC
>VGOD01000239.1 GCA_016876015.1 Chloroflexota bacterium
AGCCGGCTGGCGCGCATCGGCGGTGACAGCCGCGTGCGTTACGCCTACTGCCAGGAGTACCTGCTGCCCTCGCTCCTCTACGCGGCCGACCAACTCGGCGATGAATCCGCGTTGGGCCTGGCCGATGCGCAGTTGGCGCTGATCGCACAGGAGGCGGCCTTCAGCGGTGACGGTAGCTTCTACGGCAAGCGGCTGGCTGCGCTGGAGGGCCGCAGTCCGTACTACTACACGCGGCTGGAGTCTGACCGCGCGTGCGCACTGGGCCAGTGGGTGGTGTATCGTTCGTTGATACGTAGGGGCGGGTTTGCGCGCATTGATATGGCATTTGACGCTGAGGCAATCGGCGCCATCGAAGGCGCATCCACATCGCCGGCGAGAAACCCGCCCCTACCTTCTGGCCTCTGGCACGAGCCGGAGCACGGCGCTGTGATGCACCGCAGCCCAACCCGGCTGGTCTCGTTCGCATGGCGGGCGTTCGGCCTGGCCCAAGGGATGTGCCTGCCGCCCGACGACGGGCATTTGGTCGAATGGGAGAGCAACCTGGTCGGTGTGGTCGAGTTCGCCGCCGATCCGCACCCGGCCCATCCGAAACCCCCGCCCGGCCGCCGGCTGATCGGCTATCGCTCCGACACCTTCGACGGCGGCTTCGTCACCTGCGGATCGCTGATCGAGGGCGCGGAGGTGGAGCTGGCCGAGGGCTGGACGGGCCATGACTTGGCCGTGCATCACATCGCCTTCGCCGCCCTCCCGGATGGACGGACGGTCGTGGGGCTGGAGCTTGTGCGGTTGGGCAAAGCCCGCGTGCTCGTGCGTAGCGTCAAGGGGTTGCACCTGAATGTGCCGAACGACCTTTACAACGGTTTCGCTCGGACACTGGCGACAGAGGTCGGGGCGTTCACACTGGCAAGCCCGGCGGTGCAAGATGAAGTCATCAACCTGGACAGCCGGTGGGCGTGCGTGGATGGCAGGCTCGGCGTGGTCGGCCTCTACGGCGCGGAGACGCTGGCGATCTCCCGCTCGGCGGCGCGACGCGGAGGCGCGTATCGCTCGCTGTACGTGGATGAGCTGTGCTGGCCGTGTCGTGCGGAGTCGCAGTGGGCCGACGCAGGCGCGACTTTGCTGGATGCAGGGTGGACGGTCCTTTCTGGAGCCGATGCGGCTGCCACACATGCCCTTGCGGCGGATGCGCGCACGCGGCCGTTGGAATTGGGCCAGTCATTGGCGCGCGGCGTGGCGGTCGTGGGCGCCGATCACCAAACCTATCGCGTGATCGCCAACTTCGGCCCCGAAGCGATCCGCATTCCGATCACGGCGCTGGCTGAACATAGCGAGGCGATCGTGGATATCGCCACTGGCGAACGAGGCGCGCCAGAAGGGTTGTTGCTCGGCGCTGGCGCGGCCTGTGTCACCCTGGAATCGAGGCTTTAGCCGGTCACACTTATGACCCATCCAACCGGCTGAAGCCTCGATTCCAGGAGACCAAACAACCATCCGATGGGCTGCGGAAAGGAAGACGCAATGCCAACCGAACCCCAATACTTCGCCCAGGTCATCGAGCGGATCGCGCGCGATGTGATCGCGCAACTGCAAGGCCTCTCTGACAGCACGCTCAACCGCCCGGCGCCGATCCCCGACGCGAACACGCTCTTCGCGCTGGGGACGCATACGGTCGGCATGGGCGAGTTTTGGGTGCTGGCGCTCGTCGGCGGCCGGCGCATCGAGCGCGATCGTTCGGCGGAATTCAGGGCGACCGGCGACGGCCCGGCGTTCATCGCGCGCTTCGAGCGGTGGATCGCGGATGTCCACGCGGTCTTGGACGACCTGCCGGCGGCCGCGCTCGATCAGCCCGCCAACCCACCCGCCGAGTTTCGGCTCACCGGCAACCTGGGCGCGCAGCCGTTGACCGGCCGGGATTGCCTGCTCCACGTCGTCGAGCACAGCGCCACCCACCTGGGCCAAATTCAGATCACGGTGCAGTTGTTTGCGGCGTTGGATCGGGGCCTCGTGAAGCCGGCTGGCGGCTGATCGCCGCGCGGGGATGCAATGAAACCAATCGTCACCAAGCTCTACACCGAAAACGCCGAATTCCAGCAGATCGAGGTCTTGCGTCGGAATCGGACCAAGCGAAACCGCGCCGCGACCTTTTTTGTCGAAGGAGTGCGGGCGATCAATCAGGCGATCCTCAACCGGTGGCCCATCCACGCCTTCGTCTATTCGCGTGAAAACCGCTTGTCGGACTGGGCCGAGGGGCTGCTGGCGCAGGGCGTGGCGAAAATTCATTATGAGCTTCCGGCGCGCCTGATGCAAGAACTGAGCCAGAAAGAGGAGGCGTCGGAACTGATCGCGTTGGCGACGATGCCGGCCGATGATCTGGCGCGCATCCCAGTGCGCGCTGACTTCGTGGCGGTCGTCCTGGATCGGCCGGCCAGCCCCGGTAATCTCGGCACGATCATCCGCTCTTGCGATGCGCTGGCCGCGGCCGGCGTGATCATCACCGGCCACGCCGCGGATTTGTACGACCCGGAGACGATTCGCGCGACCACCGGTTCCTTCTTCTCGGTGCCTGCGGTGCGTTTGCCGGGGCACAACGAGCTTCTGCCCTGGCTGGCCGAGTTGCGGCGGCGCCGGCCCGCGCTCCAGGTGGTGGGCACGAGCGCAAAGGCGCCGATTTGCATCGCCGCAGCACGACTTAACCGTGCCGACGGTGTTATTGATCGGGAACGAGAATCACGGCTTGAGCGAGAATTACCGGGCGCTCTGCGATGTGATGGTAACGATCCCGATGCACGGCTCGGCCACATCGTTGAATGTGGCCTGCGCCACCTCCATCCTGCTGTATGAGGTGGCTCGTCAGCGCGGATAACAGATGCGCGCCACGAAAGGATGATCGCATGACTACGCGTCGCAATTTCTCCATGCAAGCCTACTGGGAACACGTCGTTCAGGATTTCGAGCCGCGCTTGCGGTTCAAGGGCAGCGCGCCGGCTGATTGGCAGGCGTGGCGCGCAGAGGCCTTGCTGAAGCTGCTCGAACTACTCGGCGATTTCCCGCCGCGCGTGCCGCTCAACGCCGAGGTCGAATCCTCCGTCGTGGACGGCGACCTGATCCGGGAGCGCGTCGTCTTCGACAGCGAGGATTTCATGTCGGTGCCGTGCCAGGTGCTCCGGCCGGTCAGGATGAAAGCCGACGGCAGCCACGCAGCCATCGTCTGCTCGCACGGACATGGGCCATACGGCAAAGACCCGGTGGCGGGCGTCCGCTCATCGTCCCAACACGAGGCCAACATCACGCAGAACAACTACGACTACGGCAGCCAGATGGCCCGCGCCGGCTTCCTGACGATCTGCCCCGATCTGCGCGTCTTCGGCGAACGCCGGGATGGTCTCGATCCGTTCCCCGGCCGCGATCCGTGCAACGTCAACTTCGTCAAGGGCGCGCTGCTCGGCATCTACACGCTCACGCTGAACATCTGGGACATGAAATGCTGCGTTGACTACCTGGAAACGCGGCCCGAAGTGAATCCTCGGCGCATCGGGATGATGGGGCTGTCGCAGGGCGGCACGATGACGACCTTCACGGCCGCGGTCGAGCCGCGCATCAAGGCCGCCGATATCATCTGCTACGTCAATCCGTGGGACGGCTTCGGCATCCGCCGCGCCAACTTCTGCGGCTCGCAGATCGTGCCGGGGGTGCATCGCTATTTCGACACCGACGACATCGCCGGGCTGATCGCGCCGCGGCCGCTGCTCCTGGAGATGGGCATCTACGACAACTGCTTCTTCATCCAGGACACACTCGCGGGGTACGCCGGGGTGAAGCGCATCTACGAGGCAGCCGGTGTCGCGGACAGGCTGTGGGCAGACATCTTCCCGGGGCCGCACGCGTTTGCGGGGAACAAGGCGTTCGAGTTTTTCAAGACGTATCTGTGAAAATGAGAGGAGGTCAGCATATGGATCACGCAGCGGTTATCAGTTCGCAATACCTGGCCGCGCTGGAAATGCTCAAGCAAGCGGTCGTCAAATGTCCCGATTCGCTTTGGGATAGCCCAGAGGACAAGACGAAGTTCTGGCACGTCGCCTATCATGTGCTTTTCTACACCCATCTGTATCTGGCAGATACCGGGCAAGACTTCACGCCGTGGCCGAAACATCGGAAGGAGTACGAGTTCATCGGCCGGATGCCGTGGCCGCCCCACGCGCTGCCGCAGATCGGCGAGCCTTACGACAAGGGAAGTGTGCTCGAATATCTGGCCTTTTGTCAGCAGCACGTGGCCGAACGAGTCCCACGGTTGGATCTGGAAGCGGGGTCTGGCTTCGGCTGGCTGCCCTTCGGCAAGCTCGAGCTCCAGTTCTACAACATCCGCCATCTCCAACAGCACACCGGTGAGCTGATGGAGCGGCTGGGGACGCGGGCGCACATTGATGTGGATTGGGTGGGAAGGGTCTCTGCCGGATGACCACCTTCGACATCATCGCTTTCGACGCCGACGACACCCTCTGGCACAACGAGCGGCTTTACGCGGCCGCGCAGGATCGGTTCGTCAAGTTGCTGGCGCACTATCACGAGCCGGAGTGGATTCGCGAGCGACTGTTCCAGACCGAGATGCGTAATCTCCAGCATTTCGGCTACGGCATCAAGGCATTCGCGCTCTTGATGATCGAGACCGCCGTGGAGTTGACGGAGGGTCGGATTTGTGGCGACGACATCCAGGCGTTGATTGATGTGGCGAAGGGGATGCTGAGCGCCGAGGTCGAGCTGCTTCCGCACGTGGCCGAGACGATCCCGCAGTTGGCGGTCCAGTATCGTTTGATCGTCATCACCAAGGGCGACCTGCTCGATCAGGAGGGCAAGGTCGCCCGCTCCGGGCTGTCCGGCTACTTCGCGCACGTCGAGGTGGTGAGCGAGAAGACGCCGGCCGCGTATACCGCGCTGCTGGCGCGCTTAGGGATCATGGCCGAGCGGTTCGTGATGGTCGGCAACTCGCTCCGGTCGGACATCTTGCCGGTGTTGGCGTTGGGAGGTTACGTGGTACATATCCCGTGCGAACTGACTTGGGCGCACGAAATCGCGACCCCACCGCCGGTCGGCCAGCCGGGCTACTATCCGATCGAGCACATAGGGCAACTGCCGGGCCTGTTTGCAGAGCTCGAACAACGATTGAGATCTCACGAATAGGGGGAAACACAGATGAAAGCACATCCATCTCCCCATCTCTCGTCTCCATCTCTATCTCTATCTCTATCTCCTCTCTCTATCCGCCAGACGGAAAGGACAACATGGCAACTGCATCTCTGATCGAATATGCCGACGCCTCACCCGAAGTGCGGGCGGTCTTCGACGACATCAAGCGCACGCGCAACATCCCGGACGTGAACAATTTCTGGAAGGCGCTGGCAAATCACCCGGAAACGCTCAAGCGCACCTGGGAGACGTTGAAAGAGGTCATGCGGCCGGGCGCGCTCGACCCGCTGACGAAGGAGCTGATCTACGTCGCGGTGTCGGTGACGAACAATTGCGATTACTGCATCCACTCGCACACCGCGGCCGCCCGCGCCAGGGGGATGACCGCCGCGCAGCACCAGGAGCTGCTGGCCGTCATCGGCATGGCGTCGCAGACCAACGCGCTGTCTATCGCGCTCAAAGTGCCGGTGGATCCGCAGTTCTTGTGCTGAGTCTCGACGCGTTGGAATCAGGAGGGCACATGCCATTCATCGAACGCAACGCCAAAGGGCTGGCCCGCTGCCTGGCGGACGCCAGCCTCGATCCCGAAACGCTGCGCATCCACATCTCGGAGGCTGCGCCGGGCGGTCGGCTGCACGCAGCGCACACCCATGCCGGCGCCGAGGCGTTCTACGTGCTGGAAGGCTTCGCCATGGTCGAATGGGCCGGCGAGCGCCAGCAGATCGGGCCGGGCGAGGCGCTCATCCTGGATGCGACGACCCCGCACGGCATCTTCAACGCCGGGGATGTCCCCGTGCGCTACATGGTCATTATCGCCGGGAAATGACCGTCTGGGGCGGCCGGCGCGCGGAACAGCGGGGCGTGCTATCTCCGGCCGAGCTACCTTCCGGGAGGCTTCTATGAATCCGACGATGTGGGCGCGTGCCTTGCAGATCATCCCGCGACTGAGCAAGGGCGAGTGGGATCGGCTGGATGTGATCGCCAAGTGGCTGATCGCCACCCGCGCCGCGGTGCTGATCATGACCTTCATCTCTGCTGTGATCGCCGGCCTGTTCGCGTTCCGGGATGGGAGTCTTCACTTTGGCCGCTGGCTGCTGGTGGCAGTGGGCCTGGTGTTGGCGCACGCCACCAACAATCTGCTCAATGACCTGACCGATTATCGTCGTGGGGTGGACAAAGGCAACTACTTCCGCACCCAGTACGGCGCACAGCCGCTCGAACAGGGCTTGTGGACACAGCGCAGCCTGCTGACCTACGCGGGCGTCACCGGGCTGATCGCGCTTCTGTGCGGCGTCTATTTCGTCGCGCTGCGCGGATGGCCCGCGGTGGCGTTGTTGGCTGCCGGCGCGTTCTTCGTCCTGTTCTACACGTGGCCCCTCAAGTATATCGGCCTGGGCGAGATCGCGGTCATCCTGGTGTGGGGGCCGCTGATGGTTGCCGGCGGCTACTACGTCATCACCGGGCAGTGGAGCTGGCCGGTGGCAGTTGCCAGCCTGGCCTACGCACTCGGCCCGACCACGGTGATCTTCGGCAAGCACATTGACAAGCACGATCCCGATCAGGCCAAGGGCATCCACACGCTCCCCGTCATCATCGGCGAGAAGCCGGCGCGCATCGTGGCCCTGGGCATGATGGCGCTCATGTACCTGCTGGTGATCGCCCAGGTGATCACGGGGTTCTACACGCCAGTCATGCTCGTCGTGTTGCTGGCGCTGACGGCGATCCCGCGGGTCGCCGCAATCTTCCGCCAGCCCTATCCCCAGGAGCGCCCGGCGGATTTCCCGCCGGAAGCCTGGCCCACCTACTTCGCAGCCGTGGCCTTCTTCCACAACCGGCGCTATGGGCTGCTGTTCATGTTGGGGCTGCTGGCTGATGCGATCATTCACGTGGTGCAACGATGACAACGCCGCTATCGCTCCCTGACGTCTACAATCCCAAGACCCACATGCTGGCGAAGGTCACGGAAAACGGCGTCTTCCATGAGACTCGTGCCGGCGCGTCGTTCGCCCATCGGCTGGTCGCCAACGGCGCGGCCGAAGACCTGGCGCTGGCCGAGAAAGTGCTCGGCGTCGTGCTCGGCTGCCAGGAGCGGCGAGCGGGCGATCCGCATCACGGCAACTTCACCTGGATGCTGGAAGACGATCACGTCGAAGACCTGAACGCAGTCGAGTTCAACCTGGAGCATCTGATCCCGCTGATGCTGCGCTACGCCGGCCGGCTGCCCGCGGCGACGCAGGCGCGGGTGCTCGAGGCGATCCGCCTGGGGCTGGACGAAATCCGCCGGCTGGATGTTTCGGTCGCCTACACCAATATCTGCCTGCTCGACGTCCTGAATACGAGCCTGGGCGGCGAGCTGCTGGGAGATCGCGTGATCGCCGAGCGGGGCTATCGTAAGCTGGCCGCGTGGATGGCCTTCACCGACAGCCAGGGGATCGCGTTCGAGTGGAACAGCCCGACCTACGGCGCGGTGGATCTCCGCGCGCTCAAGTTGTTGGCCGACCTGACGCGGGACGAGGCGACGCGCATCCAGGCGCGCACAGCCGCGGCGCGCATGGGGCTGAGCACCGCGCTGCACATCCATGCCGCCACCGGCCGCTGGGCGGGGCCGCATGGCCGCGCCTATCACCCGTCGGTCGTGTGCGAGACACCGCCGGAGGTGAGCCTGGTGCGCGGCTGGATCGCGGATGGGACGCTGCCGGGCTGGTTGACGGATGCACTGGATACACAACCAGAGACGTTCGAGATCAGCGAGACGGCGCACGCGGGCCGCGAGATGGGCATCACAACGTATCATAGCCGTTCGTTCGTCCTGGGC
>VGOD01000240.1 GCA_016876015.1 Chloroflexota bacterium
CCGTGCCCGCCCCCTCCGTGCCCGCCCCCTCCGTGTCCGCCCCCTCCGTGCCCGCCCCCTCCGTGCCCGCCCCCTCCGTGCCCGCCCCCTCCGTGTCCGCCCGCCGGGGCGACCACGGAGGGATCGCCCGCCGGGGCGACCACGGAGGGATCGCCCATACGGCCGTATTCGGCGCGTTTGCGATCCCAGTCGGACAGGCGGCGGACGGTGTTGAGGCAGTCGGTGAGGCCGACCGATTCGGTGAGGGTTTGGCCGTGGGCGGTTTCGTCACCGACGCGCAGGCAGTTCTTCAGCCGGAAGTCCAGCGGATCCATGCCGACCTGGTAGGCCATTTCGTCAATCGCCTGCTCGATGGCCGAGCACACCTCGGTGTTGCCGAAGCCGCGGAACGCGCCGTAGTAGCCGTTGTTGGTGTAGACCGCGGTGATGTCCACGTCGCACGCGTCATAGCGGTACGCGCCCATCGCATGGATGCTGGCGCGCCAGGCGGTGAAGGAGCTTTCCGAGGCATACGCGCCCGAATCGAGCAGGCCGTCGAACTTGCAGGCGCGCAACACGCCATCGGCGTCTGCGCCCAACCAAATGTGCATCCGCATCGGGTCGCGCTTGTAGGAGGCGATCAGGCTCTCCTCGCGGCTGAAGACCATCCGCACCGGCTTGCCCGTCACCAGCGCCAGCTTGGCCGCCTGCGCCGAGCATTCGTAGATGACGTCGTCTTTGCCCCCGAAGGAGCCGCCCACCGGGGGTTGGATCACGCGCACCAGGTTGGACGGCAGATCGAGCACCAACGCGAGGTTGCCGTGGTTGACGAACGGGCTTTGGTTCGGGGCATAGACCACGACCCCGCCCTCGCGCGTCGGCACGGCCAGGACGCCCTCTGGTTCGATGTAAGCGTGCTCTTGTGGCCCAACCGTGTAGCGCTCCTCCAATTTGACCGGGCACTGCGCCCACACTTCCAGGGGCGACCACGGAGGGTCGCCCTTACGGACGATCAGCTTGTCGAGGAAGTTCGGGTGTTGGCCGTTGGGGCGATCTGGCCCGACCTGCGGCGCGGCGGGGTCGAGCGACTGCGCCATGTCGAACAGCCCCGGCAGCGGCGCCAGCTCGCAGATGATGGCCTGCACGCCGGCCAACGCCGCTTCAGGCGTATCGGCCGCAACCGCCGCGATGGACTCGCCCACGTAGCGCACCTTCTCATGCGCCAGCATGTATTTGTCTTTGACCGGGAAACCGTAAAGCCCGTGCTCGAAAAAGTCGGCGCTCGTGATGACCCCGCGCACGCCCGGCACAGCCAGCGCCGGCGTCACGTCCAGCCGCTTAATGATCGCGTGCGGCACATCGCTGCGCAGGCAGTGGGCGTGCAGCATCCCCGGCAACTTGCGGTCGGCGATATACTTCGCCGTGCCCAGCACCTTCTCCAGCGCATCAACACGGCGGGCGGGTTTGCCGATGTATTGGTGGTCTGTCATGTGTGGGTCCTTTGTTGGGGAAACAAGGAAACAAGGAAACAAGGAAACAAGGAAACAAGGAAACAAGGAAACAAGGAAACAAGTAGACAAGTCGCCACCCTTGTATCCTTGTATCGTATCCTCTCAATAATCCGGGGAAACGGCGGTCACAGACCGCCTACGAGCCTGCTTTCAGGGGGTCTGCGACCCCCGTCGGCCCCCACTTATTGAATTGAAAAGATACCTTGTATCCTTGCCTACTTGTCTACTTGTCTACTTGTCTACTTGTCTACTTGTCTACTCGTCTACTCGTCTCCCCTTCGCCGTCGCCTCAATCGCATCCACAATCTGCTGGTAGCCTGTGCAGCGGCAAAGGTTGCCGGCCAGGGCGGTGCGGATTTCGGTTCGCGTCGGGTTCGGATTCTGCATTAGCAGCGCCTCGCCGGCAATCACCATGCCGGGGATGCAGATGCCGCATTGTACTGCGCCGTAGGTGATGAAGTTCTCTTGCATGTCGTTCGGCCCGCCGTCTGGCCCGCGAATGCCCTCGATGGTGATGATCTCGCTGCCGCCGGCCTGCGGGGCCAGCACCAGGCAGCTATTGACCAGCCGGCCATCCATGATGACCGAGCACGCGCCGCACTCACCCACCGAGCAGCCTTCTTTGGAGCCGGTCAGGTTGAGATAGTCACGCAGCAGCGTCAGCAGGGTGATATCGGCCGGCGCTTCGACGGCGACCGGTTTATGGTTCAATGTGAATTCGATCTGCATCAGCACACCTGTAGAAGTAGGGGCACGGCCTTGCGCCTGCCCACGAGGGCGACCGCGAAGGTACGCCCCTACTGACCCAGCGCCCGCCGCAGCGTCCGCTCGGCGAGGGCCTGGATCGCAACTTCTTTGTATTCGGTAGACCAGCGCCGACCGGTCACTGCGATCATCACCTCGGCGGTCTTGACGCCGGCGACTGCCAGCAATTCGTCGGTCGGGAGCTGGCCGAGCAATAAATCCTCAACCTCGGGGAAGCGCCGCGGAGTGGGCATGACCGCGCCCGGCGACAGCCGCACATAGTCCACGCGGCCCCGTTCGTCCAGCCGGCCGATGGCGGCCATAGACAGACGCGAGATGGCCTGCGCGTTGCGACGGCCCAGCTTGATGAATGCGTGGCGCACGCCCGCAGGCGGCAGCGAGAAGGTGAAATGGGTCAACAACTCGCCCGGCCCGATGCCCGTCCGGTTTGCGCCCTCGATCAGCGCGCTGACGGGCAGGCTGCGGGCCCCGGCCAGGCTGCGCAGGTGCGCCACCGTGTCGAGGCAGACCAGCGGCGGCAGCGAATCGGCGCACGCGGCCGCGTTGACCACGTTGCCGCCGAGCGTGCCCGCATTGCGGATGGCCGGCCCGCCCACGGTCAGACAGGCTTCGACCAGACAGCCGGCCGTCTCCTGGAGCAGGGCGCTCTCGGCCGCCTCGGTGTACGTCACCGCAGCGCCGATGACGATCTCGTCTCCGCGGCGTTCGATGACCTTCATTTCCGGGACGCGGCTGATGTCTACCAGCCGGTCGAAGGGCGGCTTCTCGTGCCGGACGTAAACCAGCACATCGGTGCCGCCAGCGAGTGGCCGGCTCGTCAGCCCCGGCTCCGCCAGGAGTTCAAGCGCCTCGGCAACCGAACCGGCGCGCACGTAGTCGAATCTGGGCATTCTCGACATCCTCTGTCCTTGGATCACCGCGCGCCACCCACGACGGTCCTAAAGATCTGAACCTGATCACCTGGGCGGAGAGGCGCGTTATCGCGTTGATAGAAGCGGTTGATACTGACCAGCGGCCGGCCATCTGTGGTCGGGACGCCCAACAGCTTCAGCAGATCGTCAATCGTCGCGCCGTCAGGCAGACGCACCTCCGGCAGACCACGGGCAATCTCCGTGCTGACCTGCCGCGTGAAAAGGTGGATGCCGCCGAAGAATTGTACGTGAACGGTGATCATGGTTCAGAATGGCGATAGCATAGCATAACTCGCGGAAAAGTCCATATGACGCGACTCATGCCGTGAAGGTGGCCGCCGGTGTATAATCCCACGTGAACGGATTTAGCTTAAGGAGCTCCGAACGATGGCTTTGACCGCGACCATAGACCTGACACGGCGCACCGTTGCAATTGCGCCGACCTCCCAAGCCGCGCTGGATCGCTTCCTCGGCGGCCGCGGGCTGGGGCTGAGCCTGCTGTGGCAGCACGTCGCCGGCCCGCTCGACCCACTCGGCCCCGACAACCCGCTGATCTTCACGACCGGGCCGTTCACGGGGACCTCGTGGCCGGCCGGCGCGCGCGGACACGTCACCTTTCATTCGCCCCTCACCGGCGTCTACGGCTACGCCAACAGCGGCGGCCACTTCTGGGCCGCGCTGGCCCATTGCGGGTTCGATGCGCTCGTGGTATTGGGGCAGGCGGCCGAGCCGGTGCGGCTCGACGTGACGACCGGCGCGGTCGCCATCCTCCCGGCCGCCGACCTGTGGGGGCTAACCACAGCGGTGACGCACGACCGGCTCGGCGCCAGCAGTGATGTGCGCGTGGCGTGCATCGGCCCGGCTGGCGAGAACGGCGTGCGCATCGCTGGCATTATGAACGACCGCAGCCGCGCCGCGGCGCGGGCGGGCGGCGGCGCGGTGATGGGCAGCAAGCGGCTGAAGGCGGTCGTCGCCCACGATACGAAGCCCGAACCCGCGCCGCGGCCCTTCCCCAAAGTCGCGGGCGAAATGTCGCGCAAGACCCACAAGCACGGCGAGAGCCAGGCGCTCCACCGGTGGGGCACGCCGCTGCTCATCCGGCCCAAAAACATGTCGGGCGACCTGCCGGCCTTCAACCATCAGGCCGGGCAAGTCCCGTTTTACGCGCAGATTGACGCCGAGGCGATTGACCGTTATGTCACCCGGCACAAGAGCTGTCACGCCTGTCCCATCGGCTGCGACCACGAGACGCGCGTCGCCGATGGTCCCTATGCGACCGAGCTGGGCGGCCCAGAGTACGAGACGGTGGATGCGCTCGGCCCGATGCTCGGCCTGGCGGATATCGAGGCGATCATCTACGCCAACCGGCTGTGCAACGACCTGGGACTAGACACCATCTCGACCGGCGTCTGCATCGCCTTCGCGATGGAGCTGCGCCAGCGCGGGCTGTACGCCGACCCGGAGTTTTCGCTGGCATGGGGCGATCCGGCCAGCATCCTGGGGCTGATCCAGGCCATCGCCTATCGCCAGGGCACGGGGGACATCCTGGCCGACGGCGTCAAGCGCGCCGCCGAGAAGCTGGGGCCGCAAACGATGCCCTACGCGCTGCACGTCAAGGGGATGGAGCTGCCGCGCCAGGAGCCGCGCATCGCGAAAGCGTTCGGCCTGGGCCACATGACCTCGAACCGGGGCGCCGATCACCTGTACGCGCTGCCGACCGTGGACATCGCCAGCAATTGGGAGGCCGCCCGCGCACTCTTCCCCGCGGAGATGCTGCCGAAGCTGATGGATCTGGCGGACGAGACATACAAGGCCGACCTGGTGGCGTATAGCGAGGATTACAGCGCGGTGAGCGACGCGTTGGGCATCTGCAAATTCGCGACGACCGAAACCTTTGCGCTGATGCCCGAAGATGTGGCGGCCGGCCTCTCGGCGCTGCGCGGCAAGCCGATCACCGCGGCCGAGCTGCTGCGAGCCGGCGAGCGGATGGTGAACCTGGAGCGGCTCTACAATGCGCGGCTGGGCCTGACGCGCGCCGACGACCGGCTGCCGGCCCGCTTCACGTCCGAGCCGCTGCCGATCCACACCTTTGCGCGGGATGAGGCCACGGGAGAAATCAGCAAATCAGAGAGTCCCATCCACATTGGCCTGGTTCATGACCCGGATGCGATGCTCGACCGCTACTATCGGCTGCGCGGGTGGGATGCGCGGGGGCTGCCGACGGAAGAGAAGCTGCGAGCGTTGGGGCTGGATGGCAGCTTGCCGACAAGTTGGGCCACGGATGAACGCAGATGAACGCGAAGAGCAGGTGAACATTCACATCCGTTACCACGGCATCTTCGCCGCCATCGCCGCGTGCCGGGAAGAGCGGCTGGCGCTGCCAGACGGCGCCTCGGTCGGGGATGCGCTACGGCTGGTCGGCCGCCGCCATCCAGCCCTGAACGAGGCACTCTTCCTGGCGAGCAGCGCGCTGGCGCCCTATGCGCGGCCCTTCGTCAACGGCGCACTGGCCGATGAGCTGTCCCGCCCACTCCGGGATGGGGACGAGATCGCGCTCCTGCCGGCGCTGTCGGGCGGGATGGGTTGACGCGCCAGGCGCTTCGGCAAGCGCCTGGCGCGTGACGGCTACAACCGGCATCTCACCAACCCTCGCGCCGCCGCCACAATATCTACCGTCTGCGGCAGCACGTAATTCTCCAGCTCCGGGCTATACGGCAGCGGCACATTCTTCGCTGCCACGCGCACGATCGGGCCGTCCAGGTAGCCGATGGCTTCCTCGGCGAGCAGCGCAGCGATCTCCGCGCCCGGCCCCAGCCGCTTGTGCGCCTCGTGGGCGATCACGGCCCGGCTGGTTTTGCGCACCGAGGCGATGAGCGTCTCCTTGTCGAGCGGCACGAGGGTGCGGGGATCCACCACCTCGACCGAGATCCCCTCCCCGGCGAGCGTCTCGGCCGCTTCGAGCGCCTTCGGCAGCATCCCGCCGACCGCGATCACCGTCACGTCCGTGCCTTCCCGCCGCACAGCCGCCTGCCCGAACGGCACGCTGAAATCGAGATCATCCGGCACGTCCCCTTTGGTCGCGTAGAGCATCTTGTGCTCGAAGAAAAGCACCGGGTCTTCCCCGCGGATCGCGGTGCGAAGCAGCCCTTTGGCGTCGGCGGCGGTGGCGGGCACAGCGATCTTGAGGCCCGGCACGTTCATGTACCACCCCTCCGGCGATTGCGAATGCTGCGCCGCAGCCGAGCCGGGCGCGCCCGTGGTGATGCGCACGGTCACGGGCACTTTGGCCTTGCCGCCGCTCATGTAGCGCGCCTTGGCGAGCTGGTTGACGAGCTGATCGCCCGCGACCGGCAGGAAATCGCCGAACATGATCTCGGCGATCGGCCGCAGCCCCATCATGGCCGCGCCCAACGCCGCACCGATGATCGCCGTCTCGCTGATTGGTGTGTCGCGCACGCGATCTTCGCCGAAACGCTTCACCAGGTCGCCGCTGACCCCCCACACCCCACCGAATGTTCCGACATCTTCGCCGAGTAAAATCACGTTCGGATCTCGTGTCATTTCTTCGCGCATGGTTTCGTAGATGGCTTGGCTATAGGTGATTGTACGCATAAAGCTCTCCCTGTGGAGGTGACAGGTTGCAGGTTGAAAGTTGAAGGAACCCCGGCGCGAACTTCCAAAGCACGACCCGAACCTTCAACCTTGAACCTTCAAAACACCAGCCCCGCGTGCGTCTCCCCATACACCCCTGCCAGCGCGGTTTCGGGCGCGGGTTTGGGGCTGGATGCGGCGAACGCGACGGCTTCATCGAGCGTGGCTTGAACGTCGCGTTCGATCTGGGCGATTTCCCCTTCGGGCAGGCCGGCTTCAGAGATCAGCCGACCGCGGAATGCGGCCACCGGATCGCGACGTTGCCATTCCGCCATCTCGTCCTTCGAGCGGTAGATCATCGGGTCCCCCTCGTAGTGGCCGCGCTGGCGATAGGTCTTGCCTTCGATGAGGGTTGGGCCGTCGCCGGCGCGGGCACGCGCCGCCGCGATCTTCGTCGCTTCGTAGACCGCCAGCACGTCGTTGCCATCCACCGTGACGCCGGGCATCGCGTAGCTGCTGGCGCGAATCGCCAGGTCGGCCACCGGCGCCTGCTTGTCTTGAGGCGTCCCCTCCCCGTACAGGTTGTTCTCGCAGAAGAAGATCACGGGCAGCTTCCACAGGCCGGCCAGGTTGAGCGCCTCGTGGAACGCGCCCTCGTTCGTCGCGCCATCGCCGAAAAAGGAGAGCGCGACCCGACCATCTTTCTTTTGTTGAAACGCCAGCCCTGCGCCGACTGCGATGGGGATGCCGCCCGCCACAATCCCGTTCGCGCCGAGGATCCCCAGGTCAAAATCGCTCATGTGTAGCGATCCGCCCTTGCCGCCGCAATAGCCGGTCGTGCGCGCGGCCAGCTCGGCCATCATATATTTTGGATCGCCGCCTTTGGCGACCAGGTGGCCGTGCCCACGGTGCGTGCTGGCGATCACATCGGTCGGCTCCAGTGCGGCGCACGCGCCCACGGCTGTCGCCTCTTGCCCCACGCAGCTATGGATGAAGCCGGGGATCAGCCCGGCGCGCCGCTCGTTGATGGCGCGCAGCTCGAATTCGCGCACCAGGTACATCTGGCGGTAGAGGTGGCGGAGCGTGGAAGCTGGATACTGGATACTGGACACGGATGACCTCCGAGAGAATTGGCAGGTAGCAAATGGCAAATCGGCAAATGGCAA
>VGOD01000241.1 GCA_016876015.1 Chloroflexota bacterium
GCCACACCTACGTTTACAACGCCATCGGGAACATCACCAGCTACAACGGCAACAGTTACACCTACGGCACGCAGCCGCATGCAGTCACGGCCGCGTTCGGCGCCAGCTACGGCTATGACGCGGTGGGCAACCAGACGACGCGCACCATCAGCGGGGTGGCCTACACCCAAAGCTTCGACTATGACAACCGCCTGATCGCCGTGACCGGTGGCGCGGTGAACGCCAGCTTTGTTTACGACGCCGACGGCAACCGCGTCAAGGGCACGGTCGGCAGTGTAACGACGGTCTACATCGCCGGTCTCTACGAGTACCAGAACGGCGCGGTGACCAAGTACTACGAAGGCGGCGCGATCCGCCGGACGGGCTATGCCAGCGACAACGGCGTGTTCTACACCCTGAGCGATCATCTGCACTCCACCAGCGTGCTCGCCAACCAGAACGGCACGGTCAACAGCCGGAACTTCTACTACCCCTACGGCGGCAATCGCAACGGCGCGTTCAGCGGCCTGACGACAAAGCGGTTCACCGGGCAGTATCACGAATCAGGCTTACCGGGCGGAGAAGGGTTGTACTACTACAGCGCACGCTGGTATGATGCCCGCTTGGCGCGTTTCGTTAGCGCCGATACGATTGTTCCTAATCCAGGAAACCCCCAGACACTCAATCGGTACTCCTACGTCCTCGGAAATCCTCTGCGCTACAATGATCCCACAGGCCATGATGTGGGCTGCCCGGGAAGAGAGGCCGATGAATGCGGCGTAGGCAGCACGGGAAGCCTCGGCGGCGCAGGGAGTGGCGGTGGCAGCAACCGGTTCAGCACGGATTTTGTTTGGTGGATACCGAAACCCAGCCACATCTCGCCTTGGTCATACTGGAGTTCATCTCAAACCGGCATGGAGTTGGTCTCGGATTGGCTCTATGAACGCGGCGACACGCTGCGCATCTACGGGCCCAGCGCCGCCATGACCCGCGACCTGATGAAGGACGAAGGTGTCCAAGCTGCACGCACCGCGTTCTACCAAAATCCCACGCGCCAATTTAGATTCCCCTATTCCTTCAACACGCCCTATCAGCCGATTCGTGAGGAAGTAGAATTCCGACTCGGACTTGATCAGAGCGGCATGGGACGGGTGCTGGGGGGATACACTGTGTATGTTCAACCGACCCGCACCAAGCAAGGCGCCGCGGAAGCACGATTCATCGTGTACAATGTCATGGGACGCGAATCGGGCAGCCGTTTGCTCGGAGCAGGGCCAAGTATTGAAGGATATATGCGTGGAGAACGCCCGAAGAATCCGCAAGGTATCCGAGACTACTGGCCCAAATCCGTCTTCGAAGACAAATCGCGAGAAGAGACATCCCTGAGTCTGATACCGTTCTCTTTGAGGGGATGGGGGGGCAGCATAACAACCGTTTTCATTTGGAGTGAACCCTTGCGGGTCGATGGTCAACTGGTTCGCACGGGAGGCGCCCAATGAAACGAGTTGTACTGATGATTGGCGTGTTAGCATGCCCGCTTATGCTAGTATTAGCATCGTGCAGCAGGTTACTTGAGCGGCAACGAATATTCACAGTAGAGGAGATCGCAGGCACGTGGCAGGCAGACTACTCTCGCTATGGAGTGCCGGATATGTCCCAACTTGGCAAACCCATGAGGGGCATTGAGACGGTAATCTTGGAGCTGAATGGAACTTTCAGACAATCCTTTAGCGGGAACGGAAATGAACTGACCCAGGGCGCGTGGACACTTGAGAATGGCGACACACTTCACTTGAGAGGTGCAAGAATTTATATCTATGGGCTAGAATTCGCGGAGGCCCTTGCACGGAGGGAAGCGAGAGCGATAGCCAACGATTGTCATGGAAAGAATGTAGAGATTAATGGGTCAAAACTGATACTCTGCGTTAAGCCGGATCGGAATGCTCCTGGCGGGATTGTCCTAGAGCATCTTGAAGCTGGTGATCCAGATGCGCCCCAAATTGTGACCTTCTATCGCACATCACCATAGGGAACTACATCGTCTGATGCCGCGTACGAGAATCAGATAAAAGGCACCCTGCGAGTATCTACAGCGCTCAGGGCGGGCGGGCTGGCGGCGCGCGATCCGCCGGACGGGCTACGCCAGTGACAACGGCGTGTTCTACACCTTGAGCGATCATCTGCGCTCCACCAGCATACTGGTGAATCAGAACGGGACGGTGAACAGCCGCAATTACTTCTACCCCTACGGCGGTAACCGTAATGGCGCGTTCAGCTCGCTGACGACGAAGCGGTTCACGGAGCAATATCAGGAATCGAGTCTGCCGGGCGGGGAAGGACTGTACTACTACAACGCACGTTGGTATGACGCCCGTTTAGCGCGTTTCGTTAGCGCCGATACGGTCGTCCCCAACCCAGGCAATCCCCAGGCACTCAATAGATGTACAATGGGCTGGCGACGGCATTCATGGCACGCAAGTTGTACGGGCCGGCAACTTGCGCCAAAGCTCAAGCATACCAGACATTCACACCGTTGGTGAAGAGCGATGGTCCCTGGGACTTCAAGGCCCGGATCGAGCGTGAAATCGGTAAGACGGTACAACTTGGCGGTGATTGGCACGAATGGTCAACCACGGGTAATATCACGTATGGGTTCCTGGGCGCGGCGGCCGGATTCTCGCGCTTTGAACTTCGTGCCGGCGCCGGTATCGCCCAGGTGAACGATGTACTGAAAGGGAAGCCCGATGCCAGGTTGGGGCCACCCCGGACCTACTTCGATACGACGGATGACTTTTGGGCGGTGGAATTCGGCTACCAACTCTATGAGAAAACTGTTGGCCAGGGATGGGCGTTGACCGAAGCTGTGTTCACCACCTCATTGGCCGAATATGCCCACAGGAGCCAGATGGCGCTGCGCGATGAACCGATGCCAAGCGCGCCAAACGCCAACTGGCCGTATGGGGCTGGCTACTTCAACGGCCCGAATGCGCCGGAGCCAGCGGAGCTGTTCCCGAGTTTCCACTAACCGTGATGCTGAGGAGGTGTATGCGTAAAGGTCTGGTGTTGGGCGGCTTGACAATGCTCGCGGCGCTGCTGCTGCTAAGGGGTTGTAGCCTTCTATCGGACCGGCCGAAGCGAGACTGCCCCATCCGCGAGCTCGTTTTGGATGAGGCTCCTTTTCCACAAGGCGCAAGAGCCGACAAGGTATACTCGCCTGTTTATCGCGACGCACCCACAGAGTCAGCCGGCCGCACGATCAGCTTGGAAAAAGGATTTGCCGATCACGATGTGTATCGTTATCAATCGGCTCGCATCGCTGCTCGCAAATTCGAGGACGAAAAAGAGACGCGGTTTTTGCCTGCGGGGACATGGACGACTCCAGATGCGTTGGACTATCGTAGTCCAATCGCTGATGAGTACTATGTGGCCTGCGGCATGAGCGGCAATATCTATCTGTGTGAGATGCTGGCGCGATATGAGGAGTACTACGTTCTGTTCTTTGCGCATATGGCGCGCGACACTATGTGGTATGAGGACTTTGAGCGGGTAGTGTCGGCCATCGACGAACGGATGGCGAGCTGTCTCGGGAAGAATGCTCTGCTCACTCCAAGGGCACAGCCATGAGGCACGTTACCCTCTGGGGGGTCTTGGTTGCTCTGTGTGGCATGTTGCTCGGTTGTGCACCGATCGTGTCTTATCCCGAATCAACGCCAACTGTGCTCCCGGCAACGTCTACACCCACGGCGGAAATCGTGCCGGTGTATCCGAGCAGCCCAATACCGCATCCCGCAAACACATCGCGCCCTTCGGCGACTCCCGAACCAACGCGACCACGCGCGACACTCCCAACGGAGGTGTCGCGCTTGGCCGCGTCTTCCGAGCAATGGCGTGGATTTCCCATCGATCTTCCCAACACGGCGCAGGTCGCACAACAAGAGGAATTCATTGCGCTTGAGACATCAGCTACCCTGGAAGCCGTTGTCACTTTCTATCAGCAGCGCTTACAGCCCTCTTGGACCTTGTTCGAGCAGTTGTGGGCAGAGCAAACGCGCTTCGCAGGCCGCGCGGTTTTTCTGCTGTTCGGAAAGGCACCACAAGCGGTCTGCATCCTGGCGACAACCGCCAATGACCCTGCTGCCGGTGACAAAAACCTCGTCACGCTCTCGACGGATTGTGCAGCTCTCCGTCTCACGGCGGATCATCTGCGGACGGTGGCGTGGAACCCCCCGGGTGAAGGCATCTGGAAGCAATGGTCAGGGGACAGGATCGCCTTGAGGTACCCGGCCGGTTGGCGCGAAGACCAGCGCTTGTCACAGATGAATTATTGCCGACCGGGCAGCGGCATCCACTGTCTGCTCGCGCTGGCCCGGCGAGACCAAGATGTTGAAGGCATTTTAACTCTGACCTCCAAGTCGCGTCCCGCGGGACAGTCGCTATCGGACGTGGCCGTCAAGGCTTGGCAGGATGGGGCACAGGCTACGCCGGGTCTGATCTGGGTCGTTGGCCAAAGAATACAGTTGGACGACGGTGCGGAAGCTGTGCAGATTATCTCCACGGTCCCGGTTGACAGCGGCATGGGTATCATCTCCACGATGACGGTCGCCTCGAACGAAGAAGTGTACATGCTGACTGGATCGGCCGTGGGCGAATCGGAGGCTGTACTGACGATGAGCGAACTCCTGTGCGCCATGATGCGAAGTTTCCATCTGACAGACCAATGAAGCTACTTGCAGCCCCCGGCAATGACGACCGCGAACCAATACGTTGCAGCTCAATACGCTACGTGCTGGCACGGCCAGCCCGTGGGAGAACCTGCAGAAGCTGACCTACGGCTACGACAACGTCGGCAACGTCCGCGCCATCACCGACACGGTCAACGGCGGCCAGGCGCAGACCTTCGACTACGACTGGCTCAACCGGCTATCCGATCCCGGCGCCGCCGGCCGCAGCCGGGCCGGCGCCAGACGTGCGGCTGGTTTACAACAGCGGCGGCGTAGACGGCATGAACACCAGCAAGAACAATCAGCCGGGCTGGGCGGGAATCGGCTGGAGCTTGCAGAGCGGCGCCATCGTGCGTCATCTGAAGACGTGTCGCAGCACCGAAGCGCCGGGCGACCTGTGTCTGACCGGCGACAACTATAGCCTCACCCTCAATGGCGTCAGTTCCCGCCTGGTGAAGGTCAGCGGCAACACCTATCGGCTGCAAAACGATCCGTACTGGAAAATCGAGCTAAAGACGGACGGACCCAGCGGCCATCCAGATACGCAGCGGGAGTACTGGTGGGTGACGACGCCTGACGGCACGAAGTATCGCTTTGGCGGTGAGATCGAGCCGGAAAGCCAGTGGCCCCAGAATTCCGTTTACTATGTGCCGATTTACGATCTGAACCTGTGTACTTCGGATACCTACCGCGTGTGCCAGAAGGCCTGGCAGTGGAACCTGGATCGCATCGAAGACCCGAACGGCAACGTAGTCTCGTTCTACTACGAGCGGGAGATCAACTACTACAATGCGCGCACCTTTCTGCGCCGACCCTACGTGCGGGCCGGCAGTCCCTGGCGGATCGAATACACCAAACGCAGTGATCAGATGGTGCAAGCGCACGCCCGCGTGCTTTTCCACACCGAGCTGCGCTGCACCGATCCGACCACCGCGAGCGGCTGCGCCTGGCCTGCGGCCTTCCTTGACACGCCGGGAGACCTGGCCTGCGAGGCGACCGGCAGTTGTACTCAGATTGCGCCTACCTTTTGGAGCCAGCGTCGGCTGGACAGCGTCCAAACCCAGACCTACGACCAGACTGGCGCTACCTGGAAGACGGCCGCCATCTATGACCTGGCACAGGGTTTTCCCAACCCACCGGCCGACGCCCAGGGGGACACCAGTGAGAAGAAGCTTTGGCTGGACAGCCTGACGCAACGACCGGGCGGCAGCTTCAGCCGCACCGCTTTTCAACAGATCGAGGCGGAATACTACGACGCGCAGGCGACGATCGGCACTCAAGAGGCCCAGGATGTCGGACGGGGCCAAAACGTGGGCTGGATTGATCCGGGCGACTACTTGCTCTACAAGCAGGTAGATTTCGGCAGCGGCGCTAACGAGGTGTTGGCGCGCGTCGCCAGTCCCAACACCGGCGGTGTGATCGAGTTCCGGCTGGATAGCACCGCGGGGACGCAGATCGGCCAGGCCGCCGTGCCCAACACAGGCGGCTGGCAGAACTGGACGACCATTACGACCACCTTGACCGGCGCCGCCGGTATTCACGACCTGTACCTGGTGTTCAGGAACACCGGCTTCAACCTCAACTGGTTCCGCTGCAAGCCGGGCAGCGCCCTGCCAGGACTGCCCCCGACGCGCTATGGCGCTGGATATTTTGACAACGACGGGAGGTGATGGCATGAAGGCTCGAAGGGTTGTCTACGGAACGCTTTGGGTGTTTCTACTCATAACGTGCGCCACTGTTGCCTGCACATCTGAAAGCCTTGCACCGCAACGACCATTCTCTACTGAGTCCATGTTGATGGATGCTGCGCTGTTCCCATCAGGATGGCGCAACCGATCCATCATCCCGACTGCCGACTCTCACGGCGCTGTTGAGCATATATCACGCGATATGGAAGGACTTGGCACGGTAGTGCATGAGATCTATCGGTATGAGCGGGTGCGATCGGCGCAGCGTGAGTATCATCGCCAACTAGACGTTTGGTATCCCGATGCGCGGTATTACGGCGCATGGGAGGAAAAACCCGAGCTGGCAAGACAACTGGACTTCGCCGACGAAGCTTACGTGGCGTGCGCCAGTTACCATGCCCCGCAGGTGAACGGGGGTAAACTCTGCGGTATGCTGGCCCGGTATGGCGAGTTTGTCGTCCGATTCTCGGCCGAGATCGCACCATCGGCAGCGCCAGCGCTGGATGCGGCTGCGTTGGCCGAGCTGCTCGCCAAACTTGACGACAGATGGGAAGCTGCGATGACGTCGGCGATTCCTCCACCATGATGCTTCTGAAGCGAGATAGGCTTTTGGAATTGCTGCCCCCGAGCTGGGTGTACTCTTGAGCATAGGCGCTAGCGTCCCTGACTTCGGCAGCTTTCTGGCGCTACATTCTCTGGGGCAGCGACCAAAATTACTTGAACGCAATGACCGGCGGCAGTGTCAACGCGACGTTTCTCTACGACACCGACAGCCACCGCATTAAGGAGACGATTGGCATGACCACCGCCGTCTACATCGCGGACCTCTACGAGTACCAGAACGGCGCGGTGACCAAGTATTACGAAGGCGGCGCGATCCGCAGGACGGGCTACGCCGGTGACAACGGCGTCTTCTACACTCTGAGCGATCATCTGCACAGTACGAGCGTGCTGGTGAACCAGAACGGCACGGTCAACAGCCGGGACTACTACTACCCGTATGGCGGCAACCGCAACGGTGCGTTCAGCTCGCTGACGACGAAGCGGTTCACCGGGCAGTACCACGAACAAGGCTTACCGGGCGGAGAAGGGTTGTACTACTACAACGCACGTTGGTATGACGCCCGTTTAGCGCGTTTCGTTAGCGCCGATACGGTCGTCCCCAACCCAGGCAATCCCCAGGCACTCAATAGATACTCCTACGTCCTCGGCAATCCCCTGCGGTACCAAGACCCCACGGGTTATCGGGAATGTGAGGACGTGGACTGTCTACACACAGGGCCGGTCATGATCAAGCCGCCGAGCAAAGGTGGCGGCGGTGGGAGTGCCGCTAACAACTACTGGCGCAACCTCACGCCATGGATCGTTGCCGAACTCAACTACGACGTTGACCGGCCGGAGGTCAAGTATATGAAGGCGTACAATGGGCTGGCGACGGCATTCATGGCACGCAAGTTGTACGGGCCGGCAACTTGCGCCAAAGCTCAAGCATACCAGACATTCACACCGTTGGTGAAGAGCGATGGTCCCTG
>VGOD01000242.1 GCA_016876015.1 Chloroflexota bacterium
TGGATTGGTAGATTGGTAGGTTGGTTCTTGGTTCCTGTCCCATGTCCCCTGCCTCCTGTCCCCTGTTCCCTGTCCCCTGCCCCCTGCCTCCTGATCCCTGCCCCCTGCCTCCTGACCCCGGAGTTGCGATAGCACGAAGCGCGTGGCGTTCCAGATTTTGTTCGTGAAGTTGCGGTTGCCTTCCACCCTTTGCAGGCTCAGGTTCATGTCTGTGCCGGCCGTCGTGCCGGTGAGCAAGGTGAAGCGCAGGGCATCGGCGCCCATGGCCGGGATGCCGGCGGGGTATTGCTTCCGGATGTAGTCGTCCAACTCAGCGGGGGTGGCGCCATCCAGGACCGCGATCGGGTCGAGTACGTTGCCCGTGGTCTTGGACATCTTGCGGCCCTGGTCATCTCTGACCAGGCCGTGCAGATAGATGGTCTCGAACGGTATGTCGTTGGTAAAGATCAGACCCTGCATGATCATGCGCGCCACCCAGAAGAACAGGATGTCGTAGGCGGTCTCCATCACGGTCGTCGGGTAGAAGCGGCGCAGATCGGCGGTGGCATCGGGCCAGCCGAGGGTGGAGAAGGGCCACAGGCCCGAGCTGAACCACGTGTCCAGCACGTCGTCATCCTGCTGGATGCGGGTCGAGCCGCAGTGCTCACATGCCGTCGGGTCGGCTATGGGCACGGTCATGCCGCGGCACTCCGCGCAATACCAAACGGGGATCCGATGCCCCCACCATAGCTGCCGGCTGATGCACCAGTCGCGGATGTTCTCCAGCCAGTTGTAATACACCTTCGTAAAGCGTTCGGGAACGATCGTGATGCGGCCTGAGCGCACCGCCTCGAGCCCCATGAGCGCCAACGGCTTCATCTTCACGAACCATTGCGTGCTCACCAGCGGCTCCACGATCTCGCCGCCGCGCTGAGAACGCGGAATTTGGGTGCGATAGGGCTCGGTCTTGATGGCCAGGCTGGCCGCTTCCATGTCGGCCCAGAGCCGGCGCCGGCACTCGAAGCGATCCAGCCCGGCATAGGGGCCTGCCGCTTCGTTCGTCCGCGCATCTTTGTCCAGCACGCTGACGATCGGCAGGCCATGACGCTGGCCGATGACGAAGTCGTTCGGGTCGTGGCCGGGCGTGATCTTGAGCGCGCCCGTGCCGAACGCCCGGTCCACATAGGTGTCGTGGATCACCGGGATTGGCCGTTTGAGGATCGGCACCAGGCAGGTCGCGCCGATCAGGTGGCGGAAGCGGTCGTCGTCGGGATGCACCGCCACGGCCGTGTCGCCCAGGATCGTCTCGGGCCGCACCGTCGCCACCGGGATGTACCCTGTGCCGGGGCCATCCTCCAGGTCGGCGCCGGCGATCGGGTACTTGAAGTAGTACATGGCGGCATTTTCTTCGCTGTACTCCACCTCCAGATCGCTGACCGCCGTCTGCAGGCCCGGCGACCAGTTCACCAGGTACTCGCCGCGATAGATCAAGCCCATCCGGTAGAGCCGGACGAAAGCCGCGCGCACCGCGCGGCTGAGCCCGTCGTCCAGGGTGAAGCGCATGCGATCCCAGTCGCACGATGCGCCCAACCGCCGAAGCTGGCGCACGATGTGATCGCCATATTTCTCCTTCCAGGCCCAGGTGCGGCGCAGGAACTCTTCGCGGCCCAATTCCTGGCGCTTGATCCCTTCCCGCGCCAACATCTTCTCCACCTGAAGCTGGGTCGCGATCCCCGCGTGATCGTAGCCGGGAACCCACAGCGCGGCATAGCCCCGCATCCGCTTGTAACGGATCATCAGGTCTTCCAGCGAGACGAACATCGCGTGGCCCAGGTGCAGCTCGCCGGTGAGATTGGGCGGCGGGATGCTGATCACGAACGGCGTGGCGTCGGCCGGCGCGATCTCCGGCTTGAAGAAACCGGACTTCTCCCACCAGTCATAAATCCGGCGCTCGTTCGCGCTCGGATCGTAGGTTTTGAGCATGTCGAAGGTTGGCATGGGAGGGTTCTCCTCTGGGCAGGGCGTATTGCGTATTGCGTGTTGCGTATGGAAAACCTGCGATCTGAAATCACAAATCGGCAGTCCGTCACTCATGTTCGTTCGGGTTCTCGGCCACCAACCCCTCGGCCCGCGCGGCAGCGAGCAGGTTCTCGTCGGCGCTGACGAAGATGGGCGCGGGGAGATCGACTTCGGTCAGGTCATGCGTCCAGTCGAGCACGGCAGCCAGGTGAATTGCATCATAGGCCCGCAACGGATGGCGCGTCGCGAGCTCAGTTGCCAGGTCTAGTATGGTCTGAGATACGGCCAGCAGACCGATATCGGTCCGGGAATCGGCCAGCGCGCGTCCAATCAGGCGTTCCCTATAACTGCTGCTGATCCGACGTTCCCGGTGTGCCTTTGTCAATGCGGAGACTAGTTCGACGGTCACCAGCTCGATGCTGGTAACGTGATTGGCAGTCGGCGCACTCATCAAACCCATCACCCACCGGTTGCCCGGTTCGCGCAGATAGCGCTTTGCAATGGCGCTGGCGTCGAAATAATACGTGATCATCAGCGCGGCCCCCGATCTTCGATGATCCAATCGGACAGAGGCACACCGTCCAGCCACGAACGCGCCTCCTCTGGCGTGGGGAGCTCCACCCCCTGAATGAACCGATCCATCCAGTCGGTCTTGGCCAGGCGCCGCTGGAGGAGCCGATGGTATTTCTCGTCGTCGCTTTCGGCGCACGTTTTCAGCTCCAACTCAGCCACCAACGTGTCTACCAGGATTTGATTCAGCGAAACATTGTATTCGACTGCGCGCTCCTTGAGTGTTTGATGCAGTGTCACGGGCAGCCGGACGGTCAGTTTGACGGTTTCTTCGGCCATGTCGCACCTCCCCGCATGCCACTATAGTGGCATGGTGGCATGAGTATACACCCAGATCGCCGGGCAAACAAAACGCGCCCCTCCGTCGCAAGGACGGAAGGGCGCTTCCGCGGTACCACCTTGATTGGCAGATGCCCAGAGATCAGAGATCAGGGGCTTCTGCCCACTCTGCGCGATAACGGGCGAACCCGTGGTAGCCTACTACGCAATCTGCAATCCGCAGTTGGCGTTCAGCCCCCCGACTCCCCGGCGACATTCGGCGGCGCTCACATCGTGAGGGGGCTCTCACCCGGTGACCCCCTCTCGCTGGCGACGGCTGGCCGCCTACTCCTCCGGTTCAACGTCATTCGAGAAACATTATACCTGGGCGACGCCGGGATGTCAAACCGGCGATGTGTGGGGAAGGCGCTGTTTCACGATGCGTCACGAGACAACCCTGTTCAGGCCGTTGTCATGCGGTTCCAGATGCCGCGCGGCGCAGGTCGGCCAGCACAGCCTCCAATTCGCCGCGCAATACCGAGCCTTGCGGCAGGTGCGCCAGCAGGCTTTCGGCCTCGCGGAGACGGCGCCGCGCGTCTGCGAAATCGGCTGCGTCCTGGGCGAATTGCTGGCGCACGGGCAAGAGCAGGTCTAGCGCCTGGTCGAAAACCTCGCTCGCCGACAGCGGCGCAGTCACGCCGACCCCCGCCGCGCGGACGCCGGCCATGACCGCCTCGCTCGCCTCGATGTCGGCCGGCGCCAACAGCCACTTGGCGGTTTCGCCGGCCAGCCGGCGCAACGTCTGTTCCGGGGCGGCGCCAAATGCCTCGAAAGTGCGACTCCTTTCGACGTTGTGGTTGCGCAGCGCCGTGCGCTCGATGGCGAGAACGTATGCGCCCGTTTCGGCGTTGAGCAGCAGGCCCGTGACCTTGTAGCCGCGCTCAGGAGGCAGAATCCAGTTCCAGAGGATCCTGACCCAGCCCATGCCGCCCATGTCCAGCATCGGCCACGATTCCACGGGCAATTCCCTGATGCGCACCAGTTGGTTCCAGGCGATCAGCTTTGCTCGTAATGCCTGGGCGACGATCTCCGCGGCGGGCAGGCCGGCGATGCCCATGGCGTCAGTGAACTCCGCGATCGTATACCCCGGCGCCACGGCCGGTCGGCCCAGCAGTGGCAGGCCGCGCGTCAGCCAGATCTCGCGGCCCCAGAAGAGCAGCCAGCGCACGCCATGGCCGATCACGTACAACAGCACGATCAAGACCAGAAGTACCAACGCCGCGCTGCCCAGGTCGCGCGTCTTCTCGGCCACCGCATCGCCGAAGGAGGGCGCGGGCACCGGCGCTGTGGCCGCGGCCGTGGGTTGGGGCGCGGCTGCTGTGGCGCGCGCCGCAGCTTGCCCAGCCAACGCGGCCTGCAGTCCCTTGAGCGCCTCGGGATTGCCGCGATCCTCGTTCGCAATGGCTGCGAACAGCTCGGCCGCCCTGGCATAGTCGCCGCTCTTCAGATGGGTCTGCGCCAGAATCAACCTGGCCTGCAGCGCAGTCAGGGTCGGTGTGGCCGTAGGGGTGGGCGCCGGCGTGCGCGTGGGAGCGGGAGTTCCCGTGGCCGCGGGAGTCGCGGCGGCGGGGGCCGCGGTCTGCGCCAGAATCGGCGCTGCGGGCAGGGCAGCCAGCGCGAGCAAGGCAGTCAGACCCAGAGCGAGAAATCGTATTGGCCAGAGCTTACGGGGTGAGATCATGGGAGTCTCCAAGGGTTCCCGAATCGCTGCCTTTGCCTTCGCAATGAACTCCGCGGTTTCCGGTATAGCGCCGAGTTGCAGCCACAATCACAGATCTTCGAGCTTCACATGCGGTGCTGCGATTATATCACTCTCGCTCCGCGCTGGCAATTGGCGCACACGCCGGTGCTTTTCGCGATTGGCTTCTTCTCCTCACCAGCCAGTATGACTTGACAGCCTTCTGACAATCCGGTAAGCTAGGCGCAATGAAAGAGAAATCCATGGCTCATCCCTTCCTTGAGCGCCTGGCGCGCGGCCCGCTGCTGGTGGATGGCGCAATGGGCACGATGCTGCACGGCCAGGGCATCTCCCTTGACCGGTGCGTGGAGCACGCCAACCTGACACAGCCCGATTGGGTGCGCGAGATCCACCTGGCCTACATCCAGGCAGGCGCCGAGGCGCTGCAAACGAACACCTTCGCGGCCAGCCGGCCGCGGCTGAGCGAGTTCGGCCTCGACGACAAGACGCGTGACATCGTCTTCCGCGGCGTCCGGCTGGCGCGCGACGCGCGCGAGATTAGCGGGCAGGCGGTCTGGGTCGCGGGGTCGGTGGGACCGCTGGGCCGCCGCGTCCGCAGCAACGGGGTGCTGCAACTGGACTCCGCGGCCGCGGCGTTTCGGGAGCAGATCGGCGTGCTGTGGGAGGCTGGCGCCGATCTGTTGATCCTGGAGACCTTCTCGGATTTGACGGAGCTGACCGCGGCCGTGCAGGCGGCGCGCGCGGAGAGCGACCTGCCCATCGTGGCCGAGATGACCTTTGGCGCCGACAACCTGGCGGCCGATGGCACGACGCCGGCAGACGCGGCGCACAGCCTGGCTGCCCTGGGCGTGGATGTGGCCGGCGTCAACTGCTCGATGGGGCCGGCGCGCGTGCTCGAAGTCATCTCGGCCATGCACGCGGCCGAGCCGGGCCTGCGCCTGTCTGCGCTGCCCAACGCAGGGCTGCCCTTTCGCGCGGGCGAACGGATGATCTATCCGTCAATGCCAGCCTACTTCGCCGCGCACGTCGGGCCGCTGCTGGACGCGGGCGTCGCACTGATCGGCGGCTGCTGCGGGACCACACCGGAGCATATTCGGGCAATGCGGGGGGCGTTGGAGCAAATCGCAAATCGCAAATCGCAAACTGCAAATGGCGAATGGCACATCGCAAATCGCAAATCGCAAATCACGGCGCCAGAGCTGTCTCCCACACCGATGGTACGGGTATCCTCACCGGGTCTGGCGGAGACGGACGCCGAAGCGCCCCAGCCTACCGGCCTGTTGCAAAAGCTGCGCACCGGCAAGTTCGTGGTCAGCGTCGAAGTGGACCCGCCGCGCGGTTTCAGCCCCGCGAAGATGTTGGAGGGCGCGGCCGTGGCAAAGGCGCACGGCGCCGATGCAGTCAACGTGGCCGACAGCCCCATGGCGCGCGTGCGCATGGGCGCGCTGGCTCTCTGCGTCTTGATCCAGCAGCAGGTGGGGATCGAAAGCGTGTTGCACTTCACGACGCGCGACCGCTCGCTGATGGGGCTGCAGTCCGATTTGATCGGCAGCCACGCGCTCGGGGTCCGCAACATCATCGCCCTGACCGGCGATCCGCCCACCCTGGGCGATCACCCGGAGAGCACAGCCGTCTATGATGTGGATTCGATCGGGTTGGTGAAGATCCTCAGCCAGTTCAACAACGGTCTGGATCGGACCGGCAAGCCGTTCGGGAGCCGCAGCGCCTTCACGATCATCGTGGCTTCCGATCCCACCCGGCCGGACCTGGCGCGGGAGGTGGATCGCTTCCACCGCAAGATCGCCGCGGGTGCACACCTGACCATGACGCAGCCGATCTACGACCCGGCGGTCTGGCGGCGTTTCCTGGAGCTGTACGAAGAGCGGCATGGCCCCTTCCCGATTCCCGCGCTGGTCGGCATCCTGCCGCTGCAGAGCCACCGCCACGCCAGCTTCCTCCACAACGAGGTGCCTGGCATCACGATGCCCGAAGCCGTGCTGGCCCGCATGGAACGCGCTGCCGCAGAGGGACGCAAGGAAGGGGTCAAAATGGCGCAAGAGCTCTTGCTGCAACTGATGGAGATGCCGAAGGTGCAGGGAGTGTATCTGATGCCGAGCTTTGGCAGGTATGAGGTGGCGTGTGAGGTTTTGGATGTGCTTCGACTGCCGTCGGATCAATAGTCCCCGGTGGAGGCGATAGATGCCCCTGGATATGCGCAGACTCTACCTGGTTTTTTCGCTGGCTGTCATCGTCCTATCGGTGCTGGCCGGGCTTCTGATCTCTGGGCTCTCGGGTGACGAGCTGGGGGGGCGGCGCGCGGTTGCCTGGACCCCTCCTCCGCCAGCGCCGACCAGGACGCGGCCCGTCGTCACGCTCGTGGCGCGCGCGACCGGCGCGTCTTCGCGAGTCGTGATCGCCACGCCCGCCGTCACGCGCGCAGCGCGGCCGGCCACAGCTACTACGACGAGCAGTCCCGTTCCCCCCAGCCCGACGGCGCTCCCGACGCGACCCCCGACGCTGGCGGCGAGTGCGAGTGCGATAGCCTCCCCGACGGGGACAGCCTCCCCGACGGCGACAGCCTCCCCGACAGCGACACCCACAGCCACTGTGACGCTTACCAGCACGCCGGCCCCGGCCCGCTCGACGGCCACCGCCACGGCCGCGAATACGGCGACCGCGACGCCCCCGCCCCCGGCAGTGAATCTGGCTCCACCGCCGACGCCGACCGCCATCAGTAGCCCTGCCCTGATCGAACCGCCGGCCGATGAGACGCTGAGCGGCCCGGTACTGTTTCGCTGGCTGCCGGCCGGCCGGTTGCCCGCCGGCGCAGCCTACGAGGTCGTCTGGTGGAACCAGGATGAGCACCCCAGCCTGGCGCGCGGCATCGCTCCGCCGACGACGAGCCTGTCGCTGGCAGCCAACCTGGATGTGTTGTACCACTCGAATCAGATCAAGGGCGCCAGCCTCTATTGGACGGTTTTGGTCGTGCAAACCTCACCCTATGCGCGGCTGACCCAGCCGGGAGCGAGCGAGGGACGTCGTTTGATCTATCAACCGCCTGGCGAACCGCCCAAGCCGAGATAAGAGAGTGAGCGGTGGGGAGGAGAAGGTGAACCGATACTCCAAACTTCGAGTTGGTTTCCTTCGGGCAGCCGCGGGACTTGGGCTGGCCCTGGTCAGCCTGGGCAGCCTGGCGACGGCGTTGGCGGCCCAGGCTCTCTGGAGCCGCGCAGCGTTGGCAGGCCAACCCGTCCGGTGGGTGGCTGCGGCGCCCGCGAACCCTGACCTGGTCTATGCCGGCGTGGA
>VGOD01000243.1 GCA_016876015.1 Chloroflexota bacterium
CGCGCTTCTGGCGACTGCGCGCGGGCAATCCGCCGGCCGAACCCGGCACCTGGGCCGCCGAGATGCGCGAGCTGTTGGCCGGGGTGCGGGATAGTACGTTCACCCTGATCCTGCCGCTAATCGTCGCGCTGGCGTTGGTCGCCATCTCGGAGACGGCGCGCCTCGACGCGACCCGGGCCGCGCTGTGTGCGACAGCGCTGCTCTGGCTCGGCGGGCTGGCCTGGCTGCTGCGCAACCGCAGCCCGCAGGTCGCGGGCTGGCTGCTGGTGATCGGCTGGGCGGCCGCGTGCATCACCCTGGCGGCCTGGGCCGGCATGAGCGCGGCGCTCTGGCTGCTGGCGCTGGCCGGCGGGCTGGCGACGTTGCTGCTGGGCGCGCCGGCCGGTGTTGGCGTGGCCCTGGCCCTCACGCTCATCTTGCTCGTCGCCCCAGAAGGGTGGTTCGGCGGCGAGTTGGCGGCCGGCCGGGCCATCCCCGTCGTGGGCCTCTGGGCCACGGCCGGCCTGGTCTGGCTGGCGCTGCGCCCCCTGCAGACCGTTGGCGAGTGGGCCTGGGCCGCGCATGGCCGCAGCCAGGAGTTGCTGAGCGACGCGCAAGACACGCAACTCCGGCTCAATCAGATGCTCGAAGAATTGTCGTCGGCCAACGTGCGGCTGACGCGGCTCAACCGCCTGGCCGATGGGCTGCGCACCGAGGCCGAGGAGGCGCGGCGGACCAAAGAGCAGTTCGTCGCCAATGTCAGCCACGAACTGCGCACCCCCCTCAACATGATCATCGGCTTCAGCGAGATGATCCTCAACGCGCCGGGGGCCTACAGCGCGGCGTCGCCCGGCGGCCGGCTGCCGCCCGCGCTGCTGGCCGATCTGGCGGTGATCTTGCGCAACGCCCAGCACCTTTCCGGGCTGATTGACGACGTGCTCGACCTGAGCCAGATCGAGGCCGGGCAGATGGCGCTCGTGCGCGCGCCGGTGGCGCTGCCGGAGGTCATCGCGGAAGCCCTGACCGCCGTGCGACCGCTCTTCGAGTCGAAAGGGCTGGCTTTGCGCGCCGATCTGGCGGAGGGCTTGCCGGAGATCAGCGGCGACCGCACGCGCATTCGCGAGGTGCTGCTGAATCTGCTCAGCAACGCCGGCCGTTTCACGGAGCAGGGCGGGGTGACGGTGGCGGCCCGGCGGCGCGTCGGTGAGTTGCTGGTGAGCGTGGCCGATACGGGCCCGGGCATCACGGCGGAGGATCAAAGCCGCCTCTTCCAGCCGTTCCAGCAGCTCGACAACTCGCTGCGGCGGCGCTTCGGCGGCACCGGGCTGGGCCTTAGCATCAGCAAGCGGTTCGTCGAGATGCATGGCGGCCGGCTGTGGGTGGAGAGCGCGCCGGGGGCCGGCGCGACCTTCTGTTTCACGCTGCCTATCGTGGCCCCCGCGCCGATGGCCGCGGCGGCCGGGCGCTGGTTGACGCCCTCCTGGGAGTATCTGGAGCGGACGCATCCATCGTTAGTCCCCGCGCCCCCGGCCCGCACCGAGATCGTGGTCTGCGAGTCAGGCGGCTCGCTGGCGCACCTGCTCGGCCGTTATTTGCCCGACGCCAGGGTGACCGCGACGGCCGATTTGGCGGCCGCATTGGGCCAGGCGGTCAGCCTGCGCGCCCAGGCGGTGGTGGTGAACACGGCGTCAGCCGCCGAGATGCTGGCCCAACTCGAATCGGCCGCCGCGCTGCCCGCGGGGATCCCGGTCATGGTGTGTTCGGTTCCCGGCGCGTCCGATGCCGCCGGCAGCCTGGGGGTGGCCGATTACCTGGTCAAACCCGTGGCGCGCGAGGCGTTGCTGGCGACGCTGGATCGTCTGGGGTTGGCTGGCAAGAAGCTGCTGGTGGCCGATGATGACGAGGATGCCCTGCGGCTCTTTTACCGGATGTTGAACTCGGCCGGCCGCGGCTATCAGGTGTTGACCGCGCCCGACGGCCGGCAGGCGTGGGCCATGCTCCGCGATGAGCGGCCGGACGCTCTGCTGACCGACCTGATCATGCCGGAGATGGACGGCTTCGAGTTGCTGGCCGCGAAGAACGCCGATCCGGCGCTGGCGGGCATCCCGGCCGTGGTGCTTTCGGCGCGCGACCCGCTGGGGCAGCCGATCGTCAGCAAGGCGTTTGCGGTGGTTGGGCAGGGCGGGTTGTCGTTGGGGCAACTGCTGGCCGGCATCAGGGCGTTGAGCAAGGTTTCGGTCCCTGTGCCTCGTGCAAACGATGCAACTCCGCCAACAACGCCTCCCGGCTGACCGGCTTCTGCAGGAACGCCGCCGCACCGAGGTTGAGCGCCAACTGTTCCAGCGGCAGGATGCTGCACATCACCACGGGGATATCCTGCGTGCGGGGATGGGTGCGCAACCGGCCCAGCACCTCCCAGCCATCCATGCCCGACAGCATCACATCGAGGATGATCACCTGGGGCGCGGCCTCTGTCAGCGCCGCCGCGATTTGCTCGTCGGTGGCCGCGCCCACAAAGCGATAGCCGGTGCCCGCCAGATAGCGCCGATAGAGCTGGAGCGTGTCGGGGTTGTCCTCGATGAAGAGGATCGCAGGCTGCGCGGCCAGCCGCAGGTGCAACTGGGCGACGAACGGTCTATCGCCGGCACCGGCCAGCGTTTCCAGCCGGCTGCCCGAAAGCTCGGTGATCTGGCGGGCGATGGTCAGCTGATCGAGTTGGACCGGCGCCGGCGCGGGGTTGACCGGCAGTGAACGCACCGTCAGCGTGACGCGATCCATCTCAGTGCAGGCTTCCAGGACGATTTCGCCGCCGGGCGCCAGGCGGATAGCCTCCAATAGCACCAGCAGCAACGCCTGGCGGATCGGCCCCACCTGCACGACGACGCTCGGCAGTTCATCCGGCAGGTGCAGGCTGGCGCGCACGGCCAACTCGTGCAGTAGTGGCTCGGCCGTGCGCAACGCGCCGGCCGCCAGATCGGCGACGGTCGTCGCGGCGGCCGGCCGAGACTGGCTGAGCCATGCCAACTCGCCCGCCAGGGGTGCGGTCGTCGGCGCGGCGGCCTGCGATTGGGCGTTGCCCGCTGCAACCTCCTCTTCCCTTTCCTCCTCGTCCGTTTGATCCGGCAGGCCAGCGTAATGTGGCGACAGGTCGTAGCGTATCCAGAGCAGATCGGCCAGCACACGTAGCGCCTGGCTCTCTTGCCGGCGCAGTTGGCGGATGCTGACGCCCAAGGTCGCCGCCGCCTCGGCCTGCGAGAATTGCTCGACGAAGCGGTGGTGCAACGTCCGGTAGGCGCGCCAGGCGTCGGCGTCGGGCGAGAGGCCGGGCCGCGGCTTCAGCTCGGCGATGATCCCGATGAGCGCCTCGCGCAGCCGCGACGGGCTGCCGCGCGCCAGCATCCCCAGGGCCGCGAAGAGCGGGTTGCGGCGTAGCTCGTCGGGATCATACAGGTGGTTGAGCACCCGGCGCAGATCGGCGATGAAGCGTGGGTGGAGCGCGTCTTTCATAGCAGCCATCATACCCGAATTGGCTTGGCCTGTCCAACGCACCCTATGGCGCCTTGTCCGCTTTTTGGCCGCTTTTTGGCATGGAGCGCGCCTCAACCGCATGGAAATGCGCGAGAATAGGCGGGTATTCCTCGATCACCAGGCGCGCCGCATGGAGCAACCATGGTCAGTCTCGCGAATCAAAGCAGCAATAAGCGCCAGCCGGTTGGGCTGCCGAACACGGCACAACGTTCCACGCCGCTGACTCGAATCGTGAAGAGCAT
Organism: Chloroflexota bacterium; assembly: GCA_016876015.1. Lineage (GTDB taxonomy): Bacteria > Chloroflexota > Anaerolineae > CG2-30-64-16 > CG2-30-64-16 > VGOD01. The sequence continues at coordinate 3,750 of VGOD01000243.1, forward strand.
CCGCAAGAACGGCACGCTCTTCCTGATGGCGCTGCCGGGCCTGGCGCTGTTGTTCGTGTTTCAATACATGCCGCTCCCCGGCATCATCATCGCCTTCAAGAACTATCGCACCAGCCAGGGGATTTTCGGCAGCGATTGGATCGGGTTCAAGAATTTCGAGTACTTGTTCACCACCGATACCGCGGTGCGGATCACCACCAACACCTTGTTCTTGAACGCCGTCTTCATCATCACCGGGCTGCTGGCGTCGCTGACCATCGCACTGCTGCTGAACGAGGTGCGGTCGCGCTACCTGGCGCGCGTCTACCAGTCGAGCGTCTTTTTCCCCTATTTCGTCTCGTGGGTCATCGTCGGCTACTTCGGGTTCGCCTTCTTGAACGGCGACAGCGGCTTGCTCAACAAGTGGATGACACAGGCCGGGCTGGACACAGTGAGTTGGTACAGTGCGCCGAAATACTGGCCGTATATCCTGACCGCCGCGCACATCTGGAAAAGCGCAGGCTATTGGAGCATCATCTACCTGGCCGGGATGATGGGGATCAACACCGAATACTACGAGGCGGCGCAGATTGACGGCGCCAGCCGGTGGCAGCAAATCTGGGGCATCACCCTGCCGCTGCTCCTGCCGATCATCCTGATCAACATCCTGCTCTCGATCGGCCGCATCTTCTACGCCGACTTCGGTCTGTTCTACTATGTGACCCGCGACAGCAGTATGCTCTACAAGACGACCGACGTAATTGATACCTTCGTCTTCCGCGGGCTGCGTTCGATGGGCGATTTCGGGATGGCGGCTGCGGCCGGACTCTACCAATCGGTGGTCGGCTTCGTGCTGATCTTCGTCGCCAACTGGGTTGTCAAGCGCATTGACCCCGAAAAGAGCATCTTTTAGGTTGGGGTGATCTGATGGGCCTTCTGCCGAACACAGTGTCAACCAACTATCGCCGCCGCGGCGCGATCACGCAGGCGACCATCAACGTCATTCTGATCGTGGTCAGCTTCGTTTTCCTGCTCCCGTTGTTGCTGGTGATCTCCTCCTCGCTCACCGACGAGGTCACGCTGGCGCGCACCGGCTTTTCGCTGATTCCCGAAAAGATCAGCTTCGACGCCTACAACTTCATTCGTATGGACCCGGGCCGCATCGTGAATGCCTACGCGGTGACGATCACCACGACCACGATCGGGACGATCTGCGGACTGCTGATCATGGCGATGCTGGCGTATGCGCTGTCGCGGCAGGACTTTGCCTGGCGCAAGCCGCTCTCCTTCTTTGTGATCTTCACGATGCTCTTTCACGGCGGTTTGATTCCCACCTATATCCTGGTGACGCAAACGCTGCACCTGAAAGATTCGTTGCTGGCGCTCATCATGCCCTATCTGGTGGTGCCGTGGTACGTTTTCCTGTTGCGCACCTATTTCATCACGCTGCCCAAGGAGTTGATCGAATCGGCCAAGATTGACGGCGCAAGCGAGTGGCGCGTCTTCTTCCAGATCGTGATCCCGCTCTCCACCCCGGCGCTTGCCACAGTGGGCCTGTTCTGCATCCTGATGTACTGGAACGATTGGTGGCTGCCGCTGCTCTACATTGACAGCCCCAACAAGTTCCCGCTGCAATACCTGCTCTATTCCATCCAGCGGAGCGCCGAGTTTCTGACCACCGGCGAAGCCAGCGCGATGCTGCAAACGATCCAGTTGCCCGTACAATCCATGCGCATGGCGATGGCGGTCGTCGCGATGGGGCCGATTGCCATCGCATTTCTGGCCCTCCAGCGCTACTTCGTGCGCGGCATGTTGGTGGGCAGCCTGAAAGGAGAGTGACCTGCCAACCGTCCCTACACATCCCAATTTACCAATCTACCAATGTACCAATCTACCAACCTACCAAACACAAGGAGGAACCCCATGAATCGGCATTCCCTGTTGAAGCTCATCAGCGCCGTGTTGCTGCTGAGCATGTTGCTGGCCGCGTGCGCGCCCGCCGCGACGCCGGCGCCGGCCGCACCGGCGGCTGCGCCCAAGGCGACCGAAGCGCCGAAGCCTGCTGAGGCCCCCAAGGCCACCGAAGCGCCGAAGGCGACCGAAGCGCCAAAGCCGACCACCGCGCCGGCGGCCGCGCCGAAGGCGGCTGCCCCGGTCGAGGTCAAGTACTCGATGATGTTCGCCGCGCAGAAGGACATCAAGGTGGTCGAGGAGGCGCTCAATGCGGCCCTGACCAAGAAGGGCGTCAACATCGCCGTGCGGCTCGTCCCGTTCGAGGATGCCGCCTTCACCGAAAAAATGAACCTGATGATGGCCGCCGGCGAGGCGTGTGACATCGTCTGGGTGGCGCCGTGGATCGCCCCCACCTTCAGCCAACTGGTCATCAATGGCAGCCTGCTGCCGCTGGATGATCTGCTCCAGAAGAATGCGGCTGCGCTCCTCAAAGACATGCCCCCGGCCGCCTGGGATGTGACGAAGATTAGCGGCAAGATCTATGCTGTGCCGAACCAGCAGATCTGGGTCAAGCCGTTCGGCTTCTGGTTCCGCAAGGACATCGCCGACAAATACGGCCTCGATCCGGCCAAGATCGCCAAGTACGAAGACCTCGAACCCTTCCTGGCCGCCGTCAAGAAGGGCGAGCCGAACATGTTGCCGATCATGCTGCGCGACGGCACGCCCGCCAGCATCTGGATGGTCGAGACCTTCGGCTTCGACCCGGTCGTCACGCAAGATGTGCAAGCCGTCGTCCGTTACGATGATAAGGCGCTCAAAGTCATCAACGGCTACGAGACCCCCGAGTTCAAATCGGCGGTGGAATTGGCCCGCAAGTGGAACCAGGCCGGTTACTTCAACAAGGACCTGGTGGCGCGGGCCGAGGCGCCGGCGGCTTACAAGGCAGGCAAGTTCGCCGGTGGCATCGGCGGCGTCGTCAAGCCCGGCGGCGATAGTGAGATTCAGAAAAACAACGGCCTGACGGTCCCGGTGGTGCAGAAGTCGGTGACCGTGCCCTTCATGACCACCGGTGCGGCCAGCGCCACCAGCACCGCCATCTGCAAGAGTTCCAAGAACCCTGACGCAGCGATGCAGCTCCTCAACCTGTTCAACACCGATGCCGATCTGTACAACCTGCTCGCCAAGGGCATCGAGGGCAAGCATTGGGTCTGGGCGGACAAGGACAAGAAGGTCGTTGGCCCCGGCCCGGACAATGCCAACTACAAGCCCGGCCGCGACTGGATGTTGGGCAGCATCTTCAACGCCTACTACGTGGATGCCGACCAGGCCGCCGGCGACATGATCGGCGCGACCAAGAAGCTCAACGCCAGCTCGGCCGCGTCGGTTGCGCTCGGCTTTGCGTTCGACCCGACCCCGGTGAAGACCGAGATGGCGAACGTGACCAATGTGGTGAAAGAGCTGGGCTACCCGCTCATCAATGGCATGGCCGATCCCGCCACCGTCCTGCCCGAGTTCCAGAAGAAGCTGAAGGACGCCGGCATGGACAAGATCGTCGCCGAAGCCCAGAAGCAGATTGACGCCTGGAAGGCGACCAAGAAGTAGAACTCCCCCGCTGTTTCCTCCCTGGCGATCGGCAGAACTATCCGCCGACCGCCAGGGAGATCACCCCATGAGCGGCCACCCATGATGACCTCTTACGAACGCATTCTCGCCACGGTGCGCCACCAGCCCGTGGATCGGGTGCCGTGCGATTTTTCTGCCGAACTCGGCACGCTGGCCCGCCTCAACGACTATTTCGGCATCCCTTCGATAGGCTCAGGACGCTCACGCAGGCGTCTTGCGTAAGTCCTGAGTGAGATGAAACGAGGCTCATGTCAACCGATGAGGTATAGCTCCATGATGGACTCTCCCCTCTCCGCAAGCGCACGGCCGCTGAAGGTTCGGCCAGATCGCGTGTGTCTCAACGGCGAATGGTATTTCATGCCCGATTTCGATGGCCGCAGCCCGGCCGAGCTGCTCGCCAGCGCCCGGTGGGAGGCGCAACCGGTGCGCGTGCCCTCCTCGTGGCGGTGGATGATCAAGCCCCACGAGCCGTTCCAGCCCTATGACCTCTTCGGCTACCCGGCGGCCTGGAACGATGCGCAATCGGGGCTGCTGAGGCGCACTTTCACAGTCGAGCCGCAGGGGGATGCT
>VGOD01000244.1 GCA_016876015.1 Chloroflexota bacterium
CGCCACAGGACCGCGCGCCGCACGGGGCGTTCGGCGTCGTTGTTGGTGGGTTCGACCCCCGCGATCGTCACGAACGTCCACAGGGCCGGCTCCAGCTTCAGGATGTTCGTGCAGGTGGCCGCGGTCTTGGTCTGGGTCAGCGTTGTGCCCTCTTGGAGCAACTCATGCCCCCGCTCCTGGATCGGCTGGATCGCCGTCTGGAACTCGGCGCGACTCAGAGTGCCGTCACGGACGCGGTACCACAGGTCAAACACCTGGTGGGTCTGCGCTAAGAGGGCGGCCCCGATCACGGCGTCCGCCCCACCGCGCTCCAGGATGGCTTGGAAGTCCCGTTTGAGGTGCGCCCAGCAGAGTGGCCGGCGCAGGGTGGCGAGCCAGTTGTAGCCCGCCCAGCGGTCAGAGCCGACGATGCCCGCATAAGCGGCGCCCAGTAGTTGTTTGGCACTCTGGGCGCCGCGGCTGGCCAGCACGAGAAAGACCGCCACCCACGGCGTCGCGGCCAGCCATACCCAGTCGCGGGCCTTACCTTCGCGCCAACTGGTCTCATCGGCGTTGACAGCCGGTTGGGCCTGCACATAGGTCTGCGCGGCGGCGACCGGTTGCGCCAACGCCGCACTGACAGCCTGTTCCAGGGCCGCCACACTGCCCAGGCTGACGTCGACGTGAAAGAGGCTGTCCATCACCTCTTCGACATCGCGCTGGCTGACGCCCAGCCGCCCGGTCATGTAGCTCACAGTCGCCTGCACGCGCGGCCCACAGCCGCCGTCCGGCAGTTCGGCCGGCCAGGCCGCTGCGGTCTCGTGCGCACAGACCAAACAGACCAGGGCATGGCGCCGGTACTCGGTCACTTCCGGCGTGATGGGGGGCAGTTCGGTGACCTGCCGCCGCTCTGGCTTGGGATCGTCGCCCATGAGCAGCGCGCCACACTGCGCACAACTCGCTGGCTTGAAATCAATGAACTGCTTGACCTCACTCGCCGGCTTGAGCACCCGGGTATGCCCGACATGGCCGGGTTGGGCGCCGGCCTTCCGGCCCGCTGGGGTGCGCTTGGGCCGCGGCGGCGCACTGGGCGGATCAGCCGACGGGGGCTGGGAGGAGTTCTGCGACGTCTGGCGCACCTGCTCCGTCAATGCCGCGATGCGCTGGGTTAACTGGGCAACCGTCGTTGGGAGGTCGCCCACCAACGTCCGCACTGACACCGGTGTGGCGGCCCAGTCGTCCGCTGAAATGCCCGCAGGTACGCATTCGTCGCTCATGTGGTCAGTATAGACCACTTTGGGGCCGTTGACAATGCCGATTAAAGCCTATTGACAGCCGTCGCAGCGACCCGTCTGAACGGTTACGCGCGCTTTTCCAGCGACAGGTCGGCGACCCGCGCGGCCTGCACGCGGAAGGCGGCTGTGGCCGTCACCGTCGGGCTGACCTGCAACGTGGCAGTGGCGGTCACGACGTCGCTGACGCCGGCCGCCGTGTCCGCGGGCACGGTGATTGTCACGAACGCGGTCCCGCCCGGCTCCTCGTTCGAGAGGGTCACGGTCACGACGGTCGGCGCGGCCAGCCAGCCGGCCGCATCGCTGAACTGCACGCGCACCGTGTCGGTCGTCGCAACCCAGTTGCGCAGGTAGACCGCCGCGCTGATGGGCGCTCCGATCGGCGCCAGCAGCGGATCATCGGCGGGCAGCGCCACCAGCGCCACCGGCGTCGTGCGCCACGGCGAGAACGTCACCCCCGCGCTCACCTCGTCCCCGCGGCCCGGTCCCGCGCCGCCCGGCCCGCTGGCGTCCCCCCACCAGACATTGCGGGCATCAACCATGTCTGAAACCATCCCGACCTCCGTCATTGCGAGGCCCGTTGTTTGGGCCGAAGCAATCTCCCACATCGGAGGGGATTGCTTCGGAGCAGAAGACGCTCCTCGCAATGACGAAGACGCCGGCTGAAGCCTCGATGCCAGCGCTGTCGTAACCGCGTTATTCACCCCCAGCCCCGCGTTGCCGGCGACGTTCGTGCCGGTCACGGTCAGTCCCGCGCCGCCCCCGTAGCGGATGCCGTCGCGCCCATTGCCGCTCACGCTGCACTGCGCCATCAGGGATGCGCCGACGCGGTTGCTATCTTGCCCCATCGTTCCGATCGGTCCAGACGACTCCCCGCCGGCGCCGCCAGTTGAATTGGCGCCGATCTGAAGGCCATCCCCGCCGTTGGCGCACAGGTTCACCTGCTGGAGAGTCGCCGTCCCCCCTGCTGAGACGCCGCCCTGCGCGTTCGAACAGACCTGTCCGCCCCACATCGTTACGTCGGTCGCGGCGTGAACGCCGTAGCCGCCGTTGCCGCTGGCCGATAGCGCCTGCGCGATGACGTAGCTGCCGGCAGAACGCACGCCGTCGCCCGCATTCCGATCGGCTACGATGCCAGGCTCAAGCTGCACGAATCCGCCAGCGTAGATGCCATGGCCGCCGTTCAGTTGCACAAGGCTGCCGCCATCGCCAGCCGCGAGGACGCTGCCCTCTGTGCGGATGCCGTCTCCGGTGTTGCTGATCACCGTGCTGTTCTCGATGCGCACATTGCGTTGGGCCAGGATGCCGGCGCCGGCGTTGCGTTGCACGACGCCGTTGCGGAGCGTGATCCCACCGTGCAGCGACCAGAGGCCGTTGCCAGACGTCGCGTTCGGCGCCGCGGGCGCCGCCGCCGACGCTTCCGCGGCCGTCCCGTTGTCCTCGATGATGCCGCTCCAGAGGATGATATTGCCTACCGCCACCAGGCCGTTCGCCCGGTTCGCACGCACGGTCACTGCGGCGCCTGGCTGCACCGTCACGCGGCCACCCATCCGCAGGCCGTCGGCGCCGTTGCCGACCGCCCGATTGGTCGCGCCCACCACCTCCAGGTCGCCGGCCAGACGAAGGCCAGTGAAGACGTTGCTCGAAGCATCGAAGTTGTTCAGGCGCGCGCTGCCGCGGCCCTGCAGCCCATCCCCCTTGTTGCGGGTGACGGTCAGGTTCAGGGCGTCCAACGCGCCGTTCACGACCAACCCATGATCATGCCAACCGCTGCCGTTGCCATCGAAGGTCGCAAAGGCTTGAACCAGCAGATCACCGGTCACGACCATGCCGCGACCCTTGTTGCCATTTGCGGCCAGCGCCGTGACGTCGGCGTTGCCGCTGACGTTCAGCCCATCCTGGGCGTTCTGGTTGACTTCCGTGTCGCTGCCCGTGACCGTCAGATTCCCGTTCAGGCGCACGCCGTCGCCAGCGTTCAGGTTCACCCGCGTCTCGGTCATCGCCAGCTCGCCGTCAGGCCCCGTCATCCGCACGCCGTCGCCGTCGTTGTTGTGGATGTTGACGCCGTCCAGCCGAAGGCGGGTAGCGGTCGCCGGCATCGCCGCCCCGGTCGCGGTCTCTTGAGCCAGGATGCCGTGGCCCAGATTGTTGTAGATTTCGCTGTCCCGGATGGTTGCGTCATCGCCGGCGACGAGCAGGCCGTCCCGCTTGAAGCCGTGGATGACCATGCCAGCGACGGTGCTGTCGGCTGCCATCAGTCTCAAACCGTAGTTGACCGTCAGATTGCCGCGCAGCTCTACCTGGTGCGCGCTGGGCTGGCTGAGGCCATCTATCGTGATGCCCGGCGCGGTGACGGCCGGCAGACCTTCGTCGGGGATGGCGATGACCGGGCGTCCGGCGCCCGCGATGTCGAACTTGATTTCACTGAGGTCGGGGTACGCGTTCACTTCCTGGATGGCGGCGACCAGGGTGCACTCGTGATCGCCGTTGGGCATGAGGCTCCCGGTCTGACAGAAGCCATCTCCGGGTGCGGCATCGGCGGCCCGCCCGGTGGAGTTGACGCTCAACAGCCCGGCGCAGCGGGAGAACTCCGATGTGTTGTTGTCTGGATCTGTCGCCAGGGCGGTCACGAGCGCCCCCGGCGGCAGTTGCACTGCGGTGGACCACTGGAACGCCGCCTTGCCGGCGGCATCGGTGGTGACTTCGAGCTCGGTCCAGTAGGTCTTGCCTTCGCCATACCCGCTGGCGTCGCAGCTCGGATTATGATACAGCTCGATGCGGTAGGTCTGGTTGGGCTGGCTGTTCAACGTGCCGTTGACGTCGGTATACTCGCCCCTACGCTTCAACACGCCCAGCACCGGGTAGTTCTGGAGCCGGTTCGGGCCGCTGTCAGGGTCGGCTTCATCGTTGGCTGTCACTCCGTCGCGGCCGAGATCAATGCCCAGCGCGGCGTTGCCGTAGATGCGGTTGTGCCGGATGCGGTTCCGGATGGCCTGGTCTCCTGATCCCACGACGCTGACGCCATTGCCGCCATTGTTGACGATCACATTGATCTCATCCCCGTCGCCGCCGAGCCAATTCTGGCTGCCCGCGATGTAGATGCCGTCGTCATGGTTGCCCAGGCCCGATTCGGGCAGCTCGTCCGCGCTCTGCCCGCCGATCAGGTTGCCTTGCAGCGTGTTGCTCGTCGCTGTCGCATTCAGGGAAACGCCATTGCTGCCGTTGGCGACGACCAGATTGCGCCGGATCGTGTTGTCTGTTGAACCCGCCGAGATGCCGCTGCCGCCGTTGCCGAGCGGATAGTGCCCATACAAATTGCTGCCGATCCGGTTGCCCTCGACGACGCTGCGGTTAGCCCCGGACGAAAGCGCCACGCCCGCGCCGCGATTGCCGGAGATAAGGTTGCCGGGGACCGCGCTCGCCTGGGCGGCCGTCACGCCGCCGATGGCCGTCTGCTCCGCTCCGCTGATCGAAATGCCGGCGCTGTTGCCTACGGCGGCCTGCCCTGCCAGGTTCGTCCCGATGAAGTTGCCCAGGATGCGATTCTGCACGCTGGCGCTGCCCTGGATCTCGATGCCGCTGTACTGGTTGCCGGAGATCAGGTTGCACGGGCCAGCGCAGGCATCGCCCGCCCTGGCGCCGCCGATCGTGTTGTTCGGCGAGGCCGAGACGTAGATGCCCGGGCCGTTGTTGGCGAGCGCCGCACTGCCGGTCGCGATGACGCCGATCAGGTTGCCCTGGATCGTGTTGAGCGTTGCGCCCAGGCCCAGGTAGATGCCGCCATTTTGATCGTTGCCGGAGATCAGGTTGCCCGCGCCGGCCGCCGTGCCGCCGATGGTGTTCGTGTTCGCTTCGGGGTAGAAGATCGCCACCCCGCCGCGGCGATTGCCCTGGTCCGTCACCCCGGCCGCGTCCGTGCCGATGGCATTGCCCTGCATCAGGTTGCCGGTGGCGTTCCAGCGCGGCGTGTAGGGCCGGATCTCGACCCCATTCTGGCTGTTGTTCGAGATGAGGTTGCCCGCGACAGTCGTGCCGCTGGCCCCTTCCAGCTTAACTCCGCTGCTGCCGTTGCCTAGCGGCCGACCATCTGCCCCCACGCCGACCCAGTTGCCGAGCACGCTGTTCTCGGTTGCGCCGGGCGCCAGATAGACGCCGCCCATCCCGTTGCTCACGATCAGGTTGCGACCGGCCGAACTGCCGTCGCCGATTTGGTTCCGCGCGACGCCCGAAGCCAGATTCAGCCCCCACGAGGCGTTGGGCGCCGCCTGCAGGCCCGTGACGTCCGCGCCGATGTAATTGCCGGTAAAGACGTTGCCGTTGGAGGCCGAAAACCAGATCGCGCTGCTCTTGCCGTTGCCGAAAGCCAACCCCGCGATAGTGAGGTTGCCGTTCTGGAAGGTGTAGAGGATTTCACCGCCAAACTCGCGGTTGGCGCCGTCCAACATCACACTCGGCGGCCCACCCTGGCTGCCGATCAACGAGACGCCGGAGGCATAGAACCCCAACTGCTTCACCGGCCGGATGACCGCGCCGGCGGGGAGGTTGAAGCCGATCTGCAGGCCGGGGTGTCGCGTGGCTGTGCCCAGCGCGGCGCGCAGGGTACACAGGCCGCTCGCGGGGCGCGAGCAGGTGTCGGGCGGGCCACAAGGCGGTACGTAGGTCGTGTCGCACACCAGGTCCCATTATTGATATGGGTCATCCTCATCGCCGGCCGAGTTGACCATGACCGATGCGCTCGGCGCGGTCAGCACGACGTCCGGCTGCGTTGCGCCGCGGCGGAGGATCACCAGATCGCTCATGGCGTCCAGGTTCAGGCGCAGCGGCAGGATCGCGACCGGCGCGCTGGCTGCGTCGAGCGAGGTGAGGGATTGGAGATTGGGCATTGGGGATTGTGCGCCGGGCGCGATCAGCGCGATGTGAATTTTCTGGTCGGCCGGATCGAGCACGATGATGGTATCTAGGGGCGCGAAGGAGACGCGGGAAGTGAGGAGAGAGGGGAGGGGAAGGGCGTTTGGATCACGAAGTCGCGAAGTTTCACGAAGATCGCGAAGCACGAAGGGCGTGAAGGAGAGATGCTGCGATGAGACATCTTCGCGGCTTCGTGCTTCGTGCGCTTCGCCTTCCTTCGTGACTTCGTGATCCAGGTCTTCGCGATTCAGCTCCTTCCCCGCACCGTTGAGCAGGTGCAGACTGCCATCATCTGCCAACAAGGCCAGCTCCAGGTGGTATGCCTGGCTCCAGACAAAATCACCGGCCGCCAGCGAGACGATGGCAAAGGGCAAGGTCTGGCGCTCCACCTGGGCGGGGGCGACCTGCGGCTGCATCCCGTCCGGCAGCGACAGCCAGCGGTCGCGGCCCCGCACGAGCAGTAGGTTATTGCCCGCAGCAATCGCCAGGTCGCGGTATGGGTCGTCATCCAGGCCGGCCAGGGCCAGGCCCGTCGCCGGCGCGGGCAGGTCGAACAGCTCCGGCTTGGCCCGCAGCGCACCCTCCGGCCCCTCGAAGATCAATAGTAGGGGCGAACGGCCGTTCGCCCCTACAACCCCCACCGCCACATCCGCCAGCCCATCGCGGCGGTTGATCTCGCCGACCGCGAGGGCCGTCACCGCGCCGGGCAGTGATGTGACTCTCGACGGGCCGAAGCCGCCGCGGCCATCGCCCGGCAGGAAGTAGAGCGCGGCGCTCCCACGCGCCGCCAGCGCCAGATCCTGGCGGCCGTCCGCGTCGAAGTCACCGGTCGCCAGGAAATCGGGGCTGACCGGCGCAGCGAAGATTGCGGCAGCCGGTAGGAACGGCGCGGCCACAAACGTCCCCGCAGCCCGGTGTGCTGCGGCGGCGGGACTGTCGGGGTACATGAAGTCGGGGTTGCCGGCTTGCACGACGATCAGCCCGGCCGCGACGTCGCGATAGCCCGCGGCCAGATCGGCCGTGCCGTCGCCGTCGAAGTCCGCGCTGGTCAGCGACAGCGGCTCAGCCCGGCCGGCAGCCAGGGCGCGCATGGCGGCGGCTGGCCCACTGTAGGTCGCTGCAATGGATAACCCGTCGCGCAGGTTGATCCAGGGTTGGCCGCGGCCGGTCGCGAGAACATTGGCTGCTGGGGTCTCCGCTGTGCTCGGCGCCTGAGCGATCGCGCCCGCCTGGCCCGGCCGCCAGAGGAACGCGGCGAGCGCGATGACCGTCAGCGCGACGGCCAGCATGAGGACGAAGTGCTTGCGGTTCATAGGAAACCTCCATTGATTCAGACCTTTGAGGTCTCGGAGACCTCAAAGGTCTATCTGGCGACCTCGAAGGTCTAGCGTTTCGCCACCAGCGGCAGATACCGCCACTGTCTGGCGGGGGCGGCCCCCACGCCCGCCAGGAAACCCGAACTGATCTGGGCGCCGACGCTCGCCGCCCACTGGCCGATCGCGTTGTCCAGCGACACCGCGCCGACGGTCGCATGGCCGCCGCCCCCGGCGATGGCCGACCAAACGATCCCCGGTGCACTTTGCGCCAGGGTCAGCCCTGCGCCGAAGAGCAGCAAGCTGCCCACCAGCGCGGCCAGGAGCACTGTCCGCTTCGTTTTCATCTGTAGCGCCT
>VGOD01000245.1 GCA_016876015.1 Chloroflexota bacterium
GAAATCGCCGACGCGCTTTACATAGAGATCACGATAGGTCCGCGTGGCCCCCAGCGATAGGTGGAGCTGCTCTGTTGCCAGCGCCGGCGCGAACCATCCGCCGTACCACCAGTAGTCGCCGGGCCGGGGCACGAGGATCGTCGGGGGGTCGCGCTCGATGTCAGCGGGGCTCGACTTGCCGACGGGCTGTTCGCGGCCAAAAGGGGATCGGGGCCTGGGCCGGATGATCGGCTGCAGGTAGATCGGGGATTGCTGCTCTTGCATCGGGTCCCTCAATCTGTACGGCTTGACTCGTGATCAATGAGCTACGGCAGATCAGATGCGGAGATCACCCGCTCTGTCATCCTGGCAGTCCGTTTCTCACGCCATCAGTGTAGCACAGCGGCGATGGATCAGCAAGTCGGGTGTCGAGTTTCGAGCTCCAACACCAGGAAATGGCTCAACCCAAACCATTGCAGCGGTGTGTGCTCCAGCGCATAGAGCACGCGGCGCAGCACACGGCCCAACACCGGCCGGCTCGCCACGATGTTGTCGAATCCGGGATAGATGACGCTGTGATGGATGACCCGCGCCTCTGACCCTGCGAAGAGTCGCAGCAGCCCTGCCCGCGTGTAGGCGCGCACGTGCGGTGCGAGCCGCCGGCGCAACGCATTCGGCAGCCAGTTGACGAGCGGCGTGTTGCCGAAGTGATAGCGCCCGCGCCAATAGTGGCCGTGCGTCTCGAAGGGATAGAGGCGATTGGGGCAAAAGAGGACGATCCGGCCGCCGGGCGCAGCCACGCGCACCATCTCGGCTGCGGCCGCCCGGTCATCAGCCACGTGCTCGATGACCTCGTGGGAGAAGACCACATCGAAGCTGCCCTGGGCGAACGGGAGCGCCTCGGCGGGGGCCACGACGATGTCGGGCAGGCGAGCGGCCGCCTGCCGGCCGGCGGCCAGGTCTACCTCCACGCCCGTCACGTGGGGGCTGAAGCGGCGGAACTGCCCGGTGTACATCCCCACGCCGCAGCCCACATCCAGGATGCGGTTGCGGTCCAGGTTCGCCCACTGCCGCACCAGCGCCAGCCGGCGCTCCTGGCCTGCACGCCAGAGGTAGGAAGGGTGGCCCAGGCGGGCCGCGTCATCGGACGTGCGCCGATAGGAGAGGGTATCGCCCGTGTCTATTGCCATGCGCCGAGTGTATCACGAGCGCCGCTGCAACACAAGCAGCCCGGCAGATGGGGATCATGCCGGACAAGGCGAAAGGCCGCCTTACCTGCACCTATCTGGGCGGGGCTGCGCCGATGGCGACCAGGCTGTCGGTTGCGACGTAGGCGCGGCGGCCATCGGGGAGCACGACCTCGGAATAGCTGCCGGCCGCCCTGACCAGGGTCACGCGCGTTCCGGCCGCCAGCGTGCCGTCAGGCGGCCGCGCCTGCTGCGGCCCATCCAGGTAGAACGCCGTCGCCGTGGCCACGGTATGGGTTGCGCCATCGCCCTGGCACGCCGCCGCGGAGATCGCGCAAACGATGACCAGAGCGGCCGCCAGCCAGAGGCCAGCCGCGCGGCCGGCGCCATCCGCTGCGGCGGGATGATTTTCGGCGCTCATTGGTGTTCTCCTCAAGGCAGTTGTCCATGCCACGGCCGGCGCCAGCCTGCCCCGGCTGCGCCATGCTGACCCTCTCGTTGCTCGGGCCGGTCTCCTGACCGTGCCCGCTGTGACATGGTACGAGGTGGCTCGGTCGCAGACCGGCCACAGAAGACGATCCGAGCGGTGGGCCATTTTCATGACAGCGACCGGCGCTTTTTTGAGCGCGGGTCGCTGTCTTTATCTCGCGCTACCGCACCGCCGCGGCCGGCCCCTTGGAGCTGGCGCGCAGCCGTTGGGCCTCCATCGCCTTCAGGAACTCCCCGGCCGCCACCGGCTCGCTGAAGGTGATCGCCTTTACCGAGCAGTACTTGACGCACTCGGGATCGCCCTCGCAATAGTCGCACTTGATCAGTTGGCGGGCGCGACCGTCGAAGTCAATTGCGCCGTAGGGACAGTGGAACATGCACAGCTTGCAGCCGATACACAACTGCCGGTTGATCACCACCGCGCTGGTCTTGGCATCGCGCGTGATCGCGCCGGCCACACCGCACACCTTGATGCACGGTGCGTCTTCGCATTGATAGCACACCAGCGGCACGGCATCGCAGGTCTTCTCCCAACGGTAGACCCGGATGCGCGCCGTAGTCCGGCTGAACTCGCCTGTATGTTCGAAGGAGCAAGCCATTTCGCACAGGCCGCAGCCGATGCACCGATCGGGATCAACGACGAGCATTTTCATGGCAGGGCTCCTTTCATTATATGGCCAGGTCAGCCAGGCCCAACTCCGCCAGCTTCGCCTTGGTGGGTACAGCCTGCTCATCCCACCCGCGAATCTTGCAGTAATCGGCCAGCATAGTGTAGTAGTCCGCCTCGGAGAGCACACGACCTGCGCTCGGCCCGGTGCGGTTGGGGTCCAATGAGAAGCGCGGGGGCAGCTTCAGGTCATCGAAGGTCATCCCCTCGCGGATGTTGTACAGCCAGGTCAAGTTGGTGATCCGCTCGCCGGCCTTCTCGAACTCCTTGACGTCCCGGTATTCGTCGAAGCCAGTGCCGGTCGCCAGCATGTCAGTCAGCCGCTGGTTGTTCCAACAGTCGAAGTCGCAGATCTCCATGGAGAACTTGGCGGCGTACTGATGATGCTGCTCGGCGTTGACCTTGGCCTTGTTGACCGTGCTCCATCGCTCCAGCGGGATCGGCTCCGCGCCCAGCCAGAACGCGCCCAGTACTTCGGGGCCGATCGGCCACGAGCGCAGATGGCAGCCGCCGCGATCCGCTGTGGCATAGGAGAGCGCCATGGACCAGGAGCCTTTCGGCTCGTAGGCGGGCGGCTCCATCCCCTTGAAGTGGACCGCGTAGCGCTCGGAGCCGCGGCCGAGTTTGGCGGATGCCCGCTTGACCCCCTCGGCCAGCAGGCCGCCCAACCCCTCGCGCCTGGCGATCTTCTCCACCATCTTGACCATCGCATCGCCATTGCCGAAGGTGAGGGTCAGGCCGTCGGTCTCCTCCGGTTTGAGGATCCCCTTCTCGTACAGCTCCATGGCCCATGCGATACAATCGCCGGCCGAGATGGTGTCGAGGCCGTAGGCGTCGCACAGGTAGTTGGCGTGCACGATGGCGTTGATGTCGTCCACGCCGCAGTTGGAGCCGAGGGCGAACATCGTCTCGTACTCCGGCCCTTCGACTTTGGTGCCGGCATACGGGCCGACGGTCACCTCGACGTAGTTGCCGCAACCGACGGGGCACGAGTAGCAGGCGTGACGCTTCGTCGCCATCTTCAGGATGACGTTGGCGTCAATCTTGTCCGCGCCAGCGAAGACGCCATCCGCGAAGTTGTAGGCGGGGAAGGCGCCGGTGGAGTTGGTGTACCACATGAGGGAGGGCGAACCCCACTTGATGCCGAACTGCGCTTCGGGGTTCTCCAACGTATCCTTGATCATCGCCTCCCAGCAGGCATCCTTGAACTCTTTGGGATGGGCGACCTTGATCGAGCCGGTGCCGCGCGCAACCACGGCCTTGAGGTTCTTGGAGCCCATTACCGCGCCGCAGCCGCCGCGGCCGTGCTGGCGATAGTAGCTGGCCGAGATGCACGCGTATTTGACCAGGTTCTCGCCCGCCTGACCGATCGCCATGACGGCCGGCGCCTCGCCCAGATCGGCGTGCAGCGCGTCCTCAGCCTCGTGCGCGTTCTTGCCCCACAGATGTCTGGCGTCACGGATTTCGACCTTGTCGTCCTCGATGTACAGGTAAACCGGTTCTGCGGCCTTGCCAGACACGATGACGCCATCATAGCCAGCGAACTTGAGTTCCACGCCGAAGATGCCCCCGGCATGGCTGTCGAGGTAGAGCCCCGTCTGCGGGCCTTTGGTGACCACGCAGTACTTGGGGGAAGATGGTGCGAAGGTTCCTGCCAGCGGGCCAGTCCAGATCATGAACACATTGTCTGGCCCGAGAGGGTCGGCGCCCGGCCTGGCGCGATCCCATAAATAGCGCGCGCCCAGCCCCTTGCCGCCGATGAACTTCCTGGCCCAGTCCATGTTCAGGGGTTCCTCCCATATCCGGCGCTGGGTCAGATCCACGTTGAGTACACGGCCAGTGTAACCGTAGGCCATACTTCCACCTCCTTGCTTGTAGCTGCCTGGGAAAACAACGCACGGCCAAACGACTCAGCGAGGGTAGAGCATTTAGTCTTGGGGGGCCTCCTTTCTGTCATGGTAATCGCCCCCGTGCGCCAGGCGCTTCGGAAGGAGCCGGCGCGCAAGGGGACCAAAAGCCTGCCGTCGCAGACCCAACCCCGATCGAGGTCAGGGCAATCTTACACAATTCCAGCGCCTTTGTCAATTGGCCCACTCTGGTATATACTCCTGTCCGGCGTCCTTTCCCGGCCGCGCTGACCCACGCAGGAGGTGACGATGGAGTGGCTCTACCTGATGCTGGCGATCCTCATCGAAAACGCGGGAACCACGAGCGCGAAGCTTTCGCACGGCCTCACCAGGCTCCTCCCCGCGATCTTCATGTTCGGTTGTTACGCATTGGCCTACACTTGTTTCGCTCTGGCCCTCAAGAAGCTGGAGGTAAGCGTGGCCTACGCGATCTGGTCGGGTCTGGGCACGACCTTGATCACCCTCATCGGCATCTTGTGGTTCCGCGAGACGGTGACGCCCACCAAGCTGTTCGCCATTGGCGTGATTATCGCAGGAGTTGTCATCCTGAATCTAAGCAGCGGCGGCCGTTGAGGCGTCTTCATTGACAAACAGGAGTCGAGGCTTTAGCCGGTGAGGTCGTCCGAGCGATAAACCGCCTAAAGGCTCGATTCCATCAGGATGAAGCAATTTCAAGTAAGGAAACACTCCCATGCCAGACAACCTTACCGCACACCTCTCGCCCGTCTGGACCCGCTTATCCAACATCCTGGTGGACCACGGGGAAGGCGCCTACCTGTACGACGTGGCGGGTCGGCGCTATCTGGATTTCACCTGCGGCATTGCCGTTACCAACACCGGCCACTGCCACCCCAAGGTGGTATCGGCCATCCAAACGCAGGCCGGCCGCCTCCTGCACGGCCAGATCAACATCGTCTATCACCAGCCGGCCCTCGATCTGGTCGCCGAGTTGCTGCCGGTCACGCCCACGGGATTGGACAGCTTCTTCTTCAGCAACAGCGGGGCCGAAGCGATCGAAGCCGCGGTCAAGCTTGCCAAACAAGCCACCGGCCGGCCGAACATCATCGTCTTCAATGGCAGCTTTCATGGCCGCACCCACCTGACGATGGCCATGACCACCAGCAAGACGATCTACCGCGTGCGCTACCAGCCGCTCGTGCCCGGCATCTTCGTCGCACCCTATCCCTATGCCTACTACTACGGCCTCGATCCTGATGCAGCCACAGATTTCTGCACCCGCGAGCTGAAGCGGTTGCTCAAGAGCCAGACCGCGCCGGAAGAGACCGCGTGCATGGTGGTCGAGCCGGTGCTGGGCGAGGGCGGCTATGTCGCGCCCCCACCGCGATTCCTGGCCGAGCTGCGACGCATGTGCGATGAAACCGGCATCCTGCTGGTGGCCGATGAAATCCAGACCGGCTTCGGTCGCACGGGCCGCTTCTTCGCGGTCGAGCACGCCGGCGTCACGCCAGACATTCTGGTCATGGCGAAGGGGATTGCCTCGGGTCTGCCGCTCTCCTGCGTGGCCACGCGGCGGGAGCTGGCCGCCAGGTGGCAGACCGGCTCGCACGGCGGTACCTACGGCTGCAACGCGGTGGCGTGTGCGGCGGCCGCGGCCACGCTCCGGGTCATCAAAGAGGAAGGCCTGGTCGAGAACGCGGCCGCGCGCGGGAATCAGCTCATGGCGGGTCTGCACCGGCTGCAAGCCGACTTCCCGGTCATCGGCGACGTGCGCGGGTTGGGGCTGATGGTCGGCGTCGAGTTCACCCGCGACGGCCAGCCCGACACCGTCGCCTGTAAGGCGGTCGTCAAGGCGTGTCAGGAAGATGGGTTGCTGCTCCTTACGTGTGGAACCTATGACAACGTAGTGCGCTGGATTCCACCGCTGATAGTGACTCCAGAGCAGATCGCAGAGGGACTGCGGATCTTCGCTGCCGCGCTGGATCGGTTCTAGAGTTGGCAACTTGCGCTACGGCGCAAGTTGCCAACTCTACTCTTACAACCATGGGCCAGGTCACACTGAAAGTCTACGCGGTTCTGGGCCGGGTCGCAGGCCGTACGCTCACCGAGGCGTTGCCTGCCCCTTGCTCGTTGGCCGAGTTCCTGCGGCCCGTGGCCGCGCGCCACGGGTTCGCCGACCAGTTATTCGATGCGCCAGATCGTCTCAAGCGCAGCTATACGGTGCTGGTGAATGGCGTCAGCATCTACTATCTCAACGGGCTGAACACGATCGTCCGCGATGGGGACGAGATCGTGCTGATGGCATTCGTGACAGGAGGGTAACATGCGCATTGTCATCGCGGGCAATGGCTTCGCCGGCGTCACGGCCCTGGAGACGATCCGCTCGCAAGACTCCCAGGTCGAGGTGGCGCTGGTCTCGCGAGAGACGAGAGGCTTCTATTCACCCGCCTCCATCTTCGCCTACATGGAGGGGCGGGTGGATGAGGCTCACCTGATCATGCGCGACGCCGACTTCTACACGCGCATGGCCGTGCAGACCCACTTCGGCGCCGCGGTGCAGCGGCTAGACACGGAGGCGCGCACCTTGCTGCTTGACGATGGGACCGCGCTGACCTACGACCGCCTGCTGATCGCCACCGGCGCAGTGACGGCCGGCTGGAGCATCCCCGGCAGCCGGGCGCGGGGCGTCTTCAAGCTGGACTGGCTGGAGGACGCGCAGAGCCTGCTGTCCCATCCGCTGCGGCGAGTCGTGCTGGCCGGCGCAGGGCGCATCGGCGTCGAGCTGGCGGCCGTGCTGGCTGAGCGCGGGGCCGCTGTGACCATGATCGAGATCCAATCCACGGTGTTGCCCGGCGTCTTCGATCCAGACATGGCGGCCCTGATCCAGCAGCGCCTGGTCGAGCACGGAATCGAGGTGCGGCTGAACGAGGGGTTGGTCGAGATCCTGGGCGACCCCGTGGTGGGGGTGCGCACCGAGCGCGGGGAGATCGCGTGCGATGCGGTGGTGCTGGCCATGGGTCGCCGGCCCAACGTGGATTTCGTGAATCCGGGCCAGGTGGGGCTGGGCTCGGGCGGCGGCATCCTGGTGGATGAGCACCTGCGTGCGGCCGACGGGGTCTACGCGGCCGGCGACTGCGCTGAGACGTGGGACTTGTTTGGACAGCGCGCGATCAACGCGGTGATCCCGACGGCCCTGGACACCGGCCGGATAGCGGCGCTGAACCTGCTGGGGCAGCCCACGCCTTACCCCGGTTCGATCAACGCCAACGCGTTGATCGTCTTCGGCCGCGCCTACTTCTCACTCGGCAGTCTGCACGGCGAGCGCGTTCACGCGAGACGCGATGGCGTGGCGGAAGCCTACGTTGTGCGAGACGGTCGGCTCGTGGGCGCTCAGTTCGCGGGCGAAACCCGGTTTGCAGCACAGGCTCAAGCTGCCATCCGCCGCAGCATCACCTTGCAGGAGCGTTTCAGCTTCGACGCGCTGCGCAAACGCATGATCTGTCCGGTCACGGTGGCAAACATCAACCGCTGAGGCCGGTCTCCGACCATGCCCCCTGCTCGGGCCGGTCTCCGACCATGCCCCCTGCTCGGGCCGGTCTCCGACCATGCCCCCTGCTCGGGCCGGTCTCCGACCATGCCCCCTGCTCGGGCCGGTCTCC
>VGOD01000246.1 GCA_016876015.1 Chloroflexota bacterium
GGCTGAAGGCCGCGCGTATCTTCTCATGGAGCGTTCGCAGTGACGTCTGATCAGCCCATCAGGGGCCGTCTTGGTCCGCGTATGCCGCGGGCGTATCATGTGATGGTCAAGCCCAGGGGCGCGATCTGCAACCTGGAGTGCGCCTACTGCTACTTCCTGACCAAGGAGCAGCTCTATCCAAACAGCCGCTTCCGCATGAGCGACGCGACGCTGGAGTCGTTCACGCGGCAGTACATCGAGTCGCAGCCGGCCGCGCCAGAAGTGACCTTCGCCTGGCAGGGGGGCGAGCCAACCTTGATGGGGCTGGATTTCTTCCGCCGCGCGGTCGAGTTGCAGCAGAAGTACCGCCGGCCTGGGCTGCGCATCTCCAACGCCATCCAGACCAACGCGACCACGCTGGACCCAGACTGGTGTCGCTTCTTCCGGCGCCACGACTTCCTGTTGGGCATCAGCCTGGATGGCCCCCGCGATGTGCACGACTTCTATCGGCGGGACAAGGGCGGCCGGCCAACGTTCGATCGGGTGATGGCGGGCTTGCGCCTGGCCCAGGAGCACGGCGTCGAGTTCAATATCCTCTGCACGGTTCACGCTGCCAACGCGCCGCATCCCGTCGAGGTCTATCGTTTCTTCCGGGATGAGGTCGCGGCGCAGAGCCGCGGGGGGGCGCCGTTCTTCATCCAGTTCATCCCCATCGTCGAGCGGGACAACGAGACCGGCTACTCCCCCGCAGCGGGACTGGCTTACGAGAGCGCACAGGTCACGGAACGCTCGGTTCAGGCCGCGCAATATGGCGAGTTCCTGATCGGCGTCTTCGACGAGTGGGTGCGCCGCGACGTGGGGCGGATATACGTGCAGATCTTCGACACGGCTCTGGCGGCCTGGCTCGGCGAGCGGCCGGGATTGTGCGTCTACGAGGAGACTTGCGGCGCGGCGTTGGTGATGGAGCACAACGGCGATCTGTTCGCCTGCGATCATTTCGTGGAGCCGCGCTGCCTCCTGGGCAACATCAGCGATACTGCCTTGTCCGATCTCGTCGCCTCGCCGCAGCAGCACGCCTTCGGCATGGCGAAATGGGAGACATTGCCGGCATGTTGCCGGCGCTGCGAGGTGCGCTTCGTCTGCAATGGCGAATGCCCGAAGAACCGCATCCGCACAACGCCGGACGGCGAGCCAGGGCTGAACTACTTGTGCGAGGGCCTCAAGCTGTTCTTCACGCACATTGATGCGCCGATGCGCTTCATGGCGAACGAGCTGCGCAACCGCCGGCCGCCCGCCAACATCATGGCCTTCCTGGCGGAACAGGAGCAGAAGCTGGAGGCGAAGTTCGCCTGCGCCGGTCGCAACGAGCCATGCCCCTGCGGCAGCGGCAAGAAGTTCAAGCTGTGTCACGGCCGCAGGACGATAAGCAACACGTAGCAGGAGGCAATGACGATGATTCTCGCCGCGCAGTACTACCGGCCGCCGTTTCCCGAACGGCGCTATTGGAAGGAAGACCTGGACGGCATGGTCGCCGCGGGCCTGAACGCCCTGCAACTTTGGGTGTTGTGGAGCTGGGTGGAGCCGGAGCCGGGCGTCTTCGTCTTCGACGACTACGACGAGCTGGTGGATCAGGCGCACCAACGCGGCCTGGGCGTCGTGCTCAGTTCCATCGCCGAGCTGCACCCGTTCTGGATTCACCGCGTCATCCCAGATGCGCACATGATTGACCACATGGGCCGGCCGGTGATCTCCACCAATCGCGGGGAGGCGCACCAGGGTTTGACCCCCGGCGGCTGCTTCGACAATCCCCAGGTGGCGCAACGCATGGGCGCTTTCCTGGACGTGGTCGCGCAGCGCTATGCGGTCGCGCCCAACCTGCTCGGTTGGGACATCTGGAATGAGCTGCGGTGGAACGTCCAGGCGGACGGGCTGGTCTGTTTCTGCCCTCACACGCTGGCAGCGTTTCGCAACTGGTTAGCCGGCCGATACGGCGACCTGGCAGGGCTGAACGCGGCCTGGCAGCGGCGCTACTGCGACTGGGCCGATGTGATGCCGGGCAAGCTGCCGCGGCGACCCTATACCGAGATGATGGAATTCGAGAAGTTCTTGCAGTGGCGCGCGGCCCAACACATGCAACTCCGCGCCGCAATCGTCAGGCGCGGCGATCCACGTCACGTCATCACCGCGCACGGCGCGCAGCCGTCGGTGCACGCGGCCGGCGACATGGAGAACCACGCCATCAACCGCGGCAACGACTGGGATTTGGCCGCGGCGCTGGATGGCGTCGGCTGCTCGCACTTCCCATTCTGGTTCGCCATGTCGGATGAGGATTTCGGCGTGCGGGTGGAGTGCACGCGCTCGGCGGCCGGCGACAAGCTCTTCTGGGTGAGCGAGCTCCAGGGAGGTTCGGCGCGGCAGGGGTTCGACGTGCGCCCATCGGTGCAGGCCCGGCCGCAGCAGCGTTGGGTCTGGAACGGCTATGGTCGCGGAGCCAAGGCGGTCATCTTCTGGTGCTGGCGCGACGAGTTCTTTGGTCGCGAATCATCGGGCTATGGGCTGGCAGGCCGGGATGGCCTGGCCGAAGAGCGCCTGGCGGCCATGCGAGAGACCGGCGCGATCCTCCGCCAGCACGATGCCTTGCTCGAAAGCTACCGGCCAGACCCGGCAACGGTCGGCGTTTTCTTCGATCCCAACACCTACAACCTGGAGTGGGCGCAGGATGGATCAGCCGGCCGCGCGCGCGATAGCCTGATCGGCTATCTCACCGCGTTGGAGCGCATCCAGGTCCCGTATGTGGTCGTGGAAAGCTCACATCTGGCCGCGCTGGACCAGCTCAAGGCGTTGATCTTGCCGTTCCCCTTGATCGTCCCTCCTGCCGCCGCGGCGGCCATCACCGGTTTCGTCCGCCGCGGCGGCGTGCTGCTGGTCGAAAGCGAGGCGGACGCCTACACTGAGCTGGGCATCTATCGCTACGGCGCAGAGGAGCGACCGCTGGCATCGGCCCTGGGCATCGCGGACCTGGGTCGCCGGCCATTGGTCGCGGCGGATGGCAGCCTGTTGCAGGATTTCACCCTGACCCTGGCGGGGCAAGGCTACGACCTCAAGGCATCGGTGTGGATCACCCCGCTGGCCGCGGATGGCGGCGATGTGCTGGCGCGCGATGCCACAGGCAACGTGCTGGCGATCAGCCGATCGGTAGGTCAGGGCCGCGTGATCGCTCTCGGCGCTTACATCGGCAAGAAGTACACCGAGAGCCGCTACCCCGACTTCGAGCGGCTGTTGCACGCTGTCATCGCGTCGGCGGGTGGGCTACCGGCGTTACAGGTGGTGGGCGAGGCGTCGTTGCAGTGGCGGTCGGGGCAGTCTGGCGCTGTGCGCCTGCTTTTCATCACCAATCAGAGCGCCGGCCAGCGGGTGCGGGTCAGCGGGCCAGTCGCGCTCTTCGGCGACGCCCGGTCTGCGGCCGATCTGCATCGCGGCGACGAGATCACGATCACGCGGCAGGGCGATCAGTGTGTCCTTGATGTGCAGGTCCAAGAGGGCGACTACACTCTTCTGAAGTGGGGGTGAAGTCGAGACCTCATTGACCGTCGGGATGGATTGTGCTATTCTTACGTTGTCCCGATTGTTCGAGCCGTGAATCGGCCCACATGACCCAACAACGCGGGGAGAGTGATATGAGTGTTCAGACGTTGACCCTCGAGCTGAGCACCCTCTTTGCACGGCCGGAGGTGGCGCCGCCAAACGGACCGAATGTATCGGTGGGATAACGGTATCTTCTCAATTTGTAGGGGCGCACCCTTGCGGTCGCCCCGGCGGGCAGGCGCAAGGCCATGCCCCTACCCCGGATTATTGAGAAGATACGGATAACGCGCCTCATCACCCGCAAGTGATCACCTTTCCTGCGCATTTCCATGACGGTGACGAGGCAACAGTGGATGCGAGCATACTCAGTCTGGAACCGATGACTGCGCTCCGCTACGTGCTGGCGTGTGTTCGCCAGCGGTTGGTCCGAGTCCGAGAATGATATCACGACAGAGAGTGCAGGCAGCATTGGCGCGGCAGCCGGTTGACCGTGCGCCGATCTTCATGTGGTTTCACCCGTCCACAGCCCGACGCCTGGCGGAGCTGCTGGAGATTCCCGTCTCGTGCGTCGGCGAGGCGATGGGCAACGACATCCGCCAGGCATGGGTGAACAACAACTATGCGATGGAGGGCGTGGTCCACGACCACGATGGCGAGTGGCACACGGACTTGTGGGGCATTCGCTGGGTCAAGCAGTTTTTCTTCAACCAGATCGTGTATTATCCCCTGGCCGGCAAGCCGCGGGATGAGGTGTTGGCGTATCGCTTCCCCTGGGATCGCCAGGAAGAGCTGTTGGCCCAGATGCTGCCCGTTGTAGGCGCCGCAGAAGACGCGTTCATAGGCTGCGACGTCTCACCGTGCGTCTTCGAGATGTACTGGCGGCTGCGCGGGATGGAGGATGCGCTGCTGGACATGGTGGCCGATCCCGATCTGGCGTGGACCATGTTCAGCCGCTCCGCCGACTTCGCCATCGCGCTCGGCGAGGCCGCGTGCGGCCGCTTTGGGCTGGATTGGTTCTGGACCGGGGATGATGTGGCGGCGCAATACGACATGATGATGAGCCCCAGCACGTGGCGTGAGCTGGTCAAGCCGCATCTAGCGCGCATCTTCGCGGTGGGCAAGGCAGCCGGGCTGCCGGTGGCCTATCATTGCTGCGGCGCGCTGCGCCCCATCATCCCCGACTTGATCGAGATCGGGATGGATGTGTTGAATCCCGTACAGAGCAACTGCCCTGGCATGGACCCGCTGGCGCTCAAGCGCGAGTTCGGCGCGCACATCGCCTTCATGGGCGGCGTGGACACCCAGGAGTTGTTGCCGCACGCCGCGGTTGATGAGGTGCGCCGCGAGACCGCGCGGCTGCTCGAAGGGATGACGGCCGATGGCGGCGGCTACATCCTGGCCGCCTCACACACCATCCCGCCCGAAACGCCAGACGCCAATATCTTCGCGCTCTACGAGGCGGCCGGGGTCAGCCGGTCGGAGATCTTCGACCGCGCCGCGGATTTGCGCAGGAGGCGATCATGATTCGCATTGGCACATCGGGCTTCTCGTATAAGGATTGGATCGGGCCTGTCTATCCGGCCGATTTGCCCGCGCACGACCATTTGAGCTTCTATGCCCGCGAGTTTTCCACCGTCGAACTCAATGTCACCTACTACCGCATACCGGAGCCGCGCGTGGTCGTCGGCTGGATCCGCAAGACGCCGCCGGACTTCCTTTTCACGGTCAAGGCGTTTGGCGGCCTGACGCACGAACGCGAACAGCCAGACTTCGCCGCGTTCGTCCAGGCGGTCAAGCCGCTGGACGAGGCAGGCAAGTTCGGCTGTGTGCTGGCGCAGTTTCCCAACTCTTTTCATCCCACGCCCGAGAATCGGGACTACCTCGGCCGTCTGCGCGCGGGCCTGAGCGAGCTGCACACGGTAGTCGAGTTTCGCGACGCGGCCTGGGTGAAGCCGGCGACCTTCGATCTCCTGGCTGCGTTGGGGTTGGGCTTCTGCTGCGTGGATGAGCCGCGCATCAGGGGATTGATGCCGCCCGTGGCGGCCGCGACCGGGCCGGTGGCCTACGTGCGGTTCCACGGCCGCAACGCAGCCAGGTGGTACAACCACAAAGAGGCATGGGAACGCTATGACTACACCTATACGGCCGAGGAGCTGCGTGAGTGGGGGCCCCGTTTGCGCGAGCTGGATGCCGCCGCGGGGCTGACGCTGGTCTATTTCAACAACCACTACGTGGGGCAGGCGGTGAAAGGGGCCCGAGATTTGGGCCAATTGCTGCTCTTGCGTTAGAATAGCTGTTGCCCCCCCTGGGGAGATGGGTTGGCAATCCGACTTACAGAATACGGCCGGCCGATCTGATAGGATCGGGGGCAGCCAATATCGAGGGGTTTGCATGGAGGATCAGATCAGAACAGGAGTGGTTCGTCGCCTGCAAAGCATCGAGGGACACGTGCGCGGAATCCAGCGCATGGTCGAGGAAGACCAGTACTGCATTGATGTCATCAAGCAGGTCGAGGCAGTGCAGGCTGCGCTCGGCAAGATCAACGAGATCATTCTGGACAACCATCTGCGGACTTGCGTCACAACTGCCATTCGCGGCGACGAGCCAGCCCGGCGGTATCTTCTCAATAATCCGGGGTAGGGGCACGGCCTTGCGCCTGCCCACCGGGGCGACCGCGAGGGTGCGCCCCTACAAATTGAGAAGATACGCCCGGCGCGAGGCGGTGATCAGCGAAATCCTCGAAGTATTCCAGCACACGTAGAAGGAGCCGTGCTATGTCTTACACTGTTACGCTCAACATCCCCAACATATCGTGCCGTCATTGCACCATGACCATCGCACGCGAGACCAAGAGTCTGCCCGGTGTGCTCCAAGTGGAGGGCAATGTGCAGGCCAAAACCGCCACCTTCACGCTGGAGGATCAAACTGCTCTGACCACGGTCAGGCAGACTCTCGTGGAGATCGGGTATCCCGCGGCGAAGTAGGGTTTGGAGGTTGGAGGACGGAGGACGGAGGATAGGGGCGAAATGACCGAGGCTTCGACCATATTGCGCGGGGCCGTGCAGACGAACCGCGCCAATCGGCAGATCAAGTTCATTGTGGGCGGCATCGTCATCCTGCTGTTGATCGTCTACCTGATATCGAATGCTATCGCCACTTCGGGCGCGTATTACCGCAGCGTCAGTGAAGTGGTAGCTCAACAGGAGTTCCTGGCGGGCAAGAATCTGCGCGTCAGCGGCGATGTCGTGCCGGGCAGCATCACCTACAACGCAGCGGCCCTCGATCTGAACTTCAAGATCGCCGATCCCAAAGACGCCAGCAAGCTGCTGGCCATTCGCTTTCATGGCGTCAAACCCGATCAGATAGACCGCGAAGGTTCTAGCGCAATCGTCGAAGGTTCCTTGCGCGGAGACGGCGTCGTGGAAGCTAACAGCCTGATGCTCAAGTGCCCGTCGCGCTACGAGGAGTACGAGGAGATCAAGGTTCAGGCAGTGAAGTGAACGGCAGCGAGCGCGCCACGATCGCTGACCAGAGGGCGTGAAAACGGTCGCCCGCCGATGGGTGGCCGTTTTTCCTGTCTGCCCTTCGCTGCCAAGCTGTGGAAGGACAAGCATTCCTGTGTTGCGTTTCTTGATCAGAGCAGCACCGATCGGCCTGCTCCTTATCACTTTGATCGTGTCTGGAACGCCGGCGTCGGCGACTGTGCTGGCCGCCCAGGTCGCGCCCCCTGAACCGTTGGCCGGCCGACAGGCTTATCTCCAGAACTGCGCCCCGTGCCACGGCCAGACCGGCAAAGGCGATGGCCCTTCGGCCGCGGGCCTGGGTGCGCCGCCGACCGCCCTGGCTGATTATCAGCGAGCAGCCAGCCAGCCGCTGGCCGAATGGTTCAACGTGACCAAAAACGGCCGCATGGCGCGCATGATGCCTCCGTGGGCCGGCCGTTTGAGCGACAAAGAGATTTGGGACGCGGTGGCTTATGCCTGGACGCTGCACACCTCGGCTGGCGAGGTCAGCATGGGCAAGGCGCTCTACGAGCAGTCCTGCGCGACATGCCACGGGCCAGAGGGCAAGGGCAAGCCGCCGATGCTGGACCTCACGAATTTCGCGGCGACCTCTGCGATCAGCCAGGACGCGTGGGGCGAAGTGTTAGCCCGCGGCCGCAACACGATGCCGGCGTTCGGCGACAAGCTGAGCGCATTCGAGCAGCGCGCTGTGCTGGAATACGTTCGCAGCCTGTCGCTCGGCCCCCTCTTCC
>VGOD01000247.1 GCA_016876015.1 Chloroflexota bacterium
CGATAAGTCAGGTGACGCTGGAACGATTTGACCGCAACTTGCAGGTAGGCGCCCACGTATACTCCTGAGAAGATAGGCTTCAAGCGCGAACACCGATTCTACCCCAGCCTGGGGCCGCTGTCCACTTCGCCGGTTTCTTGGAAATCTCGAACGCTTGCAGTATACTTAGCAGATCACAGACTCATGTTGCAAGCGGGTCTATGACCCCATAGGCATCAAGCTAAGCGATGTTCGCGGTCTCAGCGCTGGCTCACAAGGGGTCTGTGACCCCGACTCAGGCGCTTTTCTGCTGCTTTCGACGGTGTCAGGGTGCGCCAATGGGGTGTGAACGCCGCAAGATGTGCCCATGAGGGCGTCGCCCGCCGGTCGCAGACCGGCGGGAAGCAATCCGAAAGCTTAGCTTGATGCCTATGGTCTATGACCCGCCGGATCACGGATCCGGCTTGAGCAATCGTGATCTGCTGATACTCCGAACGGGGTGCGAGCGAAGGAGGAGACCACATGGAACAACCGATCAACCCCGCGGCTGCGGCTGACCAGGAGCAGGTCGTCACGGGCGGGGCCGGCGATGTCATCGGCAAGAAGGTGACCGTGAACGGCGGCAGTGTTGGCTCGGTGATGGCCGAGACCCTGGTCGTCAACCAGGGCGGCGTGGGCGAGGTGAAGGCGACGAACGTCGAGGTGCGGCAAGGAGGCATCAGACGCGCCGAGAGCGATGTCATCCAACTGGAGAACAGCGGGATCGGCATCGTGCGCGGGGAAACCGTGGCAGTCAGCGCGACCAACAGCGGGGTCGGCATCGCCATTGGCCGGCGCATAGAGGCGAAGGGGGCGAAGGTTACGATCGCGGTCGGCCAACAGATCAGCGGCGATGTCACGATCGGGTTCGACATGCGGGCGGCGGTCGTCTTCGGCGTGGTCGTGGGTCTGGTGACCGGCCTGCTGCGGGCGCTCCGGGGCTGGCGGCGAGGATAGCGATCTGCAATGCAACCATTCGGTTGGCTTCATGGCGGCGCGCACGCGGCCTATCGGCCGCTGCGACTGGCGCTCATCTGGTTGCTGCACCTGAATCGGCCGATTCCGCAGCGCACCGAAGACGAGATCGCGGCCCAGATCGAGCGCGATTATACGTGGAACTTCATCGTCAATCTGCTCGACGGCGCGTTTTTCTGGTTTGGGATGAGCTTCGCCTCGACGACGACCATCCTGCCGCTCTTCATCAGCAAGCTGACGCCCAGCCCGCTGGCGATTGGCGTGCTCGGCATGATCGCGCAAGGGGGCTGGTTCGTGCCGCAGCTCTTCACTGCCAACATCGTGGAGCGGCTGCCGCGCAAGAAACCGGTGGTGGTGAACCTGGGACTCTTCACCGAACGGCTGCCGATGTGGCTTCTGGTGCTGGCGGCAGCTATCGCCGGCCGCGCGCCTGGCCTGGCCCTGGTGGTGTTGCTGGGGGCGTTCGCCTGGCATGCGGTGGGCGCGGGTGTGCTGGCCACCTCCTGGCAAGACATGGTCGCGCGCATCTTTCCGGTCGAGCGTCGCGGGCGTTTCCTGGGGACGACCAACTTCTTCGGCGCGGGGGCGGGCGCATTGGGCGCGGGGTTCAGCGCCTGGCTGCTGAGCAGCTTTCCCTTCCCCACCAACTTCGTCTACACGTTCGCCATCGCGGCCGGCTTCATTCAGATCAGTTGGTTCTGGCTGGCGCTGGCGCGCGAACCGGCGCAGACGGCCACCAGGCAGCGTCAAAGCACGCGTGATTACCTGGCCAATCTGCCGGAGCTGCTGCGCCGAGATCACAACTTCCGCCGGTTCCTGATCGCCCGGCTGCTGATGGCGGTCGCCAGCATGGGCGTCAGCTTTGTCACGGTGGCGGCGATTCGGCGTTGGGCCGTGCCCGATGCCACGGTGGGCGTCTACACCGCGTTGCTGTTGGCCGGGCAGACGGCCGGCAACCTGGTCTTCGGTTTTCTGGCGGACCGTTTCGGTCACAAGCTCTCGTTGGAGCTTGGCATCCTGACGTCTACGTCGGGATTCGTGTTGGCCTGGCTGGCGCCGGCCGCGCAGTTCTATTTCGCCGCCTACCTGCTCTTCGGGATCGGCTCCAGCGTGGCGTTCGGGTCGGCGCTGCTGGTGGTGATGGAGTTCTGTGAGCCCGGGCGCCGGCCCACCTACACCGGCATCGCTAACACGGGCGTGGGGATGATCGGTTTGGTCGCGCCGCTGCTGGGCGCCGGCCTGGCCGAGATCGGCTTCGGGTTGCTCTTTGCCGTCTGCGCTGGCGCGGGTCTGACGGCCTTCGTCTTGATGCGCTGGTGGGTGCGCGAGCCTCGTTGGGCCGCCAAGAGCGACCCCCTGCCTATTTGACAGATGCAGGTCTTTTGAGTATAGTCTCGTGGCTCCTGGCTTCGCCAGGACAGGGTGTGGCATTCCCTGGCTCCGCCAGGACAGGGTTTTGCTGCACGGATTCCCAGAAAGGAGGCGAGCGATATGTTCCGAAGCATCTGTCTTGCGCCGGTATCTGCGCGCTCGCCGCTCTTTGCCCTGCTCCCCCTGGCTTCGCCAGGACGGGCTGGCGAAGCCAGGGGACAGGGTGTGACCTGAGCACGTACAGGTGTCCTCTTCGACGCCCGGGGCCATGAGCGGCGATCTCTACGAGCAGCTCATGGTCTTTTTTGTGGCGTGTCTGCGATCCTCTTCCCGGGGTCGGCTGTCGCGATGGCAACGACCCCACCTGATCCCAACGTCCAGCTTCTATGACCATGAGCACGGACCGCGGATGCTCGCGTTTTATCCGCAGTAGACCTGTCGTGAAAATGGGCGGGTTCGTAGTAGCGACTTTAGTCGCCGTGGCCCGCGCCGAACGACTGAAGTCGTTACGACGAACGTTTTCATTGTCATGAAAATCGCCTCTTTCTCAGGCGCCAGGCGCTTCGGAAGCGCCGGCGCTTGACCGGATGCCTGGCGCTTGCTGGGTTGCACGAGATGGAGCCAAACCTATGTCATCCATCGTTAGACCTATACCCTATGACGTGAAGCGCGCCATTTCGGCCAACCACATGGTGGGCCTGTGGCGGTTGATGACCGGCTATCGCTGGTTCTACCTGGCCGCGACCGCGGCCCTGGCGCTGAGTGCGCTGGCCCGGACCAGCACTGCGCTGCTGCTGCGGCATTTCGTGGACAACGTGCTGACCGCCAGCGTAGCGATCACAGCCCTGGCCACGATCGGCCTGGCGTTCGTCGGGCTGGCGCTGCTGGAGGGTGGGTTCAGCTTCATCAGCGGCCGGCTGGCTTCGCACACCGCGGAGTCAATCGCGCTGCGGCTGCGCACTTACGTCTTCGATCACATCCAGCGGCTCACCTTCACCTACCACGACAAGACCCAGACCGGCGAGCTGATCCAGCGTTCGACATCGGATCTGGATGCGGTGCGCCGCTTTTTCGCGGATCAGGCGATCGGGATCGGCCGCATCGTGCTGTTGTTCGGCATCAACTTCACGGCCATCGCCCGCCTGAACTGGAAGCTGGCGCTGCTCTCGATCATCGTCATTCCGCCGATCGTCGTGATGTCCATCTTCTTCTTCAAGCGGGTGTCGAAGGCCTACGAGAAGTATCAGGAGCAAGAGGCCGCCCTCTCCACCGTGCTGCAGGAGAATCTGACCGGCGTGCGGGTGGTGAAGGCGTTCGCCCGGCAAGACTACGAGCGCGAGAAGTTCGAGAAGGAGAACTGGGGCAAGTATCAACGCGGCAAGCGACTGTTGACCATGCACGCGCTCTACTGGCCCGTGTCGGATGTGCTGTGCGGCTTCCAGATGCTCGGCGGGTTCGCGGCCGGCGCCTGGTTCGCCATCGCGGGCGAGATCACGGTGGGCGCCTATCTGGCCTATGCCAGCCTGATCATCTGGTTGATCTTTCCGATGCGCAACCTGGGTCGCCTGATCGTCCAAACCTCGACCGGCATGGTCTCCTACGGCCGGGTGATGGAGGTGGTCAGCCAGGAACGGGAGCCGCTGACCGAAGGGGTGCATCGGCCGGCCGGCGACGTGCGCGGGGAGATCGTCTTCCGCGACGTGAGCTTCGAGTATCAGGCGGACGCGCCCGTGCTCAAAGATATCAGCCTCCGCGCCGAGCCAGGGCAGGCGATCGCCTTGTTGGGGGCCACCGGCTCCGGGAAAACGACGTTGGTGAACCTGTTGCCCCGCTTCTACGAGTACACGGCCGGCAGCATCACCCTGGACGGCGTCGAGCTGAAGGACTACCCGCGCGAGTGCGTGCGCGGCCAGATCGGCATCGTCGAGCAAGAACCGTTCCTCTTCTCGCGCACGATTCGCGAGAACATCACCTACGGCGTGGGCCGGCAGGTGCCGCAAGAGGAGGTCGAAGCGGCTGCGCGCGCGGCTGCGATCCACGACGTCGTCACGGCCTTCCCCGACGGCTACAACACGCTGGTGGGCGAAAAGGGCGTGACGTTGTCGGGCGGACAGAAGCAGCGGGTAGCCATTGCGCGCACGCTGCTGAAGGACCCGCGCATCTTGATCCTGGACGATTCCACCTCATCGGTGGATACCGAAACCGAAGCTGAAATCCGGGCCGCGCTCGAGCGCCTGATGCAGGGGCGCACCACGTTCATCATCGCCCACCGCATCCAAAGCCTGATGAACGCCGATCAGATCCTCGTGCTCGACAAGGGCCAGATCATCCAGCGCGGCGACCACGAGAGCTTGCTGGCAGAGGAAGGCTTCTATCGGCAGATCTATAACCTGCAGGCGCGGATCGAGGATGAGCTCCAGCAGGAGATTGCAGAGGTCAGGGGGCAGAAGACAGGAGTCAGCCTGTCCCCTGGCTTCGCCAGGACAGGCTGGCGAAGCCAGGAGGGTCAGAAGCCGGGCGGCAATGGCCGGCTGCCGCCTGATCCCTGAGGCCTGACTCCTGTTTCCTGTCTTTTCACAGGCGGTAACATGGCAGACAATTACGAATTCGAAGAAGAAGAATTCACCACCCAGTTCAACGGCCAGACGCTGACGCGCGTCTTGGGGCAGGTGAAGCCCCATTGGCGCTGGGTCGTCGGCTTCCTGATCGCGATCGCGTTCACTGCGTTTCTCGACGCGGTGTTCACGATCCTCTCGAAGCGGATCGTGGACGACGGGATCATCGGCCGCAATCCGGCCAGCCTGTGGCAGACGGTCCGCATCTATGGCGGTCTGATCTTCGTGCAGGCAGTGGTCGTGCTGGGGTTCATCTTCCTGGCCGGCATCCTGGGCGAGCGCGTCCAATACGATCTGCGCAGGAAGCTGTTCAACCATCTGCAGGATCTGTCGTTCTCCTACTTCAGCCGGACGCCGGTGGGCTGGATCATGTCGCGCGTCACCTCCGACTCGGAGCGCATCGCGCAGTTGGTCACCTGGGGCATGCTGGATGTGACCTGGGCGATCTTCAGCATCAGCGCGTCCATGTTCTTCATGCTCACCATCAACTGGCGGCTGGCGCTGGTGGTGCTGGCGGTCATCCCGATCCTGGTGGTGGTGGCCGTGCAGTTCAAGAAGCGCATCCTGGTGGAGTTTCGCAACGTGCGCAAGCTGAACTCCAAGATCACCGGCGAGTACAACCAGAACATCACGGGCGTGCGAGTGGTCAAGGCGTTGGGCCGCGAGCAGGCGAATCTGGACGAGTTCAGCGTGCTGGCCAGCAACATGTATCGCGCGTCGTTCCGGGCCGCGTGGCTGTCGGCGCTGTTCTTGCCTGCGGTCCAGTTCATCTCGGCCGTGGCGGTGGGCAGCATCGTCGTCTACGGCGGCCTGCAGGCCAGCTATGGCGGGATGACGATCGGCGGCATCCAGGCGTTCATTTCGTATGTCACCTTCATGATGTGGCCGATCCAGGACCTGGCCCGCGTCTATGCGGATATGCAGAACGCCATCGCCTCGGCCGAGCGCAGCTTCTCGCTGATTGACGCCAAACCGGAGGTGGCGGACCGGCCGGCGGCGTGCGATCCTGGCAGCGTGCGCGGGGACATCGAGTTCGATCACGTGGACTTCTGGTACGAACAGGGCAAGCCGGTGCTCAGCGACTTCAGCCTGAAGGTGCGCGCCGGCGAGACGGTCGCGCTGGTGGGTCCGACGGGCGGCGGCAAGTCCACCATCGTCAACCTGGCCTGTCGCTTCTATGAGCCGAAGGCCGGTCAGGTGCGCATCAATGGCCGTGATTACACCGGGCTGACGTTGCACGCCATCCA
Organism: Chloroflexota bacterium; assembly: GCA_016876015.1. GTDB lineage: Bacteria > Chloroflexota > Anaerolineae > CG2-30-64-16 > CG2-30-64-16 > VGOD01. Next base: position 6,227 of record VGOD01000247.1, read on the forward strand.
GTCGCGCATCGGCGTCGTGTTGCAGACGCCGCACCTCTTCTCCGGGACGATCCGGGAGAACCTACGCTATGGCCGGCTGGACGCGAGCGACGCCGAGATCGAGGAAGCGTCCACCCTGGCCGGCGCGCACGATTTCATCGTCACGATGGACAAGGGCTACGACACGGAGGTGGGCGAGGGGGGCAATCGGCTGTCGGTGGGGCAGAAGCAGCTCATCAGCCTGGCACGCGCGGTGCTCGCCCAGCCGGAGATCTTCGTCATGGACGAGGCGACCAGCTCGGTTGACACCGCCACCGAGGCGCTCATCCAGCGCGGGATGGAGCAACTGATGGCCGGACGGACGACTTTCATCATCGCGCACCGCCTCTCGACCATCAAGCGCGCCGACCGCATCCTGGTGATCGAGAACGGCGGCATCGCGGAGATGGGCACGCACGCGGAGCTCTTGCGGCAGCGCGGCCACTACTTCCGGCTCTACACGCAGCAGTTCAGGAGAGAACGGGAGGTAGAGTACGGGGTGGTCAACAAAGAAGAACTGGTGGCAGCGTGATGATCGAGATCAATGGTTCGCTCGGCGAAGGCGGGGGGCAGGTTCTGCGCAGCGCGTTGACCCTCTCCTTGCTGACGCAGCAACCGGTGCGGCTGACCAACATCCGCGGCCGGCGGCCCAAGCCTGGCTTGCAGCCGCAACACCTGACTGCGGTGAAGGCGGCCGCGGAGATCAGCTCTGCGACTGTGACGGGTGCGGCCCTCGACTCGCAAGAGCTCACCTTTGCGCCGGCCGATGTGCGAGCGGGCGACTATCGGTTCGACATCGGCACGGCCGGCTCGACCTCGCTGGTGTTACAGACGATCTATCTGCCGCTGGCGCTCGGACCAGACCTTTCGGGTCTCGGAGACCCGAAAGGTCTTGGTTCCGAGATTACCCTGATCGGCGGCACGCACGTGCCCTGGAGTCCCAGCTTCCACTATCTCGACCTGCAGTGGCGGCCTTATGTCGAGCGCCTGGGGCTGAGGATCGGGCTGGAGCTGGAGCTGGCCGGCTTCTATCCCCAGGGCAATGGGCAGGCGCGGGCACGCATCGAGAGAGTGGAGCGCATTGGGGGGATGCACCTGACGGAGCGCGGCGCGCTCAAGGGGATTCAGGGCATCTCGGCCGTGGCAAACCTGGACAAGTCCATCGCGGAGCGGCAGCGGGCGCAGGCGATGCGCCGGCTGCAGGGCCGCCACAACCGGATCGAGATCGAGCTGCTCGACCTGCCCTCGCGTGTGAAAGGAACGTTTCTGCTGCTGCTGGCCGAGTTCAAGCACGGCAGCGCGTGTTACGTGGGTTTGGGCGCGCCGGGCAAACGCGCCGAGCAGGTGGCCGACGAGGCGTGTCTCTGGCTGGAACGGTTCCTGGCGACCAACGGCGCGCTCGACGAGTATCTGGCCGATCAACTGCTGCTGCCGCTGGCTTTCGCGGAGGGGCCTTCGGAGTTGCGGACGGCCAAAGTGACGCCGCATCTGCTGACCAATGCGGAGATCATCCGGGCGTTCGGTGCGGCCGAGATCGAGATCGCCGGGGAAACGGGGAA
>VGOD01000248.1 GCA_016876015.1 Chloroflexota bacterium
GGCGCGGTGTTGGTCTGTTTAGAGCAGTTGCTGGCCCGCGATGACCGGCGGGCTGGCGAACCGGCGAGCGCCGCCGCGGGGTGGGAAGGTGACTGTGCCCGTCTGTTCGACGAGGTCCTGTGCCTGGAACAGATGCTGACGACCGGCGGCGGTTGGCAGGATCAGGTGGGCGGACTGACGGGCGGGATCAAGCTTGTCACCACCCGGCCCGGATTGCCGCAAGAGCTCACGGTGGAGCCGGTGGCGCTCAGCCCGGCCACGAGCGCACGACTCGCCGAGCGGCTGCTGCTGATCTACACCGGGCAGCAGCGGCTGGCCAAGAACCTGCTACGCGCGATCATGGGGCGCTGGATGGCGCGCGACCCTGAGATGGTGTGGATGCAGGGCGAGATCGCGCGGCTGGGGCTGGCGATGCGCGATGCCCTGCAGCGCTTTGATCTGGATGCCTTCGGCCGCTTGTTGAGCGACCATTGGCTGATCAACCAGCGCATGGATCCGGGCTGTACTAATCCTTTCATCGACGACCTCTTCCGGACGATGGCGCCGTACATTTCGGGCGGCAAGCTGGCGGGCGCGGGCGGCGGCGGCTTCGTGATGGCCATCGCTCGCGACCGGCAGGCGGCGGCCGATCTGGAGCAGCTATTGGCGGCCCGCTACCCCGGCGCAGCGGTCGGCGTATGGCCGTGCGCGGTGCCGGTGGCAGGGTTGAAAATCACCGACGACACAGGAGCGCTCTAGGATATGAAGACGGCTTTGGTTTGCGGCGCCGGCGGGTTCATCGCCGGCCATCTGATCGAACGGCTCAAGAATAAAGGCTATTGGGTGCGCGGAGTTGACATCAAGGCGCACGAGTATCGGCCGACGCACGCGGATGAGTTCATGCTCTTGGATTTGCGTGAGCCGGACGCCTGTCGACAGGCATTGAGCCTGGGCGATGGAACGTTTGATGAAGTCTATCAGTTGGCGGCCGACATGGGCGGCATGGGCTTCATCCATTCAGCCGAGTGCGAGATCATGCACAACAGCATCCTGATCAACGTCCACATGACGCACCAGGCCGCGTTGCTGGGCGCGCGACGCTACTTCTTTTCGTCATCGGTGTGCGTCTATCGCGACATGCAACCCGGCGAACCGGAGATGACCGAAGATCAGGCGGTGCCGGCCAACCCCGACAACGAGTATGGCTGGGAAAAGCTCTATTCCGAGCGGATGGCGCAGGCCTACAGCCGGCGTTATCCGATGCAGGTGCGCATCGCCCGCTTTCAGAATTGCTACGGGCCCTTTGGCACCTGGACCGGCGGCCGCGAGAAGGCGCCGGCCGCTATCTGCCGCAAGGTGGCCGAGGTGGAGGAGGACGGCACGATCCCCGTGTGGGGCGATGGCACGGCCATCCGCTCATACACCTACGTGGATGACATGGTGGACGGCATCTACCGCCTGATGCATTCGGACCTGCAAGGGCCGGCTAACATCGGCAACCCGGAGTACGTCACGGTCAAGGAACTGGTGGATACCGTGGCCGAGATTTCGGGCAAGCGTTTCAACATCCAGTGGGTGGCTGGCCCGGTCGGTGTGCAGTCGCGCAACTTCAACAACGAGCGCATCTACTCCACGGGCTGGCGGGCGCGGTTCCCGCTGCGAGAGGGCATCCGGCGCACCTATCCGTGGATCGCCGAGCAGGTGCGGCTGGCGCGGGGGGAAGGTTGAGGGGGAGGGGATGGTCGCTTCGCTGGCCCCGCGCGCTAATCTCTGGATCGAGTGCAGCGGGCAGGTGGTGTTGAGCCGCTGGCGCGTCGAGCTGCTGCAAGCCATCGAAGATACCGGCTCGATCAGCGCGGCGGCGCAGCGCATGAAGGTGGAGTATCAACGCGCCTGGCACAAGTTGGCGGAGATGGAGAAGGGGCTGGGCGTCGCGCTGGTGGAGCGTCGAACAGGCGGGGCGGGCGGCGGCGGCGCGCGACTGACCGAGGTCGGCCAGGATTACGTGGCGCGCTTCGCACGGTTCGCGGCTGGCGTGGACGACGTGATCGCGCGGCAATTCGATCAGGCCTTCGGAGGCGGCTGAGCGCGCGAGCGATGAACGCGACTTGCGCTCTCCTGCCGCTCCTGTTATAATTTTGTGGTCTAGATTCTCTCCTGCGAGTATCGTGTGAGATCAAAGTTTGCTCCGTCACGTTGCGCAGGAAGCCAGGGGCAGGCAGCGTGGCCGTCGCCCACGGCAGAAGTTGATCAGCCGCGGATCGCTATGTGAGTCGAACATAGCGACCCGCGGCTTTTTTGCGCTTTCGTCGTGTTATCGGCAAGGCGGTTCTGCAAACAGACAGTATCGAAGGAGGCAGAAAAATGGCGCTGGGTGGAGGATACATCAATCGGGTGGCTTGGATTGACCTGGCGGCTGGCAAGGTCGCATACAAGCCGATTGCGGAGGAGGATGCGCGCAAGTACATCGGCGCGCGCGGCCTGGGAGTCAAGTACGTCTTCGACAATGGGCCCAAGGTTGACCCGCTGTCGCCGGACAATATCCTGTGCTTCATGACCGGACCATTGACCGGCACCGACGTCAACTTGAGCGGTCGGGTGGCGATCGTGACCAAATCGCCGCTCACCGGCACAGTGGTGGACTCGCATCATGGCGGTTGGTCGGGCGCGCGGCTGAAGTGGGCTGGTCTCGACGGCCTGGTCTTCAAGGGCAAGGCCGCGAAACCGGTCTACGCCTACGTCGAGGACGGCGCAGTCTCGCTGCACGACGCTGGCGATCTGTGGGGCAAAGGGGTGCACGACACCGTCAAAGCCCTGCAGGCGCGGTACGGCGAGAAGGACGTGAGCATCATGACCATCGGGCAGGCGGGCGAGAACCTGGTCAAGTTCGCCTGCTGGATGAACGAAAACGATCGGGCTTCGGGGCGCGGCGGCACCGGCTGCGTAGGCGGGTCGAAGCTGCTCAAGGCGATCGTCATCAAGGGCAAGCACGAGGATCGGCCGCGACCGGCCAACCGGGACGCATGGCGCGACGCGCAGAAGACGGCCCTGGCGCAGCTCATGGATGAGCGCGTGGTCACCGCGCCGCGCAAGGGCGGCCTGTCGGTCTACGGCACCAACGTGCTGATGAACATAGACAACAACATCGGCGCGCTGCCTGCGTACAATGCGCAGCAGGCTAGCTTCCGCGAAAAAGCCGAGCTGATCAGCGGCGAACACGTGAAGGCGACCATCCTGGTGAACGATCCGACCTGCCACGCCTGTCCGGTGGCGTGCAAGAAAGAGGTGGAGGTCAAGGAAGGGCCGTTCAAGGTGCATATGGAGAGCGTCGAGTACGAGATGGCGTGGTCGCTGGGCGCGATGTGCGGCAACGCCGATGTTGGGGCCGTGGCCTATCTGATCGACCGCGCCAACGACTACGGCATTGACGGCATCGAAGTCGGCGATGTGCTGGCGCTCTACATGGAGTATTCACAGCGAGGCTATGCGGACGGCGACGAGCTGAAGTGGGGCGATGGGCTGGGGATGGCTGAGCAGATGCGCAAGCTCGTCTTCCGCGAGGGCGTGGGCGACAAGTTGGCCGAAGGCACCGGCAAGGCCGCTGCGCTCCTGAGCCATCCTGAACTGGGCATGCACGTCAAGGGCATGGGCATCCCAGCCTACGATCCGCGCGGCATCAAGGGGATGGGGTTGGGCTATGCCACCTCCAATCGCGGCGCGTGCCATCTGCGCGGCTACACCCCGGCCGCCGAAGTGGTCGGCAACGTGCTGGGCCCGGCCGAGAAGGTAGACCCCCTGGCCTGGGAGGGCAAGGGCAAGCTGATGATGATCTTCCAGAACGTCCATGCCGTCACCGACTGCCTGGATGTCTGCAAGTTCGCCACCTTTGCGGAATCGTTGGATGCGTTCGCCGCGCAGTTCACCGCCATCACCGGCGCGCCGGCCGACGCCAATTACCTGCTTGAGGTGGGCGAGCGGGTCTACAACCTGGAGCGCCGCTACAACAACCTCAACGGCTTCACCGGCAAGGACGACAGCCTGCCCCGGCGCTTCCTGGAGGAGCCCTCGCAAGAGCCGGGTTCCAAAGGCCAGGTCTGCGAGCTGGAGAAGATGAAGGCCGAGTACTACGCGGCGCGCGGCTGGGTGGATGGCGTCGTGTCAGACAAGAAGCTGCAGGAGTTGGGGATCGCTTAAGGCAGGCAGCGACCTTCAGGGCAGCTCGCAGAGCAGTGAGGGGCGCCCCCTTATAGAGTGCAAACGGCCCGGCGTCATGCCGGGCCGTTTTGTTGTGCGTTCGGCCATCGCGCCGCTGTTCGTTTCTCAGGAGAACGTTGACCCATGCCAGGGTGTAAGGTTGCCACAACTCAGCATCCATGTTACAATCGGGGCTGACTGACAGTCGCAAGTGTGCGGAGGGTGTAGTATGCTCAAGCTCAAAGATGAAGAAGTTCTCTACATGCTAGAGACGCAGATCCCAGAGTTGCTAGAGCGGCGTCCCGAATTGGAACCGCGCGCATTCCGCGCCTTCCTGCGCGTCTTCACCACCAAAGAAGAAACCGCGGCAATCCTGGCCGAGCTGCGAGAGTTTCACGGCGAATTTCTCCACTTCCGCACCGAAGTGAATGAGCGTTTCGAGCAAGTGGATCAGCGTTTCGAGCAAGTGGATCAGCGTTTCGAGCAGGTGGACCAACGCCTCGATGGCATTGACAGGCGTCTTGATGGCGTCGAAGGGGAGCTCGGGTCTATCCGGAATGAGATGCGCGACAGGTTCGACTTGCTCCAGTCGTTCCTGGGCCGTTTTCAGACGCGCACAGGGCGCAGCCTGGAGGATGTGGTTGCTGGCGCGTTGCGGGCAGCCCTCCGTCGTCCAGATATCAAACCCGAGCAGCTTCGGCTCCGTCAAAGGCTCGTGGATGAACACGGCCTGGTCAGCCGAGGGCGTCAACGGCGCTTCGAAGTGGACGTCCTGGCCGAGGACGGCCAACTGACGGTATTCGAGGTCAAGAGCTACTGCAATGCTGATGATGTGGACGCTCTGCTGGACAGAGTTGTGCTCGTCCGTGGGCTCAACCCGGGCCGAGTCGTCGAGGGAGTGATGATCGCCCTCAGCATTGAGGCTGATGTGCCCCAGCGTTGCACCGAATTGGGGCTAACGCTGGTACACCGCGGGGAGGTCATCCCGGCCTGAACGATGCCATCCGTAGCAGCAACGCAAGAAGCTGTACAGTACACCACTTAACCGGAGCATGGGAAGTTGGAGCATTTCAACCTCGCCGATCATCCTCATCGCCGTCACAATCCACTGACGGGCGAATGGGTCATGGTGTCGCCGCACCGCACCAAACGTCCCTGGCAGGGGCAGGTGGAGAAGTTGCCGTCGGAGACGCGACCTCGCCACGACCCCCTCTGCTATCTGTGTCCTGGCAACACGCGGGCGGGCAGGGCTGTTAACCCACCCTATGAGCAGACCTTTGTTTTCGAAAACGACTTCGCGGCGTTGATGCCGGCGCCGGTCGCGGGCGAGTTCAGCCAGGGCGAGTTGTTGCGCGCTGAACCGGTGCAGGGCATCTGCCGCGTGGTGTGCTTTTCCCCGCGCCACGACCTGGCCTTGCCCGAGATGTCCGTTGCCGAAATCCGCCAAGTAGTGGATGCCTGGGCAGAGCAAACCCTTGACCTGGACGCCAAACCGTTCATCCGCTATGTGCAGATCTTCGAGAACTGCGGTGCGATGATGGGCGCGAGCAATCCACACCCACATGGGCAAATCTGGGCGACCGGGGCGATTCCCAACGAATTGCGCAAAGAGGAGAAGCAACAGGAAGCCTACCTGGCCCTGCACAAGACGCCGCTTCTGATGGATTACCTGAAGCTGGAGCTGGCGGCCGGAGAGCGCCTGGTGTGCGCCAATAGCTCTTGGGTCGCGCTCGTGCCATTCTGGGCGGTGTGGCCGTTTGAGACAATGGTGCTGCCGCGCCGGCCGGTCGGCTCACTGCCCGAGTTGGCGGCGCAGGAACGGGACGCGCTCGCCGATATCCTCAAGCGACTGACGATCCGCTACGATAACCTGTTCGAGGCGCCATTCCCCTATAGCATGGGCTGGCATCAACGGCCGACGGACGGAGAAGCGCACCCCGGTTGGATACTGCACGCGCATTTCTATCCACCGCTGCTGAGGTCCGCAACAGTACGCAAGTTCATGGTCGGTTTCGAGCTGCTGAGCGAGCCTCAGCGCGACATCCCAGCCGAGCTGGCGGCTGCTCGACTGGCTGCTCTTTCCGAAACGCACTACCGCCAGGCGGCTGACCGGTAGGAACGCCTCCTGCGGATTCCCGAACGCTTTCGACACAGGATCATCTCATGCCCACGCTGCTATCCCACGATGAGCTCTTGACCCATTTCGCCGCGACTTTCGGCCGGCGTGCGACGCTGATCGCCCGCGCACCGGGACGCGTGAACATGATCGGTGAGCACACCGATTACAACGATGGCTTCGTGCTGCCCGCAGCCATCGAGCGCGAGACGCGCATCGCGGCCGCGCCGCGTTCCAACGGCCGCGTGCGGCTCGTCGCGTACGATCTGAAGCGCGAGACCACCTTCGCCCTTGATGACATCCGGCCGACTGCTGAAGAGCCCTGGAGCAACTACGTGTGCGGGGTGGCCGCGGGCTTGCTGGCCGGCGGCTACGCGGTGCAAGGGCTGGATGCCTTGATGCAGGGGGATGTACCCATCGCCGCAGGACTGTCATCCTCAGCCGCAGTGGAGATGGCTGCGCTGCAGGCGTTCAGCGCAGCCGGCGGTTTCACGGTTCCGTTGGATCAGGCCGCGCGCATCGGCCAAAAGGCCGAGCACCTTTTTGTCGGCACCAACTGCGGCCTGATGGATCAGCTCGCATCGGCGCTGGGCCGGCCAGATCATGTGTTGCTGATTGATTGCCGAGACTTGAGCTACCGGCCGGTTCCAACGCCGGCGGGCGCGACGATCTTGATCGCTGATACGGCTGTGCGCCGGCAACTGACCTCCTCGGCCTACAACGAGCGTCGCAGCCAATGCGAGGCCGCGGCGCAGGCGTTGGGCGTGCCGGCGCTTCGCGATGCGACGTTGGCGATGTTGGAGCAGGCCGATTTGCCGGAGGTGGTGGCGTGGCGAGCGCGACACATCATCACCGAGAACGTTCGCGTGCTGGCGACCGAAGCCGCGCTGCGCACGGGCGATCTGGCCGCGGCTGGCGCACTGATGGATGCCTCGCACGCCAGCCTGCGCGACCTGTATGAGGTCAGCAGCGCCGAGCTTGATGCCATGGTGGAACTGCTGCGCAGCCAGCCCGGCTGCTTCGGCGCGCGCCTGACCGGCGCCGGGTTTGGCGGCTGCGCAGTGGCCTTGATGGCCAACGACTCCGTCAGGGCTGCCATCCCCACGGTCGCGGCGGCCTATCGCTCGCGCACAGGGCTGACCCCGGCGCTCTATCCCACGCGCGCCGCGGCCGGGGCGAGTTTCGTGCTGCTATAGCCGACGCCACTGAAGCGCGCCGCAAGTCAGGCGCTTCCCAAGCGCCGACGCTTGGGGGGCGGTTTTCAGGTCAGATGGTCTTGCCGCAACCGGCGCTCACCGTCGCACGGTATCGCGACCGCGCCACTCCTGTCGCAAGATGCTCATATACAGGAGTTACGCAGTGCCGTGCGGAGTAGCCACGAATTGCACGAATTTCACGAATTCAGCCGCCTGGTCAACCCATTTTCGTGTCAATTCGTGTCATTCGTGGCTGGTTTTCGGCGCCACTGCGT